>CAKUEU010000056.1 GCA_934646865.1 uncultured Collinsella sp. | reverse complement strand
CAGGCCCCGCCGACCGATTGCAAGCGGTCGGCGGGGCCATTGTGGCTCTTGACAGCGGATTGGGTCATATGAGCGAACGGGTGCCAGAGCGAACAAATTGGCATGAAAAGAGGCCGGCATAGACCTTTTGGTCATGCCGGCCTCTTTGAATGACAAGTTGTCGCTCTGGTGCCCGTGCAGCGTCAACCGGTCCGCCGTTCGTTAGAACGGCGGAACCCATAGGCGCAGCGTCGAGCAGTTCCGCGGTTTGGTAAAACCGCGGAACAAAAAAGCGCCCCCTCCCGCGCACGGAACGGGAGGGGACTAAAGGTAGGAGTCTACCGGTGGGTTGACCCCACCGGACAGACGATGACCAGGTGATCCTTTACAGGATCGTCAAGGTTTCCGTGGGGTACCCGTTGGGTACTTAGAGCATCACGCAGGCGACGGTCAGGATAACGGCGCAGACGACGGAGAGAGCGACGATGAGCTTAAGGGCAAACTTGAGCCAGGTCGTCCACTCGATCTTGGCCAGGGCGAGGCCGCCCATGATGGCGCCGGAGGTCGGGGTGAACAGGTTCACGACACCGATGGCGGCGGAGAAGATCATGACCATGACCTCGGGTGAGAAGCCGAGCTTGACAGCCAGCGGTCCCATGATGGGCATGGAGACGGTGGCCATACCGGAGGTCGAGGGGATCAGGAAGGACAGGCCGAAGTAGACCAGGAAGCTCATGGGAGCGAAGATCACGCCGGACAGGCCAGCCAGGGCATTGGCGGCAGCGTCGAGGACGTAGACGTCGAGGCCGGTGTTAGCCATGAGGACGGAGATACCACGGGCGAGGGCGATGACGAGAACAACGGACATCATGTCGGCAGCGCCGGTGATGAAGGTGTTGACGATCTGCTTCTCGGACAGGCCACCGATGATACCGATCAGGATAGCCATGAGGAAGAACCAGGTGGAAGCCTCGTCGAAGTACCACTGGCCAATGGGCAGGCCGGTGATCAGGGCAGACCAGCCCTGGACGACGGTGTTACCGTCGGCGTCGTAGACAGCGCCAGCATCGAAGAAGTTGGCGACGCCCTCGTTGAGGTCGGCCAGCGGGATGAAGCCGACGATCATGACGACAAAGGTGAAGGCGAAGGCGATCAGGACACCCTTCTGACGACCGGTGAGCTTGACCTCCTTGTTAACCTCAGAAGCAGCCTTACCGTGGGCGGCCTCGGCATCCTCGAGCTCCTGCATCGAAAGGATGGTGGAACCCTTGTCGGCCTTGACCTTCTTGGCATAGTTCATCACGAAGACGATGGACATAGCGGTGGTGACAATCCACAGGACGGCGCCAAGGCCGATGATGATGGACTGGTTGACCTCAATGCCAACGCCGGTCAGAGCGTCGACGGCAGCGCCGACGGCGAACGGGTTAACCGTGGAGCCCAGGCAGCCGCAGCCAGCGCCGAGCAGGACGGTAGCGGCACCGACCATGGGGTCGAAGCCAGCGGCCATCATGGTAGCGGCGAGCAGGGCGTAGAAGGGAACGGTCTCCTCGCACATACCATAGGTGGTACCACCGAGGGAGAAGATGAGCATCAGCACGGGAACGAGCATGATCTCGTTGCCCTTAAGCTTCTGCACCAGAACGGCAATGCCGTTGTCCAGAGCGCCGGTCTCGGTCATCATGCCGAGGAAGCCACCCAGGATCATAACGAAGAGGCAGACGGGCAGAGCGTCAGCGAAGCCCAAAATCGGGGCGGTGCAGAAATCACTCAGGCGGGCTGCAGTAACCTCGCCGCCGGACGTGCCGGAGACGATAACGGTAATCACTGCGACAATTGCCAGCAGAGCAAGAAGAATGGTGAACGATGAAGGCATACCGCGCTTTTTCTTAGCGGTCTCAGTCATGGTTCTCATCCCCCCTTCATAAATCATTTAACTCTTCTCGCGCAAAGCGGATCTTCCGTGCCGTGCCCACCGCTCGACGCGAGATTTTTACCAGACAAAACCGCTCGGGGTGTGCAGCAATACACCCCGAGCGAGATGCTAGATACTCTTACTTGAGCGTGGCGTACATGACAGCCTTGATGGTGTGCATGCGGTTCTCGGCCTCATCGAAGACCTTGGAAGCGGGGCTCTCGAAGACCTCGTCGGTGACCTCCTGCTCGGTGATGCCGAACTGCTCGCACTTCTCGGCGCCAATGGTGGTGTTGGTGTCGTGGAAGCTGGGCAGGCAGTGCAGGAAGATGGCACCCGGGTTGGCCATAGCCATGACCTCGGAGGTGACACGATACGGGGTGAGCTGAGCGATGCGCTCGGCCCAGACCTCGTCGGGCTCGCCCATGGAGACCCACACGTCGGTGTAGAGAACGTCAGCGCCGGTGACGCCGTCCTTGACGTCGGTGGTCAGCTTGATGGTGCAGCCGTTGGCCTCGGCGATGGGCTTGCAGGCCTCGATGACGTCGTCAGCGGGCATGCACTCCTCGGGGCCGCAGGCCACGAAGTTCATGCCGAGCTTGGAGCAGACGACCATGAGGGAGCGAGCGACGTTGTTCTTGCAGTCGCCCATGAAGACGAGGGTCTTGCCCTTGATGTCGTAGTTGAAGTTCTCCTGGACGGTCAGGATGTCGGCGAGCATCTGGGTGGGGTGCCACTCAGTGGTCAGGCCGTTCCACACGGGCACGCCGGACTTAGCAGCAAGCTCCTCGACGTCGTCCTGGGCAAAGCCGCGGAACTCGATGCCGTCATACATGCGGCCGAGAACGCGAGCGGTGTCCTCGATGGACTCCTTCTTGCCCATCTGCGACGAACCGGGATCGAGGTAGGTGACGCCCATACCCAGATCCATGCCGCCGACCTCGAAGGCGCAGCGGGTACGGGTGGAAGTCTTCTGGAAGAGCAGGACGATGTTCTTGCCCTCGAGATAGCGGTGCGGAACGCCAGCGCGCTTCATGTCCTTGAAGTTCTTGGAGAGCTTGAGCAGGTACTCGATCTCCTCGGTGGTGAGGTCGAGGAGCTTGAGGAAGCTACGGCCGGAGAGGTTAACACCCATGGTTCGTTTCCTTTCGAAGAAATGAATTACTAAAAGTAGTAGTGGAGCCCGTTTGACGGGCGAAACCGGTGCGGTTGTAGGGGGACCGCACCGGAACGTTAAAGACTTAGAGGTCCTCGCGCCAGAAGGGCATGCTCATGCAGCGCGGGCCGCCGCGGCCGCGGGAGAGCTCGGCGGAGGGCACGACGAGAAGGTCCAGGCCCTCCTTGTACAGCACGTCGTTGGTGACGGTGTTGCGGGCGTAGACGCAGATCTTGCCGGGCTCGACGCACAGGGTGTTGGAGCCGTCGTTCCACTGCTCGCGGGAGGCCGCGATCGGGTCGCCGCCGCCGCAGGGGATCAGCTTGACCTGGTCGACGCCGGTGGCGTCCTCCAGGACGTGCTCGAGGGTGTCCTCGATCAGGCGGATGTTCACGTCGCCCGGGTTCTTGCCGGCGGTCAGCTCGTAGACGCGCAGGGTGCCCATGATGGCGGGGTGGATCGTGAACTTATCGACGTCGATCTGGGTGAAGACCGTGTCGAGGTGCATGAAGGCGCGCGAGACCGGGATGTCGAAGGCCAGGATGCGCTCGACCTTGGAGTCGGAGTTCCAGAAGATGTTCTGGGCCATGACGTCGATCGCGGCGGCCTGGGTGCGCTGGGAGATGCCGACGGCGAGGGTCTTCTCGTTGATGTTCAGCACGTCGCCGCCCTCGGTGTGGAACTGGCAGTCGCGGCGGAAGTACAGCGAGACGTCCTTGTAGTCGGGGTGGTACTTGAAGATGTACTTGCCGTACAGGGTCTCGCGGTTGCGGGTGACCGAGTACATGCGGTTGAGGTTGACGCCCTCGCCGACGACCGCGAACGGGTCGCGGGTGAAGTAGAGGTTGGGCATCGGGTCGATGATCAGGTCGGACTCGGACTCGGAGTTGACCAGGGAGTCGAGGGTCGTGGAGGCCGTGAGGGGCATCTCGATCTCGGACTTGGTCATGCCGGCCATGGTCTTCTTGACGAACTCGAGGTTGTCCTCGATGGAGTCCAGCTTCTCGCGGACGATCTGCGGCATGTGCTGGCCGCGGATGCCTGCCTCGGCGATGTACTGGTCGGTGAACTCGGCGCGGGCGCCGGGGACCTGGTCGAACACCTCCGCGACGAGGTTCTCGAGATAGAGGACCTCCACGCCCTGGTCCCTCAGGATCTGGGCGAAGGTGTCGTGCTCCTGCTGTGCGACCTCCAGGAACGGGACGTCGTCGAACAGGAGTCGCTCGAGCTCGTCGGGCGGCAGGTTGAGGAGCTCGTCGCCGGGACGGTGCAGGCAGACCTTCCTGAGCTTGCCGATCTCGGAAGGCACGTGCAGACCTTTCGTCATGGCCTCCTACCTTTCTTTCGGGCCCTTGTCGGGGCCGATTCGTTAGCGCCCCTCCGTGTGAGGCGTTATTGCTGACGACATATTTATATCCAAAATCAGCTCATACTTCCACCTTGCCCCCGAACGGTTTTTTATAGGGGGTGAACGGCATACACATATACTTCACGCATGGCACACTTCGTCATAATAAAGTGTATTTACGTGCTTAAACGTGTTTTCAATCCAAATATCGAATGGAACGAATCTTTGATAAACCACCCTCAAATTGCATATTTCCAATAAAGCTATGAATAGAATTAGCGATTCATACCGCGTCTCAACCATTTTCATTTTTATTCAGAAAAAAGTTTGTCCTATTCATTTCTAGTAAACAAATTACCGTTTACCAGACGCTTGGTACCGTTCACCGGAAGCTCAGTATAAGGCCCAGCGGATACTCGCTTGTCCTACGGCTCCATTTGTAACAACTTGACTTCTAGGTATAGAAAAACAGGCCCGCTCCCCTCGTGGGGAACGGGCCTGTTTTCGATAATCGTAGGCAGTTATGAACGGCTTTCGAGGACCGTCGGAATCCTAGCGATCGAACTCCGCCAGCGCCTCGCCCAAAAGCCTTAAGCCCTCGCGCAGAACGTCCTCGCTCGCGCAGTAACCCAGGCGTGCACCGCAGGGAAGCTCAAAGCGGCTGCCGGGCACCAGCAGCACCCCCCTCTCGGCCAGCAGGCGCTTGCAGAACTCCTCGTCGTCCCCAGGGATATCCAGCTGGATAAACGAGGTGGAAACGCCTTGCGGGGCCGTCCAGGAGACACGGTGCTGCGTATCGATCCACGCCTGCGCGATATCGCGATTGCCAAACACGATCTTGCGGTTGCGCTCGAGGATCTTGTCCTTGTGCTCGAGCACGTAGGTTGCCAGGGCGTCGTTGAACACGCCGCCGCAGATCATGGTGTAGTCACGATAGGTGCGGATGCGGTTAGACACCTCTTCGTCGGCCACAACCCAGCCCACGCGGGCCGCAGGCGTCGAATAGGTCTTGGACACGGAGTTGGTGACGATGGCCTTCTCGTACACGTCGGCCATCGACATGAAGGACTCGGTGTTCTCGAGCGGTAGGTACACCTCGTCGCACAGCACGTAGGCGCCCACCGAGCGGGCGATCTCGGCAATCTGGCCGAGCGTATCGGCATCGAGCACCGTACCGATGGGGTTCGATGCGTTGTTGATGCAGATGAGCTTGGTGTTGGGACGCACCAGGCGCTTGAGCTCCTCGATATCGGGCTTCCAGCCGAGCTCCTCGCGAAGCTCCCAGTACTCGACCTCGGCGCCCAACGTACGCGGAATCTCGTAGAGCGGCGCATAGGTGGGCCACTCGGCGATGACATGGTCGCCGGGCTCGACCACCGCCATGATGGCATTGAGGTTCGCGCCCGTGCAGCCGTTGGTCTGCAGAATATGATCGGGATTGACCTCGCGACGATAGAGTTTGGCGACCTCGGCCTTAAAGTCGGGCGAGCCCTCGATCCAGCCGTAGTTCATCTTCTCGCGGTCCAGGCGCTCGTAGAACGTGGCGCCGTCCTGCTCGTCGAGCGCGCGCAGCTCGCCCATGGTGAGCGACGAGATCGTCGACTGGGCGATATCCCACGTAGCGCTCTTCTCCCAAACGTTGAGCCACTCCTCAACGCCGATCGTCTTGATATCCATGGCTAGGCTCCAATCGCTAGAACACGGGGATGATGCCGGCAAAGGTCATGGGAATCGAGATGATGCCCAGGATGGCGATAACGACCGCGCAGATGACCTGTCCCTTACCCATGGACTGACCGGACTCGGAGAGCGCCTTGCGATAGAACAGGAAGCCGGGGATATAGCCCAGGCAGGCCAGCAGCAGGAAGCCCCAGCCGGTAAAGAGCACGCCCACGACCTGGAACACCAGGGCAAGGATACCGATGAGCATCTGGCCCGTCTCGCCGCGCTCACGGGAGAACTTAACCTGATACGCCGCGGCATAGGCCCAGGTGACGACGATGGTCACGGTGCACATGGAGATGGCGAAGGTGTAGGCGTCGGCGGCAAACGTTGCGATGATGATGAATGCCTCGGTCAGTGCACCGACGATAATCAGGGCCATCTGCGGAGCGCCCTTGGCGTTGACCTCGCCCCACGACTTGGGCAGCAGGCCGTGATCGGCCATCATCGAGGAGACCTCGGCGGGAAGCATGGTAAAGGACAGCCAGGACCCGCACACCGAGATGATGATAGCCCAGGAGATGAAAGCGCCGCCCCAGCCGGGAGCAAGCTGCTCGAACACGGTAATGGTGGCGGGCTTGGGAGCCGCAACCAGGTCGGCGTAATCCACAACGCCATACGGAATGACGGAAGCGCCGATATAGAGGGTCAGCAGAACGATCAGGCCGATGATGGTGGCGGAGCCGACCTCACTCTTACGCTTGGCGCGACCGGACATGACCGAAGCGCCCTCGACGCCGATGAAGACCCACATCATGATGAGGATGCACTGCGTGACCTGGTTGGCAACGCTTCCGAGCTCAACATCGTTCGCGGCGACGATCGTGGCGTTGCGCGCAGCGGTACCCCAGAAATCGGCGGTGAACACGCCGGCGTTAAAGGCAAAGCAGGAGAACGCGATGAACAGCAGGATGGAGGCAATCTTAATGACCATGACGATCGCGTTGAATGCCGCAGCGCTCTCGACGCCGCGAATGACCAGGAAGGTGATGCCCCACAGGACGAGCGACACGACAACGACGCCGACGACGGCAGGGTTACCGGTCACAGGATCCGAGAACACGCCGGGCATGATCGTGCCCAGGCAATAATCGGAACCCAGAACCTGAGCGATCATGGTGCCAAATCCGACGTTACCGAGCCAGGCCGAAAGCCAATAGCCCCAGCCCGAAATAAATCCGTGGAAGGGGCCAAAGCCCTCCTCGGCATAGGCGCAAGCGCCATCGAGATCGGGGCGCTTGGAGCCGATGTTGGCAAGCGAGAGCGCCAGCATCAAAAAGCCCAGGCCGCAAACGACCCAAGCGACGAGTGCGGCACCGGGGGAAGCGACGTTAGCGAGCTGACCGGTCAGAGCGAACACGCCCGTGCCGATGCAGGAGGAAACGACCATGCCGACAAGGCCAAAAAAGCCGACACCGTTGGGGTTGTCGACGTGACTGTCTTTAGACATAACGGTCACCTTATCTGTTGTTAATTTAACGTCATTAAAGAAGTTTGGGGCGGTGCGAAAGATCCGCACCGCCCCAATGGGAGACATCTAATAGCAGCTAGATGTATGTATTAAGACCTGTACGGGTCCTTGAAGACCTTAGAGGTCCTCGCGCCAGAAGGGCATGCTCATGCAGCGCGGGCCGCCGCGGCCGCGGGAGAGCTCGGCGGAGGGCACGACGAGAAGGTCCAGGCCCTCCTTGTACAGCACGTCGTTGGTGACGGTGTTGCGGGCGTAGACGCAGATCTTGCCGGGCTCGACGCACAGGGTGTTGGAGCCGTCGTTCCACTGCTCGCGGGAGGCCGCGATCGGGTCGCCGCCGCCGCAGGGGATCAGCTTGACCTGGTCGACGCCGGTGGCGTCCTCCAGGACGTGCTCGAGGGTGTCCTCGATCAGGCGGATGTTCACGTCGCCCGGGTTCTTGCCGGCGGTCAGCTCGTAGACGCGCAGGGTGCCCATGATGGCGGGGTGGATCGTGAACTTATCGACGTCGATCTGGGTGAAGACCGTGTCGAGGTGCATGAAGGCGCGCGAGACCGGGATGTCGAAGGCCAGGATGCGCTCGACCTTGGAGTCGGAGTTCCAGAAGATGTTCTGGGCCATGACGTCGATCGCGGCGGCCTGGGTGCGCTGGGAGATGCCGACGGCGAGGGTCTTCTCGTTGATGTTCAGCACGTCGCCGCCCTCGGTGTGGAACTGGCAGTCGCGGCGGAAGTACAGCGAGACGTCCTTGTAGTCGGGGTGGTACTTGAAGATGTACTTGCCGTACAGGGTCTCGCGGTTGCGGGTGACCGAGTACATGCGGTTGAGGTTGACGCCCTCGCCGACGACCGCGAACGGGTCGCGGGTGAAGTAGAGGTTGGGCATCGGGTCGATGATCAGGTCGGACTCGGACTCGGAGTTGACCAGGGAGTCGAGGGTCGTGGAGGCCGTGAGGGGCATCTCGATCTCGGACTTGGTCATGCCGGCCATGGTCTTCTTGACGAACTCGAGGTTGTCCTCGATGGAGTCCAGCTTCTCGCGGACGATCTGCGGCATGTGCTGGCCGCGGATGCCTGCCTCGGCGATGTACTGGTCGGTGAACTCGGCGCGGGCGCCGGGGACCTGGTCGAACACCTCCGCGACGAGGTTCTCGAGATAGAGGACCTCCACGCCCTGGTCCCTCAGGATCTGGGCGAAGGTGTCGTGCTCCTGCTGTGCGACCTCCAGGAACGGGACGTCGTCGAACAGGAGTCGCTCGAGCTCGTCGGGCGGCAGGTTGAGGAGCTCGTCGCCGGGACGGTGCAGGCAGACCTTCCTGAGCTTGCCGATCTCGGAAGGCACGTGCAGACCTTTCGTCATGGCCTCCTACCTTTCTTTCGGGCCTTACTGGCCGAATGTATCAGCGCCCCTCCGTTTGGGACGCTGCTTGCTGACAGCTCTAGTTATATCCAAAATGCACCTGTAATTCCACCTCGCCCCCGAACGGTCAGCAAAGTTCGATGAACGGTATATCGCATATGATTCCCCATGATGTACTTCGGCTTTGTAAAGCAGAAATTTAAAGCTAGACGCTCTTTTTTCTTAAGAATCGCAAGCGATCGAACAAAGAAATTCATGATTCGGAATTGCATAGCTAAATCGGTTTTCTGTATATAACTAACGTCTGCCTACGATTCGATGTAACTTGGATAATATTCAGCACCTACTTATTCTTATTCATATATTCTCACCAGTTGAGTGAGGATATAGATTGCTTGCACAACTCTTCGGGCGTTAGTTCAATAACTTGTGCGCGTAAGAAGTAGGTAAAGATACCGTTCACGCGATACGTCCGTGCCACAAGTCGACTAAATTGAGACAATAGTGATTAGTGTTAGGCTACCGTCCCCTGTGGGGACTGAACGGACAGATGCATATGCCGAGCAAAATCGAAAAGAAGCAAGCCGCCGCAAAGCTGCGCAAGCCGCCGCGCGACTTCTCGTACACGCAGAATCGAGAGCTCAGCTGGCTACGCTTTGACAACCGCGTGCTCGATGAGGCTTTCGATGAGTCCGTGCCGCTGTTCGAGCGCCTAAAGTTCGTCTCGATCTTCGAGTCCAACCTCGACGAGTTCCTTATGGTCCGCGTGGGCGGCCTGTCCGACCTGGCCGAACTCAAAAAGCAACCCGTCGACAACAAGAGTAATATGACTGCCTCTGAGCAGGTCGAAGCCGTCGTGGCGGAGCTGCCCGGGCTCCTCGACCGCTGGGAGTCCATTTTCAAGAGCATCGAGGGCAAGCTCGACGCCCTGGGTGTTCACCGCGCGCGCGTCGATTCGCTTACGCCCGAGGAGCGCACCTTTGTCACCCGCTACTTCCAGGCCTACGTGTCGCCGGTCATCTCGCCGTTGGTCATCGACCCGCGCCACCCCTTCCCCAACCTGCGTAACGGTGCACTCTACCTGGCTTGCGGCCTGGACGGTGTCACCGACGAGGAGAGCCTGCTGGGCCTCATCGAGATTCCCGCCTCGATGAACCGCGTGGTCGAGATCCCCTCGCCCACCGGCACCTACTCCTACATCT
The DNA here is from genome assembly GCA_934646865.1 of uncultured Collinsella sp. Lineage (GTDB taxonomy): Bacteria > Actinomycetota > Coriobacteriia > Coriobacteriales > Coriobacteriaceae > Collinsella. Next base: position 1,366 of record CAKUEU010000056.1, on the reverse strand, counting down.
TGCTCGAGGACGTCATCCTCGCCTGCCTGGACAGTTGCTTTGGCTCCTATAAGCCGCTCGACCGCGCGCTCATCCGCGTCACCCGCAACGCCGACATCGATCCGGACGGCGAGGGCGTCGAGGAGGAAGAGGACTACCGCCAGCACATGAAGCGCATCCTCAAGAAGCGCCTGCGCCTGCAGCCGGTAGTGCTCGCCGTCTCGGGCTCGCTCGAGAAGCAAACACTCAAGACCATCCGCAAGGCACTCGAGCTTTCGCGCCGCTCGGTCTTTACTTGCGATATCCCGCTCGATCTGGGCTATGTCTTTGGCATTGAGGGTAAGATTCCCGAGCACCTGCGCAACGAGCTGCTCTTTACGCCGTTCAAACCGCAGCCCAACCCCACCATCGACATGACCCGTTCCATCCGCGAGCAGGTGCTGCAGCACGACAAGCTGCTCTTTTATCCCTATGAGGCCATGAACCCGTTCTTGGACCTGGTTCACGAGGCAGCCTACGACCCCGAGTGCATCTCGTTGCGCATCACGCTCTACCGCGTGGCCAAGCAGAGCCGCCTGTGCGAGTCGCTCATCGACGCCGCCGAGAACGGCAAAGAGGTCACGGTGCTTATGGAGCTCCGCGCCCGCTTCGACGAGCAGAACAACATCGAGTGGGCCGAGCGCCTGGAAGAGGCCGGCTGCACCGTCATCTACGGCTCTGAGGGCTTTAAATGCCACTCCAAGATCTGCCAGCTCACCTATCGCGAGGGCATGGCGCTTACGCGCCTGACGCTGTTGGGCACCGGCAACTTTAACGAAAAGACGGCCAAGCTCTACAGCGACTTTATGCTCATGACCGCCCATCCCGGCATCGGTGAGGACGCCAACCTGTTCTTCCGCAACCTGTCACTGGGCAACCTGCGCGGAGATTATCGCTTCCTGGGCGTGGCGCCCGTCGGCCTTAAGCCGCTCATCATGCGCGGTCTGGACCGCGAGATTCAGCGCGCCCTTGCCGGCGAGCCCGCCCGTGTGTTCTTTAAGCTCAACTCGCTCACCGACCGCGAGGTTATCGACAAGATCGCCGAGGCATCGTGCGCAGGAGTCCGCGTGGACATGATCATCCGCGGCATCTCGTGCCTCAAGCCCGGCGTCCCAGGCAAGACCGAAAACGTGCATGTTCGCTCCATTGTCGGACGCTTTTTGGAGCATGCACGTGTGTACGCCTTTGGCGTGGACTCGGACATGATCTACCTGAGCTCCGCCGACATGATGACGCGTAACACCGAGCACCGCGTGGAGATCGCCTTCCCCGTGCTCGACCCCACCTGCCGCGCCCTGGTGCACGAGTACATGGGCATGCAGCTGCGCGACAACGTGAAGGCCCGCAG
>CAKUEU010000055.1 GCA_934646865.1 uncultured Collinsella sp. | reverse complement strand
GGCCCACGCCAATAAGGATGATGACGATAGTGATGAGCCGGTCGGCCCAGCGCGGCAGCCGCTTGCGACGACGCTTGTTTGCCTTTTCTAAATGCTTGGCGCTCTTCACCACCGCACATCGCCTCCAATGATGTCTAAACAAATAATAGCCGATTAACAGGCTCCCCCGCCGGGCATAGGCCCGCATTTGAGTTTTCAAAATGTCCCGAATCGGCGGGGCGATTCGGGATACAATGTCTCTAGGAAACGGCGCATCCCGCGTAAGTGATCGAAAGCGCGGGCGGCCTAGTTTTCTGGTTTTGTTAAATGCCCGGGATCCGACCCCCGGGCATTCTTATTTGCGCTTGTTGCGGCGCAAATGCCTTCTACCGTCCGCACCGCGCGTGCGCCTACGGACCTTAAACCGAACCTCATACGAGTCAAGAAACGCGATGACGAACGAGCCCACCGCCGCGAGGGCGGCGAGCACGTTAAGGAATTTCAGCATTTGGGGACCTCCGATCGAGTCGTCGGCCGCCCGCGCACGGGATGCGTCGCAAGGGTATTTTACTGCGAGCACTCGCACTTACAGCTGGTAAACGCAATATTTGCAAACATTTGTTCGATATTCATGCGCTCGATCATCTGGGCAATAGAGCCCGGCTGCGTTGCCCGAAAAAACGGGGCAAACTCCAGTGCGGAGTCTGCCCCGAAAAGAGAATGGCAAAGCAAGAACGTCGATGGACGAGAAAAGTGTCCGCAAGTCTCATGGCCATCACATCCCACCTGCCAAAGGGATGGGTGAGTGAGCGTTACTCCTGCTCGGACTCCTCAGCCTGCTTACGGCTGCGGATGAGGTGCGCCACGCCAATGCACAGCACCGCGCCACCAGCGATCCAAGTGAAGGTCACGCCGTTAAGACCGGTCAGCGGGAGACCAGAGCCCTTCTTGTTCTGGATGGTGACGGGGATCTTGGTCGAGGTAATGTTGTTTCCAGTCGTAGCAGTTGCCATATTGGAGCTGGACTCCACCTTAAGATTCGTCAGTGTACCGGTCGCATCATACGTAGGCGTCACCGTAATGGTAAATGGATCGATGGTGTTGTAACCTGCAGGCGTCTCGCTCTCGGTGATCTCGTATGTGCCCTCAACAAGACCGGGAATAAATACCTTGCCATCAGTATTAGTCGTAAACACTCCGGCATGGCCTGCGTCGTCGACGAGCCCACCTTCCTGCGTCAGCCATTTTCCGCCATTGGGGATTTCGGTGTCCCCCTCCTTGGTCATTTTGACCTTAAAGCTGGCAACGAGCTTCTTGTCCGTATTATCTGAGTCGGTCTTAGTGACATCGAGACCAAAGACGTAGTCAGTGACTTCATCCGACTCGGAAGTGCCAGTGCCGGTAGACATGGGATCGTTGGAATAGACAAGCTTGACCTCATTGGTGGCGCCGTCGGCCTTGTATTCGACTTGACTGTTGAGCTTAGCCTTGTAGGTTACGACCACCGTGGAGTCCGCATTTACGCTGATCTGATTCCCATTAGCATCCTGAACTGCCTTAAGGTTATCAAAAGAAACCTTAAGGAGCTCAGTTCCGGCGGTTGTACCGGGAGTCACAGTCACCTGGTAACCGTGGGTAGCGTCGAGTACAACCTCCTTCTCAGCATTGGTCTTGCTATCGACAATACAGACGCGTAGGTCCTCCGGCGTGCCGCTTGAGTCCTTCACAACCTCAAGACCCTTGCTCAACGTGTCCTGAAATACATACTCATACTTATTGAACGTAGCGATGTTACTAGCAACGTGGCCAGTCAGTTTATATTCGACCTCCTCGCCAATATACGAGTCGCTTACCTTTCCCCAATTCGCGCCCTCGAGGACCTCCTTCTCAACGGTAGGAATGCTGGTCTTCTCGGTAACGGTCACGCTGCTACCGCCGACAACGGCGAAGATGGGCGAGGTGCCCGTGTTCTTCTTTGCCGCTTCGGAAGTGCTCAGTGAAGATTCATCGGTCAGGAACAGGTAGTAACCCGTCTTGGGGGAATTATTCTCATCGTTAGGCACAGTGAAACTATTGCCTGCCAAGAACGAACTGCCCGTAGCGGTAACGCCACTTTTCACAATACCGGCAATCTTGTTGAGAAGGTGATCCTTATTAACAGCAGTCTCAGCATTAGTACCGGTAACGTTCTTAGTCAACCAATCGGCCACGTCCTGGGCGGTAGCTTTATCAGGCAGCTTGGGATCAGAAGTCGCATACTTCGAATCCGCTTTAATAGCCGCGATGATGGCCTCCTGAGTATCAACGTCATCAAATGCCCACTTGACGTTGGAGATGATCTTATCAGTCGCCCCCTCCTCAGTCGGATCCGCAACATCGGCCTTAAAGATCTGGTATGCCTTGTACTTCACGTCGCCATTCGCATTGTTCTTATTGATCTTAATGCTATTGGTCGAAGTAGTCGCACCATCAGCAAACGCCATAGTCACCGGGGCCATGACTCCACCGAAGCTCAGCGCTGCCGTAAGGCCTGCCGTTACTGCCAGGCGTGCGATGTTCTTGCTCATACTCATCTTCTTTTCCTCTGCTTTCTGCTTGAAATCCATTTGATCTAAAACCATCTGTCTGTGTCTAAGCATCTGCTTGGTTCTGTCTCGCCCCGCTCTCTGTGGGGCCATTGGCTACTCTGTATGGTGGCCACCTCCCCGCTTGATCAGGAGCGCGACCACGAGTATTGCGGCTCCGGCGACCGCTGCGGCGGCCGCGGCGAACATTGCCATATCGCCTGTCGAGGGCATGAAGCCTCCGGTGATAGTGCTAGGGGGCGTACCGGTGGGCGTATTGATGAGCGACGCCTCCAGGCTGCCCGTCGACCCGTCCGCGCTGTCGGCGCGCAGGGGCGACTCGGCGGTGATGGTGAGCTTGGGCTTGGCGGCGGCCACCTGGTCGACGTCCAGGCCCTCGGCCTTGACCGTCACGGAGCGCGTGCCCTCAAAGGCGGCGTAGCCCTTGGGCGCCTTGAGCTCGCGGACCTCCAACTTGCCCGAGTCCACGCCCGATACGGTCACGCGGCCGTCCTCGCCCGTGGTGACGGTGGCCTTGCCCTCCGCATCCCACGTGCCATCGGCCGCGAGCGTGCGACCGCGGTCGTCGGTGATGCTCAGGACCGCCCCGGGCAGCGGCTTGTCGCCGTCGCTGCCGCGCTTGGTGAGCGCGAGATCCCAGGTGTAGGCCGTCGCGTCATCGCTCGGCGTGCGGGTGAAGCCGGCGTCGCCGGACTGGTCGGCGAAGGGAGAGCGCGGGTAGCGCAGGTAGACCTCGTTGGGGTTGCCCTTCGCGATGCCGTGGTTGCAGCCGCTAGCGAGCGGCGCGTTGTACACGGCGACCACGCGGGCGCCCGCGGTGAAGGCGTCGGCCCCGCCGAGCGCGGCGATCAAGTCGCCGGTACGTACGGTGAAGGTTCCATCCGCGGCGACCTTGGAGGCGCACTGGGCCGTGATGTCGGTCCAGCCCTTGGCGGGCTCGGTGCCGGCGCGTCCGTCCTTGCCGGTCGAGACGGCGTCGAAGCCGCCGTCCGCGCCCGCCGCCACGTACACGTGCATGCTCGCGGCGACCCTGGAGGGGTCGAGCCCCGCGCTCATGGTGTCGACGAACTGCACCGTGTAGGCGTCGTAGGCGGAAAGACCCGCCGGGACCGTGGCCGAGAGGCGCCAGTACAGGTCGTCGCCGACCGTGGCGTCGGCGGCCTTCCGCCACGCGGCGGTGCCGTCCTCCAGCACGTGCTTGGCCACCTTGGGCGTCGCCGCCTTGGGCTTGACGGTGACGGCGCTGCCGCCGACCAGCACCATGATCGGCGCGGTGCCGGCCTCGTTCTGGGCGATGGCGTCGTCGTCGGCGACGATGAGCCAGTAGCCGCAGGGCAGCTCGGCCGCCGTGCCCGCGTTAAGGGCCACGGACGCGGCGCCGGAGCTCTGGAGGGAACGAGCGAGCTGTGCGCTCAGCGCGCTCGTAAGGTGAGAATCGGCGTTGAGCCACTCGGCAGCTTCCTGCGCGGTGGTCTGGGAGCTGGGCATGCCGGCGCTGTGCAGCACAGGCAGGACGGCGTCGCGCGCGGCGTCGCTTGCCCAGGCGATCTGGGAGTAGACCTTGGTGTCGTTGCCACCGTCGGAGACATCGGCGCTAAAGATCTGGTAGGCATCGTAGCTGCTCGCCACGGTGCCGCTCACCGTGATGGAACCGGTCGAGGTCGGCGCGGCCTGCGCGGAAGCGGGGAACACGACCGCGCAGGTGCCGATCAAGAGGGCGAGCAGCGCAAACAAGATCGGGAAGGAGCTAAACTTCTTATTCACGACGCTCACCTCCCTTCGCATTCGCCTTGCGACGAATGTGCATCCAGGCCGCAGCAGCGCAAAGCACCGCCGCGCCGGCAAGGTACGTCAGAGTGACGCCCGACATACCAGAAAGGGGCAAAGAGGTGGAGTAGGTGTTGGTGAAGGTGGGGGCGTCAGTGTCGGGAAACTCGTGGCCCTCGGTCTCGGCGCTTACCCACTTACCGCCGTCAAAGGTCCCCCTCATGTAGGTCACCTTACAGCTGATGTTCCCATTGGTATCGTCCTTTGCAACAACCGTGAACTTGTAGACCGAATTATCGAACTTGTAATGCGAGAAAATCGAGCTATCGTCCTTCTCGCGCATATAGTACGTGAAGGTCTTGGAAGCGCCACGGCCCGGAACATCAGTATCACTCTGCTTCAAGCTGTCAAGCGTGTAATTAATCGTGGGGAAGTCCTGGGTCTGAGGATTGTCGCCACCGGCAGTGGTCGAGACGGTCTTGACGCTGTCGCCCGTAAAGTTCTCGTTATCCGCAAACTCGAGCGTGAACTTCTTCATCGCGCCACCCTTAACAACCTTGGTCGCTGCAGGTGTCCAGGAGCCGCTAGAGGTATAGGGTCCATTGGTAAAGGTCGGGTTCTTATCACCACCGATAGTAACCGTAGCCGTCGTGTAATCCGATGAATAGTCAACGGAATAGCTTTCGGAACCAAGTGGTTTGAAGTCGGGATCCTTCTCTGTCTTTTTAGAAACGGTTATTTTTTTAACCGTGTAATACTTAATAGGAATCGACATGAGTTGGTCAGTTTTGTATGGATCGTCATCAACTGATGCCACGATCTTGTAAATGGTCTTATCGAATTTAGTGTCTAATTCGTTATCGCCGCTGATGGGTTCCTCAACGAGATAGAAAACGTATTGCCCTGAAGAATAGTCCTTGCCAGAGTCGAAGGTGATTTTGCCGTTCGATTGATCAACATACGCCTCGCCCGCATCACTGCAATCGCCCATATCTAATGTGTCGTCCTCTTTCCAAGAAGGCGCCTTGGTACCGACACTATCCTGGCGCAGCAGCTTAAATTTGTACGGGTGTCCCTCAAGGTTTTGCGACTTTCCGTCTGCATCTACAAGCACCTTGGTGGCGTTGAGCTTCATGTTCGGGTAAACACTCAGTTCATCGACCTTGCCGACGGTGAGATCGCCGTTGGTCATAATGCCGCCGCCGTGGGTGTAGGAATAGTTACCGCTGATGATGGTCGTAGCTGCCAATTGCGCCTTTTCTACGGCCTCTCCATTCGGATGGGCCTCCAAACCGAACATGTACTTAGCCTCGGCACCGCCATTAGGATCGATGGTGATCTCATTGCCGTCACAGGTGCCCTTCCAGCCAGCCGAGCCGCCACCGAGCATCTTGCCAAGCACGGCCGCGACCGTTTGCTGGCTGTTGTCCGATCGCACGAGGAAAAAATCCGCGTGACCCGCTTTTTTAAAGATATCGGTAATGTATTTGCTTTGGCTATCCTCGTTCTTGCCATTGCCACCAGCAGAGGAATGCTCACCGTGGTCGGTGTTGGCATAGATTGCCGAGCCATTAGTATGCGTCACAATCGTTTGACCGGTAGGGCAAGCACCGATGCCACCACCCCAACCACCAGCGTCATTTTTGGTTATGAGCGCCATGCGAAGGTTGAGCTTACCAGTTGCCTGGACAAAGACTCCGCCGCCACCCCAGTCGCCACCGCGGCCGCTAGTGCTGCCCGTCATGGTCTCGTTGTTGGTGATGTAAATCCTTTTTGATGTATTTGGCGCCTCAATAACGCCGGTAGTACCGCCAGAAATACGGAGGCCACCGCCCTCGGCATTATCGGACATATTGCCCGCAATAAAACCGCCGGACATGGCGAATGTAAATCTCTGCCCGTAGAAGCCAGCGTAGATTCCACCGCCGGCCTCATGAGAGTAATTGGCAGTAACGGAGCCGCCCGTCATGGTCAGCGTACCGTCGTTTGTGCATGCAATACCGCCACCACCGAGGAGGCCGTAGTTGTAAAGATTGTCATCAGTAATGCGAGCGTCAGCTCGGTTGTTAGTTATATTGGCAGAGTCGCTAATGGTAACGTCTGCACCCTTGGTATAAACACCGCCACCATAGCCGCCGGCTTCGGCGTCTCCACCATGGTTGATTACATTGGCATAAGTTGCATTGCCCGAGATGACACCGCCGGAGAGATTCAACGTGACACCGCTGTCGGCAAAAATGCCACCACCGGAAGCAGCCTTATTCGCTGCGATCACGCCGCCGGTCATGTTGACCGTGACTTTCGCGCCCGCTACGCACAGGCCGCCGCCCCAGCCGCCACGTTGCTGATTGAGATTCGCGCCAGTAATAAAACCGCCATTGATATTCACATGAGTTTCATTGCTTTTCCCCTCGGCAAAGATGATATGACCGTTGTTGGTCAAATCCCTCGGTGTCGTGATCATGCCACCGTTGAGGTTAAGCGTGCCGCCATCCGCAACAGAGATGACCTGTTGGACCGAACCATTGTCGGATGCAGCAACGATTGCGCCGAAACCGCTGACGACATGCATAGTCGTAGTCTCGGTGGTGCCGAGATTATCTTCATTAGGCGTGCTCGTGGTCTCATAATAGGTTAGACTCTGAGGAGTACCGTTGTTGTCACCGGTCCATGCCATAGTTGCAGGCTCGCCAGGGTTCTTGATGACAGACGAAGTCACATCGCTCACTTTGGCAGAGTCTTCAATGGTAAGCGTGGCGCCGTTCTGAACCACGATGAACGAACCCACCGAACCGGGACCGTGGCAGAGCATGTGTCCTGCCAGATTGATGGTAGTGTTTTTGGTGATGGTGATCTGGCTATCTGACCAGGATTTACCACTCAAACGATACTTGCCGCCATCAACGAATGCATTAGCAACATCACCTTTTACCTCGGTATAGTCCTCGGCACTGACGCCGGCGGGAGCAATCGCGTTTTCATCGTTATTAGTATCATCGGAAGGCTGCACTGCACCCTTCGCTTCCGCGCCATCGGCAGCCGGATCCGCCGCAGCAGCGTCTTCTCCCTCGCCACCCTCAGCGTCGTCACTATTCTGGTTTTCGGCGTCTTTGCCCGTGGAATTATCCGCACCGGCCTCCCCGCCCAAAACGTTCTCGTCTGCACCGGCACCCTCGCCCAAAGCGTTCTCGTCTGCAACGGCCTCCTCGGCAGAAACCGTCTGGGCATCGTTGGCAATAGCCTGCGAGATCGGGGGCATGACGAGCGACAGTACCAGGCTCAACACGGAGGCTCCGCACAAAACGCCTGCCAGTACACGGCGCGTCGCTTTATTACTCTGCTTAGATTTGTCTGAATTCGCTTTCATCGATGTCTCCTCCCCAAGAGACCGCGATCTTGCTCTTTCCCTATCAAACGTATCTGCGCAATCTGAAATTGCGCTCGCGTAGTAATACTATTGTAACTATTGTTTAAACATCTGAGCAACAAAACCGACATTTTTGTAGCAAGTTCTTAATTCTCTTGACATTTGCTCGGATTTGCCTTCGTTTATTCGCTATCTAATTTTTGTTTCTGCTGGTAATTTAGTTGCCTATTACTTTTTAATGCATTAGATTTATTTGCACAACATTTTGCTCAAGAGCAAACATCCTGTGAACGGTCGAAAATCGACCGTGAGCGGTAGGTCATCAACCGGGATGAATACCCTACCAAACTGATGAGAATATCTTTAACCCATCGGTGGTTAGAAGCGTGATGTTCAGACAACCATATTTGACTTTTCGCGCAGATTTTAGGCATCAATTCGCCCAAATTGCCTGAGGCCGCCGCAAAGGTGCCTGTCCCCTTTGCGGCGGTTCTCGCCCGATCGCTACAGCAGATGTTCCTCGATAAAGATCGCGATGCCGTCTTCGTCGTTGCTCGCGGTCACAAAGTCGGCGGCGGTGCGGGTGGCGTCGCTGCCGTTTGCCATGGCCACGCCCACGCCGGCGTCGGCCACCATGCAGGTGTCGTTATCGGCATCGCCAAACACGCAGATGTTCTGGAGGTCCATGTCGTTAAGCTCCGCCACGCGCACAAGGCCGCGCGTCTTGGACACGCGCGGGTCCATGAACTCGTAGAGGCGCTGCGTGGTTTGCAGGGCGGCTGCCTTAACGGTGTCGTCGGCAAACGTCGATGCGCGCTCGATGACCTGCGGCATCACCTCGGGCGCCATGGTAAACATCACCTTGGGCTGCGGTTCGCGCAAGAACTCGGCAAAATCGACCACCTTATAGGGCACGCCATCGACCTGCGACAAGTGCTCGACGCACGCATTGCTCTCGGGAACGTAGAACACGCCGTCTCGGGGACAAACGGGCGTTGCCGGAAGGTCTACCATGTGCTTGCAGATGCGCGCGATGGTTTCGCCCGGCAACGGGTAGCTCAGCTCGTTGATGCCGTGCGCGCGGTCGATGACCTCGGCGCCGCCACAGCCCACCATCACGTCCACCAGGCCGTTGATGCCCCAGAGCTCATACATGGCCTCGGTCGCGTGGGCGTCGCGCCCGGTGCACAGGCCAAAGAGCACGCCGCGCTCGCGCAGGGCGCGGATCGCCGCCACGGTGCGCGGGGACACCGTGTGCTCGCTTGTGAGCAGCGTGCCGTCGATATCGCAGAACACGGCTTTGATGTGGCTGAAGGTGGTGTCCATGGGAGCCTTTCTGGGTTGTGCGGTGGTGTGGGGTGTATTCGCAAACGGCGTACATGGTATACCAAGGCGCGGGCAGTTGGGGCCCGACCACCACAAAGGTGCCTGCCCCCTTTGTGGTGGCTTGTGGTGCTCGGGTCTCAGCACAATCCATCACAACATTCGACGTTTTTCGGCAAAATCGCGATTTTCATCGAATGTTGTGACGGTTTTTACTGCTCTGCAGCACGATCCAAGTGTCCGCGTCCAAACAGTAGCAGCGCTACGGGGACCGCCGTTACGACCATGCCCGCTCCGATGAGCGTCTGCTGCACGCCAAATGTCGACGCCAGCCATGGGGCAATCGCCAGCGGGGCCACGCCGGCGAACATGTTGCCAAAGCCCATGACCGAATTAACGCGGCCGAGCTGATCGAGCGGCGCCGTCGTTTGCACAATGGTGTTGTGGAGCGGGCTGACGACGCCCCAGGCCACGCCCAGGGCGATCTGACCAATAAGGGCCACGCCCACGTACGGCGTGCCCACGTAGAGCAGGCTTCCCAGGCCTACGGACATAAGCGCCACGAGCAGCGTTTTAAGACTGACGAGGCGCGGCGGCATGCGGAGCGCGACCAAGGCGCCCAGCACTGCGCCCACGCCGCAGGCCGACGAGAGCCAGCCCATCCATTCGACGCCGACGTGCAAGACGTCGCGATAGAAGAACGACTCCAGCGGATCGAAGGCTCCGTAGCCAAAGTTCGAGAGGAAGATGATGCAGAAAAGTAGCGCGAGGACGCTGTTGGTGAAGACGGTCTTGATGCTGGCCGCGAAGGTGGTGCGGGCGGACGTGTTGGGGTCGGGGCTTTGGCCCGCGCGCCCGACGACGCGACTTGCCCTCGGCTTAAATCCCCAGCCGGCAATGAGCGCAAGCAGGGTGAACAGCATCATGAGCACGAACACCGCGCGCGACGATGCGGCCGCCGCAACAAAGCCGCCCAGCGTGGGTCCGACGATAATGCTCACGTTGGAGAACATGGTGATGGCGGAGTTGATGTCTTTGAGCTCGACGGGGTCGTCGGTAAGGTAGGCCGGATAGGACGTGGCGATGGGCTGGGCGAACCCCATTACAAAGCCCAAGAGCACCGCGCCGGCAAGGACCGTTCCGGTCGCGCTGCCAAAGGCGATGATTGCCGCACCCGTTGCCAGCGTGCCGACGATGCTCAACATAAAATGGCGGCGCGGCGCCCAAGCGTCGAGCGCTGCACCGCCCGCAAAGGACCCCAGGATCACAAAGACGTTCATGAACAGGACGGCCAGCGACGTCGCGACGACCGAGGCGCCGTCCGCATAGGTAAGCGTTCCGATGACGCCGATAAAATAACTGGTCTGAAACCCGGTGTAGATGAGGAAGCGCATTGCCACCAGGCGCTTCGCCTGCGCAGACAGCGACGGTTGGGATTTTGAGATTCGAGATAGGGACATGGGCGCTCCTTGTTGCATACGAATACGGGCCGCGAGAATTGACCGCCGGCCATCGACTCAATCTTTCTGTATGCAACGTTAAGGACGCATCGGGCCTCTTCTCTCCGTTTTTGCCAGCACGAACTACTTGGTAGATTTTAAGGCATGTCCCAAGAATCTACCAAAGCAAAAACCACCACAAAGGTGCCTGTCCCCTTTGTGGTGGAAATGGCGTTTGCTCAGCTAGGCGAGATAGTCTTGAATCAAATCACAGATGGCTCGGGCGTCGTTGATGTTGATGGCTCGGGTCGCGAAGCCGGCGTCGAAGGCCTGGCGTGCCAGGGCCTCGTTGCAGGCGAGGGCCAGCGTGCGGCCGTCGACCAGATCGAGCGAGCTCTTGCCGCGCAGACGGTCGACACCGGAGCGCGCGACCACGATATTGTCGAAGCCCTCGGTCTTATAGCCCTCAATGATCACCACGTCGACGTCGTTGTAGCGTGACAGCAGCTCGCGCGCGGACATCTCGTCCTCCTCGCGCGTGTCGGCGTACTCCGCCCAGCGCGTGGCGCAAATGAGGCCCACGTGTTTGGATCCGGCCTGGTGATGGCGCCAGGTGTCCTTGGCGGGCACGTCGATATCAAAGCCATGATGTCCATGATGCTTGAGCGAACCCACGCGCAGGCCGCGACGAGTAAGCTCGGCGATGACTTTCTCGACAAGTGTGGTCTTGCCCGAGTTCTGGTATCCGATGAACGCGATCGCTGGGGCGGCCGGGGTGGGGGCTGCAGGCGCGGCAGCGGCGACAGGCACGCTCGCGGGCGTGGCGCTGTCGGCAGCAGCGGCCTCGGCAGCAGCAGCTTGACGCTCCGCGCGATCCCACACGCCCGAACGGCCGCCCTCCTTGTGCAGCAGACGCACATCGACGATCTCCATGCCGCGGTCGACGGCCTTGCACATGTCGTAGATGGTCAGGCACGCGGCGCTCGCGCCGGTCAGCGCCTCCATCTCGATGCCCGTCTTGCCCGTCACGCCCGCCGTGACCAGTACGTGAAAGCCGACCTGTCCGTCGGGACGCGCCGGCGCCCAGCCCTCGGGCGTCTCGTCGGCCGGCGTTCCCGCCGAAGCGATGGGCTCGATATCGCACTTGCTCTTGGTGATGAGCAGCGGATGGCACATGGGGATGATGTCGCTCGTGCGCTTGATGGCCATGATGCCCGCCACGCGCGCGCAGGCAAGCACGTCGCCCTTCTTGGCGCGGTCCTGCAGCACCATGGCCTGCGTCTCGGGATGCGTGAGGATGGTGCCCTCGGCGATGGCGATGCGGTGCGTCTCGGCCTTGTCGGACACGTCGACCATGCGCACCTCGCCC
>CAKUEU010000054.1 GCA_934646865.1 uncultured Collinsella sp. | reverse complement strand
CCCATCTGCTCGTAGTGCCGCAGCGTGCCAACGCTCAGGTTAAACAGGCGCGCGACCTCGCCAATGCGGAGCAGGCCGTCGGTATGTTCGCTGGACGTGTCGGTCACGGGATTGCTCCTTTCCTCAGAAGGCGGGGCGGGGTTGCCAGGCTTGCGTTGCCTCGCTACGCCACGAGCTTGTCAAAAGCACCGCGGCGGTTGAGTACCGTAAACGCCACCACGCAAATGACTGCCGACAGAATCGACCCGCACGGCGAGGCGATACCCATGGGGAACAGCGTGTCGGAATAGGCGTTCGACAGCAGCCACGCGCCCGGCACGCGAATGAGCACCACGGCTAGCACGTTGTGTGCAAAGCCGATGTAGCTTTTGCCATACGCAGCAAAAAAGCCGCTAAAGCAAATGTGAATGCCGGCAAAGATCGCGTCGAAGATATAACTGCGCATATAGCCGGTGCCGGCCGCGACCACCGCGGCGTCCTTGGCGAAAAAGCCGAGAAACGCCGGTGCCACCAGCCACATGAGCACCGTGATCAGGCAGCCGTACACCACCGAGATGGTCATGGCGTCCTTGAGCACCTGACGTGCGCGGTCGCCCTTGCCCGCGCCGGCGTTTTGCGCCGTGAGCGCGCTGACGGTGGCGCCCATGGAACTCGGCACAATGAACAAAAAGCTGATCATCTTCTCGACCAGGCCCACGGCGGCGGCGTCGACCAGCCCGCGGTGGTTGGCGATAACGGTGATGAACATAAATGCCACCTGGATGCAGCCGTCCTGCACGGCCACGGGCACGCCAATCTTAAGGATGCCGCCGAGCACCTCGGGCTGGGGGCGCAGGTCGCTGCGTTTGACGTGGATGTTCGTGCGGCGGCTCTTGAGCCATACGAGTGCGAGGGCCACGCTTGCCGTCTGCGCGATCACCGTGCCGAGTGCTGCGCCCACGGGGCCGAGCCCCATATGGCCAATGAACAGAAAGTCGAGCGCGATGTTGATGACGCACGCCACACCGATCACATACATGGGCGAGCGCGAATCGCCCAGGCCGCGAAAGATGGCCGAGAGGATGTTGTATGCGGCGATGCACGGAATGCCGATAAAGCAGATGCGCAGGTAGGCGGCAGTGCCTTCGACGGCTTCGACCGGCGTGCCGATGAGCGCCACGATCTGCGGGCACAGAGCGAGCAAGAGCGCGGCCAGCACCACCGAGACGCCCATAAAGAGCGTGATGGTGTTGCCGATGGCTGCCTCGGCGCGATCGAAGCGGCGCGAACCCACGGCGTGGCCGACGATGACGGTCGTTCCCATGGCCAGGCCCACGAGCGTCACGGTAATGATATAGAGCGTCTGCGCGCCATTGCCCACGGCGGTGATGCCGGCGGCGCCGCTAAACTGCCCGATAAAGTACAGGTCGGCCATGCCGTAGAGCATCTGCAAAAAGTACGAGAGCATATAGGGCAGGGCGAAGACCGCGATGGTCTTGAGGACGTTGCCGCGTGTGAGGTCGTGTTCCATGGGCAGGGCACTTTCTGGCTTGGTTCGTTTACGTACCAGTGTAGTGAAAACCCTACAACGATTGTAGAGTCAAGGTTTATGTTGGCGGTGGGGCGAAAAAGTCGCGGTCGCATTCATTTCCATTTGAATACGGGCACGCGCCGCGCGGGCTTAGCGCCTGCGCCAGCCTTGCAGAAATCGATTTCGGAGCACTTGACACCATCGCTCGGCGCGCAATAATACGTGCGTTTGCGAACAACGTTTGATGGGGGATGAACCTGCGTGCGCAATCTCAAAATCTTGTTTTCCTATTTGGGGGCATACCGTCGCGATGCCATTCTCGGTGTGATGTTCGTCTCGGTCGAGACCGCGCTTGAGCTGTTTATTCCGGTCATCATGGCCAACATCATCGACGTGGGCGTGCCCACGGGTGACGTCAACTATATGCTGTTACAAGGCGCATGCATGCTGGTGTGCGCGGCGTTTTCGCTGGTGCTGGGCCTGGGCTATGCCCGCACATCCGCCCGCGTGGCCTCGGGCCTGGGCGCCAACCTGCGCGAGGCCGAGTATCGCAAGATTCAGACGCTCGCCTTTGGCAACCTGGACAACTACGATGCCAGCTCGCTCGTCACCCGCATGACCACCGACATCACCGTCATCCAAAACGCCATCGGCAACGGCTTCCGTCCCATGGTGCGCGGACCGGTGACGCTCATCGTCGGCCTGGTCTATGCCCTGGTGCTGTCGCGCCCGCTCGCCACGGTCTTCGCGATTATCCTGCCCGTGTTGGCGATCGTGCTGGGCGTTATCACCTACCGCGTGAGCCCGCTCTACCGCCAGCTGCAGACCTCGATGGATCACCTCAACGGCGTGGTGCAGGAGGACCTCACCGCCGTGCGCGCCGTCAAGGCGTATGTGCGCGCCGAGCACGAGGAGGCCAAGTTCGACACCGTCAATACCGAGCTCGCGCACACGGCGACAAAGACCTTCGGCAACGCCGTGCTTAACCTGCCGGTGTTTCAACTGTCGATGTATGTGGCCGCCATCTCCATCCTGTGGATCGGCGGGCGCATGATTATCGCCGGCGAGCTGGGCGTGGGTTCGCTCACGGGCTTTATGAGCTACGTGCTGCTGATCATGAACTCGCTCATGATGATCTCCAACGTGTTTTTGCTGCTCACGCGCGCGCTCGCCAGCGTGGAGCGCATTTCGCGAGTGATTGACGAGCAATCGCTCATCCAGGCACCTGCGGCAGACGCGGCCGTGCGCGAGGTTGCCGACGGAAGCGTCGAGTTCCGCGACGTGTCGTTTAAGTACCGCGCGGATGCTGCCGAGGACGTGCTCGAGCATATCGACCTTCGTATTGAGCCGGGCTCCACGGTGGGCGTGCTCGGCGGCACGGGTTCGGGCAAGAGCTCGCTCGTGCAGCTCATCGCGCGCCTGTACGACGCGACCGAGGGCGCCGTGCTCGTGGGCGGGCGCGACGTGCGCGACTATGACCTGGTTGTCCTGCGCGATGCCGTGGGTATTGTGCTGCAAAAGAACGTGCTGTTTACGGGCACCGTGCGCGAGAATCTGCAGTGGGGCGCGCCCGATGCCACCGACGAGGAACTGCTGCATGCCTGTCGTGCGGCGTGCGTGGACGAGTTCCTGGACCGCATCGGCGGGCTCGACGGCGAATTGGGCCAGGGCGGAGCCGGTGTTTCGGGCGGGCAGAAGCAGCGCCTGTGCATCGCGCGCACGCTGCTCAAGCATCCGCGCGTGCTCATTTTTGACGACTCGACCAGCGCGGTCGATATGGCGACCGACGCCAAGATCCGCGAGCACATCGCGCAGATTCCCGATACGACCGTGATCATCATCGCCCAGCGCATCGCGAGCGTGATGGATGCCGATCGCATTGTGGTGCTGGACGACGGGCGTGTCCATGGCGTGGGCACGCACGAGGAGCTGCTGGCGGGTGACAACATCTACCAGGAGATTTACGCCTCGCAGATGGAGTTCGCGGGGGATGCGACCGCAGATGCTCCGGCCCGAGAAGAAGGTGAGCGCCATGCCTAAGACATCCGCTCAGGCCCGTCCGGCCAATCTGGGGCAGACGCTCCGCCGCCTGCTCAGCTACATGGGCCACGCCAAGTTCTCGCTGCTTGCGGTAGGTGTGCTCGCTTCTATCGCCGCCATCGCAAGCCTTGCCGGCACCTATATGGTGCGCCCCATCGTCAACGGCCTGGCTACAGGCGGGGAGGAGCTGCTCACCAAGCAGGTTCTCTTTACAGCTGCCATCTATGCCGCAGGCGTGCTCTCGGCCCTGGGCTACTCGCAGATTATGGTGCGTGCGGCCCAGCGCGTGGTGTCCGACATCCGCCGCGACCTGTTCGCGCATATCCAGACGCTGCCGCTCAGCTATTTCGACGGCACGCGCTCGGGCGACATCATGAGCTTCTTCACCAACGATGTCGACACGGTCTCCGAGGCGCTCAACAACAGCTTTGCCAACGTGATTCAGGCGACCATCCAGGTGATTGGCACCACGGCCATGCTCATCATCCTTAACTGGCAGCTCACGATTATCACGCTCGTGTGCGACGCGGCCATTGTGCTGTACGCGCGCTACTCGGGTATCCGCTCCAAGCGCTTCTTTGCCGCCCAGCAGGCATCGCTCGGCGACTTGGACGGATATGTCGAGGAGATGGTCTCGGGCCAAAAGGTCATCAAGGTCTTTAACCACGAGCAGGCTAACGTTGCCGGGTTTGACGCGCGCAACCAGGAACTGCGCCGCACCGGTGGCGCCGCGCAGGCCTACGCCAACTCGATGGTGCCCATGACCGTGGTGATCGGCTACGTCAACTACGCCATCGTCGCCGTGGTGGGCGGCATGCTCTGCATCAATGGCCTGGCCGACGTGGGCGCGCTCGCGAGCTATCTGGTCTTTGTACGTCAGGCGGCCATGCCCATCAACCAGTTTACGCAGCTGGGCAACTTCTTGCTCAACGCGCTGGCCGGTGCCGAGCGCCTGTTTGCCGCGATGGACCTTGAGCCCGAGGTGGACGAGGGCTGCGTGGAGCTGGTGCAGACGGGCGAGTCCGCATGGGCGTGGAAGATTCCCGAGGGCCGCGGCGTGGGCACGTTCGGGCATCTGCACGACGTGGCCTCGGTCGACGATGCGGGTCGCGCGGTGGCGGCGGACGGTACCGAGCTTGTGACCGGGTTGGTGCCGCTTGCTGGCGACGTGCGCTTTCATGCCGTGGACTTCTCCTACGTGCCGGGTACGCGCGTACTCACGGACCTCAACCTGTTTGCCAAGCCGGGACAGAAGATCGCTTTCGTGGGCTCGACGGGCGCCGGAAAGACGACCATCACCAACCTCATCAACCGCTTCTACGAGGTAGATGACGGCGAGATCACGTACGACGGCATTGACGTCAAGCACATTGCCAAGGCCAGTCTGCGCGGGTCGCTCGGCATTGTGCTGCAGGATACGCACCTGTTTAGCGGCACCATTGCGCAGAACATTCGTTTTGGCAAGCTCGACGCGACCGACGAGGAAGTGCGCGCCGCCGCCGAGGCCGCCTGCGCCGACTCGTTTATCCGCCGCCTGCCGCAAGGCTACGACACGCCGGTCACGGCTGACGGCGCCAACCTATCACAGGGCCAGCGTCAGCTGCTTGCCATCGCGCGCGTGGCCGTGGCCGATCCGCCGGTGCTCATCCTGGACGAGGCCACAAGCTCCATCGACACGCGCACCGAAAAACTCATCGAGCGCGGCATGGACCGCATCATGCGCGGGCGCACCACATTTATGATCGCGCACCGCCTGTCCACCGTCCGCGACGCCGACGCCATCATGGTCCTCGAACACGGCCGCATCATCGAACGCGGCACCCACGAGGAGCTCCTTGCGTTGCACGGGGAGTACTGGCAACTGGCGCATGGCTTAAAAGAGTTGGATTAACCCGTTCGAGCACGATGCTTTGGCCCTCCGTGCTCTTCACCTCGCCTCAAACCGTCCCAACATTCAACGTTTTTTGCCAATATCGGGAAAAGCATCGAATGTTGGGACGGTTTGAATGCTGAGGATGGGCTCGGGAAGCCCTTCTTGCTCGAATGGCATGCCCTGTCGTACGCGTGTCGACCCGGTTCCCGTGTGCGGTACTATATTCCCCGAAGAATAAATCGCTGTGCGAGGGGAGGATTGCGTGGACGAGTGCGTGCAACATGACGGTTTTGGCCGCGACATCAACTACCTGCGCATTGCCGTGACTGACAAGTGCAATTTCCGCTGCATCTACTGTATGCCCGCCGACGGCGTGGCGCCGCGCGCACATGACGAGCTACTCAGCGCCGAGGAAATTGCTCGCTTTGTGCGTCTGGTGGCGGGGGAAGGCATTCGCCGCGTGCGCCTGACGGGTGGCGAGCCGCTGGTCAGCCGCCGCATCATCCCGCTCATTCGCGACATCCGCGCGATTCCGCAGATCGAGGATATCTCGCTCACCACCAACGGTGCCCTGCTGCCCAAGTTGGCGCCGCAGCTCAAAGACGCCGGGCTCGACCGCGTCAACATTTCGCTCGATACGCTCGACCCCGCGCTCTTTGGAAAGATCACGCGCCTGGGCCGGCTCGAGCAAACCATGGCCGGCATCGATGCGGCGCTGGCTTGGGGGTTCGAGCCGGTTAAGGTCAACTGCGTCGTGGTGCGTCGCCTCAACCAGGATGTGGCTTCCCTCGCACGGCTCACGGTTGACCGCCCCATTCACCTGCGCTTTATCGAATACATGCCCATCGGCGACGAGCACACGAGCTCGCATTGCGCCGTGGACCCGCATGCGCCCACGCTCAATCCCGAGCTGTGGGACGCGAGCGACACCGTGCCGAGCGACGAGTTGCGGGCGCGCATCAATGCCGGGGCCGCCGCGGCTGGCCTGGGTGAGCTTGAGCCGCTCGACATCAACGACGCTCCCGCCGGCGCGGGTCCCGCACGCTATTGGCGCTTTCCGGGCGCGGCAGGTACGGTCGGCTTTATTAGCGCCATGTCCAACCATTTTTGCGCGAGCTGCAACCGTCTGCGCCTGACGGCCGACGGCAACGTACGCCCGTGCCTGTTCAGCGATGCCGAGTATTCGGTTCGCGAGGCGCTGCGCCGTGGTGATGATATGCAGGTACTTTCGATTTGGCGCGATGCCGTGGCCCACAAACCGCAGGAACACGCGATAATTGAGGGCACGCAACGATTTATGTCCCAAATCGGAGGATGATCATATGGCCAAGAGCAGGTACGCCGATGCCACCAAGGCCGCTCGCAGGGCCGCGATGTCTGCCCATAAAAACGCGGCGGCCAGCAAAGATGCCACGTCCGAGCAGGGCGCAACGACACCTGCTGACGCGGTCGCCGAGCCCGCCCGCGACGCCCGACGCGACGAGCTGACGCACGTGGACGCCAAGGGCGAGGTGCGCATGGTCGACGTGTCCGACAAGGCCGAGACGCACCGCATCGCCATCGCCGAGGGCACCATCCTCATGCATCCCGAGACGCAGGCCATGGTGCTGCAGGACCGCGCCAAGAAGGGCGACGTGCTTGCTTGCGCGCGTGTGGCGGGCATCATGGCCATCAAGCGCACGAGCGACATCATCCCCATGTGCCATCTGCTGCTTATCACCAAGAGCAAGTGCGATATCGAGCCCATCGCTCCGGCGGGAACGCCGGCCGACGAGACGCCCGAGGGCTGGGCGCCGGCGCGCTCGGACGGGCAGGTCGGCTTTCATGTGCTGGTCACGGCGGGCGTAACGGGCAAGACGGGTATCGAGATGGAGGCGTTGACCGGAGCGAGCGCCGCGTGCCTGACCATCTATGACATGTGCAAGGCCGTCGATCGCGGCATGGAGATCGTCGACGTGCGCCTGTTGCACAAGGAGGGCGGCCGCTCGGGCGTATGGGACCGCGCAGAGCGTCAGGCCGCTGCCGTTGAGACCGTGGCCGCTGACGGTGCCGCGCCCGCGAGTGCACCCGTCGCCGTCGTGCCCGCAGCTCCGGCACCGGCCGTTCCCGCGATCGCGTTTATCGGCTACCAAAACTCGGGCAAGACCACGCTTGTCGAGAAGGTCATCGCCGAGCTTGCCCGCCGTGGCCTGCGCGTGGGCTCGCTCAAACATCACGGGCACCACGGCTTCGACATCGACGTGCCTGCCAAGGACACCTGGCGCCATCACCAGGCAGGTTCCAAGCACGTGGGCCTCATTTGCGCCACGCGTTGGGCGGAGTACGCCGACACACGCGAGGAAGACGAGATGCCCGCGCGCGAGCTGCTGTCGCGCTACAACGATGTCGACGTGGTGATTATCGAGGGCTACAAGACCGAGGGCTTCGACAACATCGTGGTCGCGCGCTCCGGCGTCGATCGCCTGCGCGGCAAGAGCTCGCTCGACCTGGTCGACGGCCGCACGCTGGCGCTCGCCTGCAACGAGGCCCTGGCACGTCAGGCCTTCGACGCCGGCTTCGCGACCCGAGCCATCAACATCAACGACGCCCGAGCCATCTGCGACCTCATCCAAGACCATCTTTAGGCTTGACGCTGCGCCGGCCCCAAGCACCCCATCTCGCCCCTCAAACCGTCGCTCGCGTACCAAAGTACGCGTCGCTCCTCTTTCGGGGCGACCTGGGGCACTTGGAACCGGCTCGCTACGCTGCCATATCATTGGGCCACCACAAAGGGGACAGGCACCTTTGTGGTGGTTTTGGCGTGCCGCGCCATGTTTACTTTGACTTGGAGCTACTCCAAGGTGTCATAATCGCGGGCGAAAATCGTCAACCTGGGAGGCCCTATGTCAAAGCTGTACTTTATGCGCCACGGTCAAACGCTCTTTAACTTGCTTCGTCGAAAGCAAGGTTGGTGCGATTCGCCGCTCACCGAGCTGGGTGTCGAGCAGGCCAAAACGGTGGGCGCGGCGCTGCGCGAGCGCGGTCTCGTGTTCGACCATGCCTACAGCTCTACCTCTGAGCGCGCGTGCGACACGCTCGAGCTGGCGTTTCCCGGTCAGGCATACGAGCGTGTCAAGGGTCTTAAGGAATGGAACTTCGGCAAGTTCGAGGGCGCGAGCGAGGATTTGAATCCGCGCCTGCCGTACGGCGACTTTTTTAAACAGTACGACGGCGAGGACGAGGTTGAGTTTCGCGAGCGCATGATGGCGACTATCACCGAGCTTATGCAGCGCCCCGGGCACGAGAGCGTGTTATGCGTGAGCCACGGTGCCGCTGCCGCCCAGGTTATGCGCGGCGTGGGCGTGGAGCCTCTCGAGATGAAAAACCGCATCGGCAATTGCTGCGTACTCGAGCTGGATTTTGACCGCGCTACCAGCACGTTCAGCCTCATGGATCTCTACAACCCCTACGGCACACCGCGCGAGTAACCGCCAAAACCACCACAAAGGTGACTGTCCCCATTGTGGTGGTTTTGCCGTTCGCGGGCGTTTTTCTACCGTTCGGCGGGCTGCTGAACGGTAGGGGGTTACGCGACGTGCAAGTTTCATGCACAATCACACCCGTGTTCACAAGTTTGTTACTCCTCGGGAGGCATCACTTGCGCATAATAGAAGACGAGGAATAACGCCCCCGTCGTCTAGCGCCGATGTCCGAGGAGTTTTTTCATGCTCATTTTAAAGAAGATCAACAATAACGTTGCTCTTGCCGCCAGCGATGACGG
This sequence comes from uncultured Collinsella sp., assembly GCA_934646865.1. Taxonomy (GTDB): domain Bacteria; phylum Actinomycetota; class Coriobacteriia; order Coriobacteriales; family Coriobacteriaceae; genus Collinsella. Next base: position 2,691 of record CAKUEU010000054.1, on the reverse strand, counting down.
CCGAGAGGTTGTTGTCTTTGGCAAGGGCATCGGTTTCCACGACATGCCCTACGAGCTTTCCGACGAGTCGCTCATCCAGCGCAAATTCTATAACGTCCCCGAGAGCCTGCAGGACATGGTCGGCACCCTTCCCGACGACGTGCTGCTCGCGGCAAGTGACATCGCCTGCTTCGCGGCGCAGCAGCTCGGCTGCAAGCTGTCCGGCGGCCTGCCCTTTATCCTGGCAGATCACCTGCAGTTTGCCGTCCAGCGCGACGACGACCAGCTCAGCGCGCCCAACCCGCTCGAGCACGAGGTGGCCTTCATCTACCCGCGCGAGCTTCAGATCGGCCAGGCGGCGCTTGCCATTGTGCAAAAGCACACCGGGGCCGTGCTCGGCCAAAACGAGGCCACGAGCATCGCGCTCCACATCGTCAACGCCGAGGTCGACGGTATGGGCCGCGCCAAAGACATGGACTTCATCATGAAGAGCACCCGCGTGCTCGACGAGGTGACCCATGCCGTGGAAAAGCAGCTCGGCTGTTCGCTCGACACGGCGTCGTATAGCTACATTCGCTTCCTTGCGCACCTGCGCTTTTTGGTCCGCCGCCTCGTCAAAGGTAGCTGCACGCAGACCGAGAACTCCTCGCTGTTTATGCAGGCCGCCCGCGACTTTCCCGAGGCCTACCAGTGCGCGTACGCCATCAACCGCGTCTTTGAGAAAGAGTTCAACCAGAGCTGCTCGGACGAGGAGCTCCTGTATCTGATGATGCACATCAACCGTCTGCGATCTACCTCGCAGCCCTAGTAACGCGCCGCCATCCTGGCGGCAATCGTAACAACTCATTTTGGTTTCTAACTGCGGGCAAGGTACCGGCTCGCGGTGGGGGATAGCTTTGTCGAAATTTGGAAAAGAGAGGACAAAACATGGCAGGTAAATACGACGATCTTGCTGCCCAGGTTGTTGAGCTGGTCGGCGGCAAGTCCAACGTCAAGTCCGTCGCGCACTGCATTACCCGCGTTCGCTTTAAGCTCAAGGACGAGTCGAAGGCCAACGACGAGGCAATTTCTGCGCTGCCCAACGTGATCAAGGTCATGCACGCCAACGGCCAGTATCAGGTCGTTGTGGGCAACATCGTCGAGGATGTCTACGACGCGATCCTCAAGGTCGGCGGCTTTGCCGACGGCGGCTCCGTCGATGCCGACGATGACGATGCCGCTCCCAAGGGCGTTGCCGACGTGGTGATCGACCTCATCTCCGGTATCTTCCAGCCCATGCTGGGCACCTTCTCGGCCGCCGGTATCATGAAGGGCCTGCTGGCGCTCGCCACCTTCCTGGTCCCGAGTTTTGCCAACGACGGCGCCTATACGCTGCTCTACACCGTCGCCGACGGCATGTTCTACTTCCTGCCCGTCGTCCTTGGCTACACCGCAGCCAAGAAGTTCAAGATGAGCGAGTTCAATGGCCTCGCCATCGCCTTTGCCCTGGTGTACCCCACCATGGTCGCCCTGACCTCGGGTGAGGTCATCGGCTCCGTGGAGCTTGGCTTTGCCGGCACCTTCTCCTGGTACACCACGTTCCTGGGCCTGCCGCTGATCATGCCTGCTTCTGGCTACACCAGCTCCGTTATCCCTATTCTGCTCATGGTTTGGTTTGGTTCCAAGGTCGAGCGCTGGGCTAAGAAGTGGATCCCCGCTTCCATGAAGATGTTCTTCGTGCCGCTGATCACTGTCACCATCACTGTTGTCCTTGGCTACCTGGTCATTGGCCCCATCGCTACGCTCATTACCAACCTGCTCGGCGAGTTCTTCGCAGTACTGTTCGGCCTGCCCATGATCGGTTCCATCCTGGGCTGCACCCTCGTTGGCGGTTTCTGGATGTGCCTGGTTATCTTCGGCTTCCACTGGTCGCTCGTGCCCATCGCTCTCGTTAACCTGACGACGCTTGGTCACGACTACATCCTTGGTTCCGTTATTGCTCACTCTTTCTCGCTGGGTGCCGTGCTCTTTGCCATGTACCTCAAGAACAAGGACGAGAAGTTCCGCGGCATCGCCCTGCCCGCTATGATCTCTGCGTTCTTCTTTGGTGTCACTGAGCCCGCTATCTACGGTATCGCTCTGCCCGATAAGAAGGCCTTCATCAACGCCAGCATCGGCTCTGCTGTGGGCGGCCTCATCATCGGCATTTCCGGCGCCGTTATCTACATCTCCGGTGGTCTGGGCGTCTTCAACTGGCTGTCCTTCATCGATCCTTCCGGTGTTAACGGCATCAACCACATGATCTGGGCTATCGTTGCCTCCCTCGTGGGTGCCGCTGTGGGCTTCGCGCTCGAGTTCGCTACCTACAAGCCCGAGGCCGCCAAGTAGCCTAAACGACAAAGACTCGGTACCAAGCCGGCGGGGGAGCGCCCCGCCGGCTTTTTCAAACGAGAGGGGCGGTTCGCGCCCGCCCAGATTGCTGTCCAAATCAAAACGATGCCGGATTACGGGGCCGAAGTGGTGAGTGCTGACCATACCCCGTTTTCCGTAAACTGACAAGCCTCCTACCTGCGGTTTTGTACTTGCCGTTTTTGGCATGCTCAAGGGGCGCCAGTTCCGCCCCGTAATCCGGCATAGTTTTGTACCTGCCAAAGGGGGACAGGTTTATTTTGGTCGGTTTTATCTGGGCAAACGTCGCTTTCGTTGTTTCCGCCCGTGCATCTTAGGTAAGGC
>CAKUEU010000053.1 GCA_934646865.1 uncultured Collinsella sp. | reverse complement strand
GAGGACATCGACGCGTTGGCGGCCGTCCTGTAGGTTGATGTGATGACGAGGGGCCGCCTTGCGCCTTGGTTTGGCGTGGGGCGGCCTTTGCTTTTGAGGGGGAAGGGTTTATGCCCGAGGAATCCGTGATGTCCGAGCCGACGATTCGCCTGGCGACGCCCGATGACGCGTCGGCGTTGCTTGCCATTTACGAGCCGTATGTGCTCGAGACGGCGATTACCTGCGAATATGAGGTGCCGAGCGTTGAGGAGTTTGCCGGGCGCATCGCCAAGACGCTCAAGCGCTATCCGTACTTGGTGATGGAGCTGGACGGGCGCCCAGTGGGCTACGCCTACGTGAGCGCGCTTAACAGCCGCGAGGCCTACGACTGGTCGGTCGAGACATCGATCTACCTGGCGCGCGATGTGCGCCATGGTGGGCTGGGGCGCAAACTGCACGACGCGCTCAAGCAATGCCTGGTCGCGATGGGCATTACCAACATGTGCGCGCTCATTGCCGTGCCGCACGATAAGGACGATGAGTACCTGACGCACAACAGCCAGGATTTCCATGCCCATATGGGCTATCGCCTGGTGGGCGCCTTCGACCGCTGCGCGCAAAAGTTCGGTCGCTGGTATGACATGTGCTGGATGGAGCTGGTCCTAGCCGAGCGCGTCCCCAACCAACCCAAACCAACCTGGTTCCCTGACCTTCTCGCCTAAAACCACCACATTGGGGACAGGCACCTTTGTGGTGGTTTCTATCGTAAAAGGTCCGTTTTTGGTGTTGGTTAGCCGATGGGTTCGGTGTATTTGGCTCGGTCGGTTCGCTGGATGCGCTTGGAGACGTGGAGCGGGCGACCGTCGGTGTCGTAGACGTAGTCGGTGATAAGGATCAGCGCCTGCCCGCGCTTCACATTGAGCAAAAACGCCTCGTTTTGCGAGGCATAGCACACCTCAAAGGTCTTGTGCCCCTGCGCCGGGGCACGATGGAACTCCTGGCGCAGCGTCGCGTAGAGCGAGCCGTTGATGTCGCGGTCGATGAGCGCCCCAAAGCTCGGCGGCAGATACGTGGTCTCCAAGCAGAGCGGCACGTCGTCCAGATAGCGCAGGCGGACGAGCTTGACGAGCTTGCTGCCCACGGCGGCATCGAAGAACTTGGCCACGCTGCCGGCTGCCTTGGCAAAGCCCGAGTCCACGGTGCGCGTGGTGGGCTTCATGCCCTGGCCTTCGACCTGCTTGGTATAGCTCGAGAACACCAGGTTGTTCTCGTGCACCTCGGGCGTGTCGGCCACAAAGGCGCCGCGTCCGCGCTCGGTGCGCACCAGACCCTCATCCACCAGTACCTTAAGCGCATGGCGCACGGTGCTGCGCGACAGGCCCGACTCGTCCATGAGCTCCATCTCGGACGGCAGCTTGTCTCCGCGCGCGTAGGTGCCGGCGGCGATGCGGTCGCGCAGCGTGCCCGCCAGGCGCTCGTATTGGGTCAAGTTCTTTTTGGACGAAGCGCTCATACCTCAAACCTGTATCTAACCTGTATGCTTGCCAAATCAAGCATGTATCCTATACGTCATTAAAACCGCTGGTAACAAGTTTTCAAAAACTCAGCCAGCAAAATTTCTGAAACAAATATAGCATACAACTAGTCGACATCGCAAAGACATGTATGTAACTTGTATGCCATCGAGAGCATCAAACGAGAAGAAAGGCTGATGCACGATGACTACTCAGGAACAGGTCAAAGACGTCGTTTCGCAGGTTTTGGCTGACAAGGCAGACAAGGGCGGCATCAAGCGCGTCGTGTGGATCGGTGCCGGCGGCTCCAACGGCGGCAACTATCCTGCCCAGTACTTTATGGAGCACGAGGCCACGCAGGTCGTGAGCTCCAGCTACACCAGCAACGAGTTCGTGCACGCCACCCCGGCCTACGTCAACGAGAACACCCTGGCCGTCGTCGTGTCCATGCGCGGCACCAAGGAGACCATCGTTGCCGCCCAGGTCGCCAAGGACCACGGCGCCAGCACCATCGCCATCTATGTTGACGAGTCCGGCCTCACCGAGGTCTGCGACTACAAGGTCCAGTACGACAGCTTGGCCGTCGACGAGTCCTGCATGGGTCGCACCAACTCCGCCGTCGTGACCATGATCGCCATGGAGCTTACGCAGCAGACCGAGGGCTATGCCGAGTACGAGACCGCCATGGCCGCCTTCGACCTGGTCGACCCCATCTATCGCAAGGCTGTGGAGTACACCCGTCCGCTGGCCGCCAAGTGGGCCGAGCAGAACGCCGACAAGCCCTGCATCAACGTGATGGCCCAGGGCCCGCTCTTTGGCGCCGCCTACGTCTTTAGCATCTGCAACGTGCAGGAGATGCTGCAGATCGATTCCTGCACCATCAACACCTGCGATTTCTTCCACGGTCCCTTCGAGATCCTGGATAAGCGCACCTCGCTGTTCCAGCTCATCAGCGTGGGCCGCAGCCGCTGCAACGACGAGCGCGGCATTCGCTTTGTCAACCAGTACGGTGGCGAGCGTGTCTACCAGCTCGACGCCAAGGAGCTCGGCCTCAACGACATCAAGGACAGCGTGAGCGAGTACTTCAACCACCTGATCTTCGCCCCGATCCTCAACAACGTCTACATGCGTGCGCTTTCCGCCGTCACCCACAAGGACTACATGACGCGCCGCTACATGTGGAAGCTCGATTACTAGGGGATATTGGTTCCGCCGTTCTGCCGAACGGCGGACCGGCCGACGCTGCGCGCCCGTCATTTGGCCAATCTGCCGTTCAATTTCAAAGGCGCGACCAGAAGGTCAGCGCCTTTTCATTTCACGGCACCTTGGCTCAAATGACGGGCGCTCGCTGGCTTTGCCAAAACATCGGCGTTCCCGCGGTTGTCAAGGGGTTGGTGCATATAAACCTGACCCCCTTGCACCAATGATTTTCCGTTCGCCGATTTCTGTCTTGATAAATGTATATAACGACTATAACGTAGTATGAAACATATTGGTAACAAAGCCAGGGAGGCTACGTTGAAGAGAAGCAATCTGGGCTATGCGCTGGTGCTGATCGCCGCGCTTATGTGGGGCACCATCGGAATCTTCGTTAACGGAATCTCGGCCCTCGGCGTTTCGTCTCAGAGCATGGCGGCCTTTCGCCTGTTGTCGGGTGCCATCTTAATGGCTCCGGTCTTGGCATTTATGGGTTGCCAGGGAGGTACTCGTGAGGGAAAAGCCTCGGGTCCTATGGCGCTGTTCAAAGCAAGTCCTAAAGAGCTTGTTCCCTGTGCGCTTCTTGGCATCATTGGCCTCGCCACCGCCAACACGCTTTATTACGAGTGCATGGGCGAGGTGGGCATGTCCACGGCATCGGTGCTGCTCTACACCTCGCCGGTGTTTGGCGTCATGCTCGGCCGCGTGCTTTATTGCGAGGACGTGACCCCCAACAAGCTCGTGGCCATCGTCTTTAACATCGTTGGCTGCGTGCTTGCGGTGACGAGTGGCGACCTTTCCGGTTTCCATTTCTCGGTATGGGGTGTTGTGTCGGGCGTGATCGCCGGACTTTGCGGTGCGCTACTGGCGGTGTTTAGCCGCATGGCCACCAAGACGCTGCATCCGCTGGCCGTCACGTTTTGGGGCTTTGTCTTTGGCGGATGCTTTATGGCAGTGCTTTCGGCCCCGTGGTCCGATGTGGCTGCAGCAATGTCCCCGCAGCTCATCCTGCTGTTCGCAGGCTTTGGCTTTATTCCTACGGCGCTTGCATACATCTTCTATATGCAGGGCCTCTCGATGGATCTTGAGACGTCGAAGGTGCCGGTCGTGGCTTCGTTCGAAACCGTGGCGACCGTCCTTGTCGGTATTGGTATCTATGCCGAGTCCGCCGGCGCGATCAAGGTCCTGGGTATTGTGCTGGTACTCATGTCCATCCTGATCATGAACACCGACTTCTCCAAGCTGCGCGATGGCGTCATCGTCAAACGTATTGTCGAGAGTATGACCTTTAAGCCCAACGCGTGGTGGACGGAAAAATCGCAGGACATGGACCTGTTCAAGGAGCGCACGGGCATCGCTCTGGAGCCCACCGTTCAGGAAAGCCCCTGGTACTTCGTGCGATAGGGGGCGTGGTATAGCGCCTGAGCTGCGGTTTTCAGTCAGCGCCGGCCTGCCCGCCACCAACGTTTCAAGTACGTTAAACCCGTAAACGGTCGATTTTTACCCGCGAACGGTCTTTATACTAATTAGCAATATAAGCAACGTATAAGACGTTATAATGACCATAACGAAAAGGAGGAGGCAAGATGAATCAGATCATTCTCGCATCTCATGGCGGCCTGGCCGCAGGCGCCAAAGACACGCTCGAGATGGTTCTCGGCGACGTGTCGAACGTCCACGTCGTGTCGCTTGCTCGTGACGACAAGGAGCCCATCACCAACAAGGTGGACGCCATGATCGCTACGTTCAACGCGGACGACACCGTCTATGTGCTAACCGATATGCTCGGTAGCTCGGTCAACAACAACATGGTCGAGCTTTCCAAGAACGGCACGAAGTTCACGGTTGTCAGCGGTTTCAACATCCCGCTGGCGCTCACGCTCGCTATGAGCCCCGCCCCCGTCAAGGGCGCCGAGCTCGCGGCCCTCATCAACGAGGCCCGCACCGGTCTGACCAACCCCAACGCCCCGGTCGAGGTTGCTCCCGCAGCCCCCGCCAAGAAGGCCAAGGCCGCCCGTCACAACGCCGGTCCCGCCAAGATCGTCCTCGCACGTCTTGACTACCGTCTGCTGCACGGCCAGGTCGTCTTTACCTGGACCACCAAGGTCCAGGCCGAGCGCATCATCGTCGTCGACAACGCTGCCGCCAACGATGAGATCAAGAAGGGCGCTCTTAAGCTGGCCAAGCCCCAGGGCGTGCGCCTGAACGTCTTCACCGTCGAGCGTGCCCTCGCCAAGATGGACAAGCTCAACACCCTCGGTGAGCGCGTCATGTTCGTCTTTGGCAACACCGCCGAGATGCTGCAGTTCTGCCAGGGCTACAAGCTCGATGCCATCAACCTGGGCGCCACCGCCAACCACGACGGTGCCGACCAGATCGGCGGCAAGGACAGCTCCGTCTTCTTCGACGCCACCCAGAAGGCCGACGTCAACCAGCTGCTCGACATGGGCATCAAGCTCTACGTCCAGCAGACCCCCACGTATCAGAGCGTCGACATCGACGCCAAGCTGTAATCAACCAGGCTTTTGCCTGACTGAAAGGAGAAGGGTATGAATACGTTCATCAGTGCGGTGCTCGTCGGCCTCGTCGGCGTGTTCTGCATGTGGGACTCCCGCCTGCTCGGTCGTCTTAACTTCGAGCAGCCCCTCGTTGGCGCTACGCTCGTCGGTCTGCTGCTGGGCGATGTGCCCACCGGCCTCGCCGTCGGTGCCGCCGTCGAGCTCGTGTCCATGGGCCTGGTGCAGGTCGGCGCAGCCGTTCCGCCCGATATGGTCCTGGGCGGCATCGTGGCCGCTGCCTTCGCATGCCTGACCGATGCTTCCGCCGAGACCGCCATGACGATCGCCATCCCGGTCGCCGTCCTGGGTCAGCTCCTCGGCATTGTCTTCCGTTCCATCATCGCCGCCCTCACCCATGTGGCCGATAGCGCGATCGATAACGGCAAGTTCAAGACCGCCTACCGCATGCACATCTGCGCCGGCTCAGGTCTGTACGCCATCATGTACTTCCTGCCGATCTTCCTGGCCGTCTTTGTCGGTACCGACCTGGTCCAGGCCATCGTCAACATGGTTCCCGAGTGGCTGTCCACTGGTCTGAACGTCTCGACCAAGATCATGACCGCCTACGGCTTGGCCCTGCTGCTCACCATGATGATCAAGAAGGGCATGACCCCGTTCCTGTTCATCGGCTTCCTGCTCGCCGCCTACCTCAACCTGTCCGTCATCGCGGTCGCTCTGATCGGTGTGTGCCTGGCTATCGTCTTCATGGGCTTCAAGTTCAACGGTTCCCATGCAGCCGCCGGTGTCGATTCCGACTACGATCCGCTCGAAGACGACGAAGACTAAGGAGGAACACACTATGGCAACCGCAACCAAGGACGTGTCCCTGAACAAGAAGGTCAGCCAGTTCTTCTGGCGCTCCTGGGCCATCCAGGCCTCTTGGAACTACGAGCGTCAGATGAACATGGGCTTCCTCTACGGCATGGTTCCAACGCTCGACCGCCTCTATCCGGATGAGTCCGACCCCAAGCAGCTCGCTGCTAAGAAAGAGGCTTACCACCGTCACATGGCGTTCTACAACTGCACCCCGCAGACGAGCGCTTTCGTCCTAGGCCTCGCCGCCTCCATGGAGGAGGAGTACGCCAAGGATCCCGAGAACTTCGACCCCGATTCGATCAACGCGGTCAAGACCTCCCTCATGGGCCCGCTTTCCGGTATCGGTGACTCCTTCTTCCAGGGCACCATCCGCGTCATCGCCTTTGGCCTGGGCGTTCAGCTGGCTCAGCAGGGCTCCATCATGGGCCCGATCCTGGCTATGCTCATCTCCATCGTCCCCTCTGTGCTGATCACGTGGTTCGCTGCCAAGATCGGCTACCAGGGCGGCCACGAGTACCTGAGCAAGCTCCAGGGCGGCGACCTCATGGAGAAGCTCATGTATGTCTGCGGCATCGTGGGTCTTATGTCCGTGGGCGGCATGATCGCTACGCTGATCGGCGCCACCACCCCGCTGCAGTTCGCTGACGGCACCGTCGTTATCCAGGATATCCTGGACGGCATGATGCCCCAGATGATCTCCCTCGGCCTCACCGGCCTTATGTACTGGCTCATCAAGAAGAACGTCAACACCGGTTGGCTTCTTGTGATCGCCATCGTGGGCGGCATCGCCCTCTCCGCGGCCGGCATCCTGGCCTAGTCGCGACCGAGCGTCCAAACGCTTTCCCCGGGGGCCTGCCTGGCATCCCATACCCCAGGCAGGTTCCCATCCCCAAACGTGACAAAGGGGCAACTCCTTTGCCACATCCTCAACGGGCTGGCGACTCGGCCCCAATCACGGTAACCCTGCGAGCGTCCGGCAATGTGGCGCCGCAAAAATCGAAAGGAATGTGTCAGATGTACGAGATCGACCTTAACCTCCCTAAGCAGATCGTCGCTGACGTCCTGTCCAACCACGAGATCCACAGCGTCGCTTTCGTCGGCTGCGGTGCTTCCATGTCCGACCTGTACCCCGCCAAGTACTTCCTGGCCAACAACACGGACAAGCTGAACGTTCAGATCTTCACCGCTAACGAGTTCAACTACGACACGCCTTCCTGGGTCAACGAGCACACCTTCGTGATCACCTGCTCCCTCGGTGGCTCCACGCCCGAGACCGTCGAGGCCAACAAGACCGCCAAGAAGCACAACTGCCCGGTCGTCTCCCTCACCAACAAGGCTGGCTCCGCTCTGACCGTCGACGCCGACCACGTCATCGTCCACGGCTTCCACGCCAACTTTGCCGCCAAGGCCGAGAAGCCTGGCTACGCTATCGCTCTTGCTCTCGAGATCCTTCAGCAGACCGAGGGTTATGACAAGTACGACGACATGATCACCGGCCTCACCAACGTCTTCGACCTGTGCGAGAACGCTGCTCAGTCCTGCAAGAAGCTCGCCAAGAAGTTCGCTGAGGACTTCAAGGACGACGAGATGATCTACTTCATGGCTTCCGGTGCTTCCGAGAAGATGGCTTACTCTCACGCCGCCTTCCTGTTCACCGAGATGCAGTGGATCGACGCCGCCGCCTACAACACCGGCGAGTACTTCCACGGCCCGTTCGAGGTTTCCACCGAGGGTAAGCCCTACGTCTTCTTCATGTCCGATGGTGCCACCCGTCCGATGGACGCCCGCGCCCTCACCTTCCTTGAGCGCATGGGCGCCAAGGTCGCTCTGATCGACTCCAAGGACTACGGTCTGGCCGACGCCGTGCCGGCGAGCGTTGTCACCTACTTCAACCCGCTGCTGCACCTCGCCGTTATGCGCGAGTACGGCAACCAGATCGCCGAGGCCCGTCAGCACCCGCTGACCATGCGTCGCTACATGTGGAAGCTTTCCTACTAATAGGTTCCGCCGTTCTACCGAACGGCGGAGAGGCCGACGCTGCGCGAGCCTCTGTCGGACAATCTGCCGTTCAATTTCAAGGGCGCGACCGAAAGGTCAGCGCCCTTTCATTTCACGGCACCTTGTCACGACAGAGACTCGCTCGCTGACTATGCCAATAACGGGGCGTTGAGCTATATCGATGGCGTTGTGCGCTATTTGTCCCGGAGGAAAACTGTCAATTGTTTTAGGAGGTCGCCGTGATCAAGGCAGTGCTGTTTGATATGGACGGCGTGTTGGTCGATACCGAGTGGTTCTACAACCGCCGCCGCGTGGCGTTTATGGAGGAGAAGGGCTTTCACTTTGACGAGATCCCCGATCTTTCGGGGTCCAACGAGCCGGCCATTTGGAAGGCACTGGTACCCGACGATGCTGAGCTGCGTGAGCGCCTGCGCGTGGAGTACAAGCAGGTCTACAGCCCGGTTCATCCCGTACCGTATGCCGAGTTGCTCAACGAGCAGACGGAGCCGGTGATGCGCGAGCTACACGAGCGCGGCGTGATGTGCGCCATAGCGAGCTCGTCCTATCGTGAGCTGATCGACGAGCTGGTGGAGATCGCCGGTATTGCCGACGTGCTGGACTACACCATCAGCGGCCACGAGTGCAGCGCGTTTAAGCCCGACCCCGAGATCTACCTGCGCGCCATGGAGGCGCTGGGTGTGGAGCCAGCCGAGTGCCTGGTCATCGAGGACTCGCCGATGGGTATTGAGGCCGGCAAGCGCTCCGGCGCCCGCGTCCTGGCCCTACGCCCGCACGAGGGCGTCAACCTGGACCAGTCCGCCGCCGACACCATCATCGACAACCTCACCGACATCCTATCTGCCATCTAGCAGCAAACCACCACAAAGGGGACCGGCACCTTTGTGGTGGTTTTTCTTGGCTCCGTGTTACAATCGCCGACATGCCTTACAACTAGATCTGTCTTCGAAAGGAGCCCGCGTGGCGAACGCCATCGAACAGCTCACGGACCGCGTGCTCGTGCTCGGCCGCCTTACCATCGTCCGTCGCGCCATCACGGCGGTGGCGGTCACCATATCCGCCATTCTGCAGACCTTCCTGATCCAGGCGTTCATTCGGCCCGCCGACCTGCTTCCGAGCGGTCTTACCGGCGTCGCGGTCCTGCTCGATCGTGTCACCTCGCTCGGCGGTGTTCATATCGACATCTCGCTCGGCATGCTCGCGCTGAACAGCCCCGTGGCGCTTCTGTGTTGGAGTGGCATCAGCAAGCGCTTCGTCATCTTCTCGATGATGCAGGTCGTGCTCTCGTCGCTGTTCCTCAACATCTTTCACTTCGCGCCGTTTTTGGGCGACAAGATCATGCTCATCATTTTTGGCGGCGTGGTCTCGGGTCTGGGCGCCGCTATCGCGCTTAAGTCCGGCGCATCGACCGGCGGCACCGACTTTATCGCGCTGTGGGTGTCCAACCACACGGGCAAGACCATCTGGGGCGTCATCTTTGGCTTTAACTGCGCCATTCTGGCGATCTTTGGTTTTATGTTTGGATGGGACAACGCGGCGTACTCCATTGTGTTCCAGTTTATTTCGACCAAGACCATCGATAGCTTCTATCGCCGCTACGACCGCGTGACGCTACAGATCACGACGCGTAAGGCCGACGAGATCATGACTGCCTACGTCGACCATTTTCAGCATGGCATTAGCTGTGCCGAGGTCATCGGCGGGTACAGCCGCGAAAAGATGTACCTGCTGCACACCGTTGTTTCGACCTACGAGAGCCAGGATATCGTCAAGCTGGTGTGCGATGTGGACCCCGGTGCCGTGATCAACGTGTTCCACACGCTCGACTTTGTGGGCGGCTGGTGGGGCGGGCATGTCGACGAGCCCATGCCCACGGCCGTTCCCGATCCCGACAAGCCCGCGCGCATGGCCAGCAGACAGGCGCGTCTGAACGAACAGGAGAGTTTGCAGCAGGACGACGGCAAGTAAGGATTTGCTGTATGCGGTATATCGTTTTATCAAACTGAGGTAACATATAAAAAGACGTTATATACGTATGAGTTATTTCGCTATTTTGATAAGAGTGACCCGATATGCCCGCACCTAAAAATGCACCGCTTTACCAGCAGATTTACGACGAGATTAAGGACGCGATTGAGAAGGGTGTTTATGCACCCAAGGAGCGCATCCCGTCTGAGCTCGAGCTTGCCGAACAGTACGAGGTGAGCCGTATCACGGTGCGTCGCGCCGTCGAGGAACTGTGTTCCGATGGCTACCTCGTTAAGCAGCAGGGCCGCGGCACCTTTGTCGCCACGCCGCACATCAACCGCCAGTTCCACGCTTCGACGCTGCAGACGTTTACTGAGCTGTGTGCCGACAACGGCATGAAGGCCGGCGCGCACGTGGTCGATCGCCAGATTGTGCCGGCGCGTCAAAACGAGATGGAATTCTTTGGCCTGCAGAAGGATGCGCTACTGTTGCACATCAAGCGCGTGCGTACTGCCGATGGAGAGCCCATCTTCGAGGAGAACATCTTCGTGCCGTTCGACGAGTATCGCGAGCTGCTGACGGCCGATCTCGAGGATAAGTCGATTTTTGCCGAGGTCGAGCGTGTCGGCGGAACCCCGATCGTCTCGGTCGGCTACCGCACGGTCGAGGCCGTTCGCGCCAACGCCGAGCAGGCGGCCGAGCTGGGTATTGCCCCGCACGACCCGCTGCTCAACCTGCGCGCCGGTTTTATCGGTCCCAACGGCGAGCCAGTCCTGATGGGCAAGCAGTACTACGTGGGCAGCCGCTACGTTATGGTCATGTAGGTTACGCGGGTTTACCAACCCGCGTAACCGGCCGACGCTGCAAGCCCGCCAGAGCGGCAATCTGCCTTTCAACTTCGGCGGCATGACCAGAAGGTCAATGCCGCCTTGTTTCAAGGCACCTTGCTCGCTCTGGCGGGCTTTCGCTGACTTTGCCAAAACATCGGCGTTTTCGGGGTAGTCGTTGGGGACGTTCTTGTTTGACCAGTCGTTTAAGAACGTCCCCAAAGACTAGTCTGGGCGATGGCCGTGTGCTGCTGTCCCCGTGGCGGCGTATAATCGGCGGCAGATGATTCTGACGTTAGGAAACCATGACCGATAGCATGCAGCAGATGGCGCTCGACACGCTCGGCGCCTATTTTGGCTACACCTCGTTTCGCCCGGGCCAGGACCGCATGGTCGATGCGATCCTGGCCGGCCGCGATGCGCTGGGCGTTATGCCCACGGGCGCCGGCAAGTCGATCTGCTACCAGGTGCCCGCGCTCATGCTGCCCGGCATCACCTTTGTGGTGAGCCCGCTGCTGTCACTTATGGAGGACCAGACCCGCGCGCTGCTCGCGGCGGGTGCGCGCCCCAGCTATCTCAACTCCAGCCTTACCCCGGCTCAGCAAAACACGGTGCTCAAGCGTGCGCGCGAGGGCCGCTATCAGCTTATGTACGTGGCACCCGAGCGCCTGCTCGAGCCGCGCTTTTTGGCCTTTGCACAGGAGGCCGCGGCAGAAGGCGGTATCGGCGTGCCGCTCGTGGCTATTGACGAGGCGCACTGCGTAAGCCAGTGGGGTCAGGATTTCCGCCCCGCCTACCTGCAGATTCGCGAGTTTATCGATTCGTTGCCACAGCGCCCCATCGTGGCGGCCTTTACCGCCACGGCGACCGAGCGCGTGCGTGCGGACATTCAGCAAATGCTCGGCTTGCATAATCCCGCGACCGTGGTGACGGGCTTCGACCGCAAGAACCTCTACTTTGGCTGCGAAGAGATGGGCGACAAGGCCAAGACAGCGTGGGTGCGCGATTACGTGATCGCGCATTCGAGCGAGAGCGGCATTGTGTACTGCTCCACCCGCAAGACGGTCGATGCGCTGGCCGGCGAGCTTGCCGAGGCACTGGGCCCCAGCGGTATTCGCGTGGGCCGCTACCATGCCGGTATGGGCAACGACGCCCGCCGCCAGAGCCAGCGCGCCTTTATAGACGACGACATCCAGGTGATGGTCGCCACCAACGCTTTTGGCATGGGCATCGACAAACCCAACGTTCGTTACGTGAT
>CAKUEU010000052.1 GCA_934646865.1 uncultured Collinsella sp. | reverse complement strand
ATCTGCGGCACGCGGAACATGATGGCCGGCACGCTCGCAGCGCCATCCGTCGCCACAAAGCGCATGTGCTCGCCGGTCTTACCCACCACGGCGCGATCGCACATCGTCACGCCCTCGGCGGCCAGCAGCGGTACCTTGTTGCCTTGGCCAAACGGCTCAAGGCGGGAAATCTGCTCGATGGTCTCGATATTCAGCTCGGAAAGGTCGACGGTGGCGGCGACCTCGTCGGTGTCCTCAAAGTCCTCGGCGGGAAGCTCGGACAGCACGGCGGAAAGGCGGCGGCGGAGCTCATCGAGCTTGGATGCCTCGATGGTCACGCCCACCGCGCCCGCATGCCCGCCGCGGCGAATCAGCAGATCGGAACAGCGCTCGACGGCGTCGAACAGGTTGACCTTGCCCACTGAGCGACCCGAACCGCGCGCGATACCGTCCTCGATCGAGAACAGCAGCGCCGGCACGTGATAGCGGTTGGTCAGACGGCTTGCCACGATACCCTTGACGCCCTCGTGCCAGCCCTCGCCGCCCACGACGATCGCACGTCCGCCGTCATAGGTCTCCTCGACCTTTGCCATGGCATCGCGTGTGAGCTCCGCCTCGATTTCGCGGCGCTGACGGTTGATTTCCTCGAGCTCGGCCGCCAGCGCGCTTGCCTCGATGGGATCGCGGGCAAGCAGCAGGTCGAGCGCCAGCTTGGGATCGGCCATGCGGCCGGCGGCGTTCAAGCGGGGAATGAGCGAAAACGACAGGCCATCGGCTGTAATGCTGGAAAGGTCGGCCTTGGCGAGCGCAGCCAGCGCGATATAGCCGGGACGAGCGGTCACGCGCATCTGCTGGATGCCCTCGGCAACCAGCGCGCGGTTCTCGGGCGTGAGCGGCATCATGTCGGACACGGTACCCAGCGCCGCGACCTCGATCAGCGAACGCCAATACGACGGTTTACCCAGGCGCTCGCCCAGAACCTGAACCAGCTTGAGCGCCACGCCGGCACCGGCAAGCTCGCGCGAGGGACCCTCGTCCTCGAGCTTGGGGTCGGTTAGGGGCACGCCCTGCGGCACCTGGTCGGACGGCTCATGATGGTCCGTGACCACCAGATCGATCCCCAGGCTCTCCAGATAGGAAACCTCTTCCTTGGCGGCGATGCCGTTGTCGACGGTCACGATCAACTGGGGATGAGCGAGCTCATTGACGCGGTCGAGCGCCGCACGCGACAAGCCATAGCCCTCGTCAAAGCGATGCGGAATAAACGGCGTGACATCGGCGCCAAACGTGCGCAGCGCCTCGGTCAGCAGGCAGGTCGACGTAATACCGTCAACATCGAAGTCGCCGAAGACGGCGATGTGCTCGTGGTTGCGAATAGCACGCTCAACGCGGTCGGCAACGACCGACATGCCCGGAATAACGAGCGGGTCGGCCCAGTCGCGGTCGAGCGAAGGCGTCAAAAACAGCTGGCCCTCCTCGATGGAGCCAATGCCGTGCGCGACCATGATGCGCGCCACCAACCCGGGAATGCCCAGACCGGCCGAAAGCTCCTTTTCGAGCTCGGGATTTTGCCGAGCGACCGCCCAGCGATGCGTCGTCTTAAGCGATGACATAGGCGCCCACCCCCGATAGGGGCAGGTCGCCGCGATACCTCTCACGGTTCATAGCGATGAGTCCTCTGTGTATGCCCGCTTCGGCAGGCAGATCTGTTGAACGGATTTATTATACCGTGCAGCACGGACGCAAAACGCCGCGGTACGCCCCGGTTTCGGTAAACGAAGGCGGTAAAATCCTCGAAATAATCGAGCGTTTCTGCCGCACGAACGTATGCAAGCGTCTAGCATATCCATTCATATGCATTTATGAGCAAAGGGAGTCGCAGGGATATATGAAGCAATGGGTTGGACTGGGTAAGTTCCTCGCGGGGCACATGCAGGTCATCGTCCCGATTTGCGTGGCGCTCGGTGTGCTCTTTCCCCAGCAGATCGGCGTGCTCAAGCCCATCGTGCCCACCCTGTTTGCCTTTATGACGTTTCAGGGAGCACTGAGCAACACCTTCCATCAGGTGGCCGAGGTATTCCGTCGTCCGCTACACCTGATTCTGGCGCTGTTGGTCTCGGCAGTGCTCATCCCCATCGCCGCCTATGCCATGGGATCGTTGTTCTTTGGTTCCAATCCCAACCTCGTCTGCGGCATCGTGCTCGAGTACAGCGTGCCCGTAGCCGTCACCGCCTTTATGTGGATCAGCATGTTCGGCGGCAACGGCCCGCTCGCGCTCACCATCATCCTGACGTCCTCGGTCATCTCGCCTGTGACGATTCCGCTCACGCTCAAGCTCCTGCTGGGCGCCACCGTTTCGATCGATGTGCCGAGCATGATGCAGAACATGGCCTTTATGATCGCCATCCCCGCCGTGCTCGGCATCGTCATCAACGAACTCACGCGCGGCTGGGGTCACGAGAAGCTCTCCCCCGCGCTCTCGCCCGCCTGCAAGTTCATGATGATGGGCGTCATCGCGTCCAACTCCACCGCCATGAGCGAGTACGTGCTGCATATGAATGTTGAGCGCTTGGAAGTCGCCCTCTTTATCCTGGCGTTCGCCATCAGCGGCTTTATCATCGGCATTCTGGTCGCACGCGCCCTGCACCTGCCGTATAGCGAGACGACCACCATGTGCTTTACCTGCGGCATGCGCAACATCTCTTCGGGCGCCGTCATCGCCACGCAGTATTTTCCCGGCGAGGTCGTGTTCCCCGTCATGTGCGGCACGCTGTTCCAACAGGTGCTGGCCTCGATTATCGGGCACCTCTTTGAGCGCCTAACCGGCGAGGAGCGCGCCAAACAGCGCAAACGAGTCGAGGCCGGCCGCGGCGCAATGGCACGCTAGGCCATCCGCATCGCGCGGACACTCGCTTTGCTACGCGAGCGCTTCCAGATGCGCGCGCAGGCGCTCCGCATCGATATCAAGCGTGGTCTCGGCATTGACCTGGGCCAGACGATAGCCCACAAAGTAGGGCGATACCACCCAACGCGGAAGCGCCTTGGCGATGGTTCGGCCGTCCATGTGATAGAAGAACAAGTTGTACGACTCCGCGCGACCGCCGTGGTGCTCGTGCAGGATATAGCGCAGGGCCACTTGAATCGCATCGGCGAATAGATCGGCCTCCGCTTGGTCGTGCGCGTCATCGCTGGCGGCGATTCCCTGTGGAGCCGAGACGTTGACCTCAAAGAATCCCATGATCGGCTCGGTCGAGATATTGACCGCAACCCTTCCCCGTCGCCAAACATCGATGCCCTCAAAGTTGGCGGAGGTCAGCGCCGCGTAGCCGTCCTCCTGCTCTAAGCCCACAATCTGCATGTGCGGATGGACAAGGCTTCCGCCCGAAAGTGGGCCCTTGTTCTTGTACATGAGCACACTGCGGTACTGTTGGGAATCGATCATCCGCTGCCAACAGCCCAGGGCAAACCGCATCACATGATGTAACTCGTCCGGCGTATAGGTCACCAGGTCGGCATCATGGTCGGACGACTCAATCAATACGGTCTGGCGAGTGGCCCGTAGGGTCTTGATTTTATTCTCGAGCCAGATGCAGTCACCATCACGCTGGATGATGCCGGCGAGCCCCTCCGTGTCGCAAAAGGGACACGCGGTGCCGGGACGACGGTTGTCGTCGGGCTTGCCGCTCGCCTGCTGAACGTCAAATACGAGCGCCACGGACTACACCTCCAGCGGCACGATCTTGGTGCCATGGAGCTCGGACACGCCCAGTGCCGCCGCGACCGCATCACGGTTGGCCGCGGTAATGCCACCACCGGGAAGGATAGTCAAGCGATCGCCCGCATACTCGATGAGGCGGGCCAGATGATCGTAGTTACCCTCGATCGGTGTGCCGGCAGCGCCGCCATGCGTCAGGATGCGCGTAACGCCGCAGTCGGCAAGCGTGTCAATTGCGTCGAGCTGAGCCTCGGGCGAGAGCTGGTCAAATGCCATATGGAAGGTGATGTCGATGGGTTCGCGCTTGCATTCCTCGGTCGCGCAGCCCGCAGCCATCACGAGGGCGCCGAGCGTGAGTTCGTCGAGCGCCCAGCCGCCGGCACAGGGCTTGCAGCATCCAAAGACCAGGCCGTCAACGCCGGCACTCACGGCAAGGCCCAGGTCCATCTCCATCATGCACAGCTCGTCCTGGCTGTAATGAAAGTCGCCACCACGCGGACGAATCATGCACATCACTCGCGTGTCATGCTCGTGAGCATAGTTGACCGCAGCGCTGATAACGCCGGCCGAAGGCGTGGTGCCACCGACGGCGAGGTTGTCGCACAGCTCGATGCGTCCAGCGCCGGCCTCGATGGCCGCCGGCACCCGCTCAAAGTTCTCGGCACAAAACTCGTACAACATAGATAGACCCCCAAAGGCAGCAAGTGTTTTCCGACGGGCATTGTCGCACGCCCCCATGAAGTTGCGGTGGAATAGGGACTGTAATTGGTGCAAAGTAACCTGACCCCCTTGCACCAATCTCTTGACAACAACGAAAACGCCAGTGTTTTGGCAACGCCAGCGAGCGGGCGCCAGAGCGAACAAATTGGCATGAAAAGAGGGCGGCATAGACCTTCTGGTCATGCCGCCCTCTTTGAATGACAAGTTGTCGCTCTGGCGCCCGCGCAGCGTCGGCTGGTTACGGCGTTTGGCAAAACGCCGTAACCATCTAACCGCCAAGATAGGCTTTGCGGACGTTGTCGTCGTGCAGGAGCTCTTGGCCGGTGCCGGTCATGGTGATCTTGCCGGTCTCGAGCACGTAGCCGCGCGTGGCGATCGAAAGCGCCATCTGCGCGTTCTGCTCGACCAGGAGCACCGTGGTGCCGGCCTTGTGCAGGTCCTCGACAATCTGGAAGATCTGCTCGATCAGAATCGGCGCCAGGCCCATGGAGGGCTCGTCGAGCATGAGCAGCTTGGGGTTGCTCATAAGGGCGCGGCCCATAACGAGCATCTGCTGCTCGCCGCCCGAAAGGGTGCCGGCCACCTGGCGGCGGCGCTCCTTAAGGCGCGGGAACTGCTCGTATACGCGCTCAAGACCCGGGGCTACCGTTGACTTGGGCTGCGTGTAGGCACCCATCTCCAGGTTCTCCTCGACCGTCATCTGCAAAAAGGCGCGACGGCCCTCGGGCACCTGAGCCAGGCCCTTGCTCACCAGCTTGTCGGCGGGCGTATGGGTAATATCCTCGCCCATAAACTTGATGGAGCCGGTTTTGGAGCGCAGCAGGCCCGAGACGGTTTTAAGCGTCGTGGACTTGCCGGCGCCGTTGGCACCAATCAGGGCCACGATCTCGCCCTCATTGACGTTAAAGGAGATGTCCTTGATGGCGTGGATGGCGCCGTACCAGACGTTGATGTTGTAGACGGAAAGCATCGGCTCTGCCATTTAGTTCTCCCCCTTATCCTGCTTGCCCAGATACGCCTCGATAACGGCGTCGTTGTTCTGGATCTCCTCGGCCGTGCCCTTGGCAATGACCTTACCAAAGTTAAGCACGCAGATGCCCTCGCAGATGTTCATGACGAGCGACATGTCGTGCTCGATGAGCATGATGGCAATGCCGAAGGTGTCGCGGATCTTGACGATGTTCGCCATGAGTTCCGCGGTCTCGGACGGGTTCATGCCGGCGGCAGGCTCGTCGAGCAGCAGCAGCTTGGGGTTGGTGGCAAGCGCGCGGACGATCTCCAAACGACGCTGGGCGCCATAGGGCAGCGAGCCGGCCTGCTCGTTTGCCAGGTGCTCCATATCAAAGATGGACAGCAGCTCCATGGCGCGCTCGTGGGCGGCCTTCTCGTGCTTCCAATACGTCGGCAGACGCAGCACGCCCTCAAAACCGGAGTAGCGCTCCTGGTTGTGCAGGCCGACCTTAACGTTGTCCTCCACCGTCATGGTGTTGAACAGGCGGATGTTCTGGAAGGTACGGGCGATGCCCATACGGTTGACCTGGTAGACCGACTTGCCCGAGGTGTCTTCGCCGTCAAGCAGAATGGTGCCGTGCGTGGGCTGATACACCTTGGTGAGGAGGTTGAAGACCGTGGTCTTGCCGGCGCCGTTGGGGCCGATGAGACCGGCGATCTCGGTCTTACCGATAGTCAGGCTAAAGTCGTCGACCGCCTTGAGGCCGCCAAACTCAATGCCCAGGTGGATGCACTCGAGCGCCGGGCGCTGACCCAGGTCGCGGTCGGGAACGATGGCGCCAGAAGGATACGGGACCATCTTGCCCTTGTTGAACTCAAACTTACTGGGCATCGGCTGCCACCTCCTTCTTGGAAGCAAAGCGGTCCTTAATGCGTGCGAAGAACGCCTTGAGCTGCGGGTTGTTGGTAAAGATCATGACCATGATCAGCACGATGGCGTAGATGAGCATGCGGTAGTCCGAGAACTGACGGAGCAGCTCGGGAAGCACCGTGAGCAGCGCCGCCGCGATGACGGAGCCACGCATGTTGCCCAGACCGCCCAGAACCACGAACACCAGGATGAGAATCGACGTGTTGAAGTCGAACTTGGTGGCGGAGAGCTGCGAGAAGTTACCGCCAAAGAGGGCTCCGGCGGCACCGGCGAGGGCAGCGGAAACCACGAAGGCGATCATACGGTACTGGGTGACGGAGATGCCCACGGACTCGGCAGCGATCTTGTTATCGCGCACGGCCATGATGGCACGACCGGTACGGCTGCGGACCAGGTTGAGCACGATCACGAGCGCGACCATGACCAAGATGGCACCGGCGAGGAAGGTCGAGTACGTCGACACGCCCGAGGCGCCCTGGGCGCCCTTGATGATGGCGGTTCCGTCCTCGAGCAGGTGCAGGTCGTCAATCGTTGAGTTGCCCGTGATATTGAAGATCACGTGCAGGCCACGCGAGTCGACGCCCACGATAAGGCAGGTGACGATCTCTTTGATGATCTCGCCAAAGGCCAGCGTCACGATGGCCAGGTAGTCGCCGCTCAAGCGAAGGACCGGGATGCCGATCAAGAAGCCCAAGATGGCTGCGGCGATAGCACCGACCACGATGCTGATGATGAGGCGCACAGGATCGGAGGGAACGGCGCTCTCGAGGGCGACCGCGGTGACGATGCCCGTGTAGGCACCGACACTCATAAAGCCCGCGTGGCCCAACGACAGGTCGCCCGCGATGCCGACGACGAGGTTAAGCGAGATGGCCATGACGATGTAGGCCGTAATGGGAACCAGCTGACCGGCGATCATGCGCGGGATCATGTGGTTGGACTGCATAAAGAACACGATGGCGAAGGCCACGATGCACATGGCGTACGTGACAAAGTCGTGACGCGTCTGCTTGTCTTTAAGGAACTTCATAACGCTCACCTACACCTTCTCGGGGACGTACTTGCCCAAGAGGCCGGCAGGCTTGACGAGCAGGACGATGATCAGAACACCAAAGACGATGGAGTTGGCAAGGCTCGTGGAAATGTAAGCCTGTGCCATCGCCTCGATGATGCCGATGAGAATGCCACCGACAAAGGCGCCGGGGATGGAGCCGATGCCACCGAAGACGGCGGCGTCGAAGGCCTTGATGCCGGGCATGGCGCCCGTCGTGGGCTGCAGGACCGGCGAGTAGGAGCACAGCAGCACGCCGGCGATGGCGGCAAGGGCGGAGCCGATGGCAAACGTCATCGAGATGGTGCGGTTGACGTTGATGCCCATGAGCTGAGCGGCGGCCTTGTCCTCGGACACGGCGCGCATGGCCTTACCCATCTTGGTCTTACCCGTAAAGAACACCAGGCCGGCCATGATAACCAGGCAGGCGACGATGGTGACGAGCGAGACGGCGCTCACGTTGTACTTGGCCAAGAACTCCGGCACCGGGAAGGTGACGAGCGAAGTAAAGTTCTTGGGCGTGGCGCCCCACAAAAGCTGCGCGGCATTCTGCAAAAAGTAGGACACGCCAATGGCCGTAATCAGAACGGCCAGCGGGCCCGCCTGACGCAGCGGCTTATAGGCCAGGCCCTCGATGAGAACACCCAGAACCGTGCAGACCGCACAAGAGAGAATTACAGAAGCCCAGCCGGGAAGGCCGAGATACGACGTGGCGCAGAACGAGACATAGGCACCGACCATGATGACATCGCCGTGAGCGAAGTTCAGCATCTTGGCGATACCGTAGACCATGGTGTAGCCCAACGCGATGATGGCGTAGACGCTGCCCATGGACAGGCCGTTGACCAGGTATTGGATAAAGACCGTCATGTTCCACATCCCCCTTTCGAATAGGTTTCCAGTTGATGTACGAAACAGGGACGTTACATCGTCCCTAGATACCAAGCAAGCAGGGAAGGCCAAAACCTCCCCTGCTTGGGATCAAAACCGCTCTATGTAAGGCGGCCTACTAGGCCTGTACGTACTTGCCGTCAGTGATGACGTACGCAGTCGGGTCCTTCTGGACCTGGCCCTTGTCGTTCCAGGAAAGCTTGCCGGTCAGACCGTCAACGGTGATCTTGAGCATGGCCTCGGGCAGCTTCTCGGCGACCTCGGTGGGGTCGGCGTCGACGCCCAGGCCGGCCTCCTTGAGAGCCTCGACCACTGCGTGCACGCCATCGTAGGCGTCGGCGGCAAACTGGTCGGGGGTATCGCCGTACTTATCCTTGTAAGCGTTGACGAAGTCGGCGTTCTTCTCGTCGTCGGCGGAGAACGGGGTCATGAGCAGCAGGCCCTCGGCAAGGGAGGTGTCGAAGCCCTCCACGCCCAGGATGCCGTCCATGCCGTCGCAGCCCATCATCTTGACGTCGTAGCCCATGTCCTTGGCGTTCTTGAGCAGGACGGACGCCGGCGTGTAGTAGATCGGCGCAAAGATCATGGTGGCACCGGCCTGCTTGGCCTTGGTCAGCTGGTTGGTAAAGCTCGTGGCGGAGTCGTCCTTAAAGGTCTCCTCGTCGACGATCTCGAGCTTGGACTCAGCGGCCTGAGCCTTAAAGGAATCCGCGATGCCCGAAGAATAGGCGTCGCCGGAGTTATAGAACAGCACGAACTTCTCGTCCGCATACTTCTGGGCCAGGAACTTGGCAGCGTTGACGCCCTGGTTGGGGTCGGTGAAGCAAACCTGGAAGACGCAATCCTTGCCGTCGGTGACGTCCTCGGAGGACGCGGACGGGGTGATCATGAACGTCTTGGGGTCGTTACCGCACTCGGCGGCAACGGCAACCGACGCACCCGTGGTGGTCGGGCCGACGAGGGCCTGCATGCCCCAGTCGAGCAGAGTATTAAAGGCGTTGACGGCCTTCTCGCCGTCGGCCTGGTCGTCCTCGGCCTTGCTGACAAGCGGCAGTTCCTTGGTCGAGAAATCCTTGCAGCCAAGCTCGACGCCCTGGGTAACGGACTTGCCGTAGGACGCAGCGGCACCGGTCAGCGGGCCGATGGTGCCGATCTTAAACGAAGCGTCGCTCGAAGCGGAACCGCTATCGCCGCCGTTGGAGGAGCAGCCAGCTAGAATGGACATCGCCCCCAGACCTGCTGCGCTCGCGATAACGCTCCTGCGATTCATAACAGGGTTCAATGACTTACCGGTGAGGCTCGACATGCGGCTCTCCTCTCAAATCTCGTCGGGTTTCGGTTACCCGACAGGCCATCCTTCGCCGTGTTCGGCGTTCGCAAAATAGTAGACGCTTTAGTTAAGAAAAGTGGCGATTATTTCAACTTTTCTTTCGGTTTGTCCTTTTATCCATATTTCTGTGTATTTTTACCGCTATATGCAGGTCTGCCACTTTATTGTGTAAAAGTAATGTTTCCATTCTGTTACAAGCGCTCTCGTCCTGAATAAAAGAGCCTCACCGGTTGCGTTTTATACGCTCTTAGGCGGCGATGTACTTGCCGTCCCGAATCACATAGGCCGTAGCGGGCTTCTCGACCTGGCCCTCGTCGTTCCAGGTGAGCTCGCCGGTCAGGCCATCGATCTTGATCTTTCGCATGGCCTTGGCAAGGTCGGCGGCAATGCCGGCACCGTCGGCCGTCGTGTCGATGCCGGCCTTGTCGATAGCCTCGGCGATCGCGTGGACGCAGTCGTAGGCGTCGGCGGCAAACTGGTTAGGGGTCTCGTCGTACTCCTCCTTGTATGCCTTGACGAAGTCGGCGTTCTTCTCGTCGTCGGCGGAGAACGGCGTCATGAGCAGCACGCCCTCGGCAAGCGAGGTGTCGAAGCCCTCCACAGAGAGCAGGCCGTCCATGCCGTCGGTGCCCATGAGCGTCATGTCGTAGCCCATGTCCTTGGCGTTCTTGAGCAGAACGGACGCCGGCGTGTAATAAATCGGCGCAAAGATGAGCGTGGCGCCGGCCTCCTTGGCCTTGGTGAGCTGGTTGGTAAAGCTCGTGGAGGAGTCGTCCTTAAAGGTCTCGGTATCGACGATGTCGAGCTTGGATGCCTTGGCCTGCTCGGCAAAGGCATCGGCAACGCCCGAGCTGTACGTATCGCCGGAGTTGTAGAACAGGGCGATCTTGGCGTCTGCATACTTCTCGGCCAAGAACTTCGCGGCGCTGGCGCCCATGGTGGGATCGGTGAAGCAAACCTGGAAGACCGTGGTCTTGTCCTTG
The DNA here is from genome assembly GCA_934646865.1 of uncultured Collinsella sp. Taxonomy (GTDB): domain Bacteria; phylum Actinomycetota; class Coriobacteriia; order Coriobacteriales; family Coriobacteriaceae; genus Collinsella. The sequence goes on along the minus strand of CAKUEU010000052.1, from coordinate 1,602 downwards.
GTCACGTCGAGCGACGATGCCGAGGGCGTGACCATGAGCATATCGTCGGCGATCTCACCCGAGACGGCGACGGCAGCACCGGTGGTGACCGGACCGACGAGCGCCTGCATGCCCCAATCGCACAAGGTATTGAAGGCGTTGATGGCCTTCTCGCCGTCGGCGACGTCGTCCTCGGACTTAAGCGAGAGCTTGAGGTCCTTGGTCGAGAAATCCTTGACGGCGAGCTTGGCACCTTTCTCGACCGAGACACCATAGGTTGCCGCGGCACCGGTCAGAGGGCCGATGACACCGATCTTGAATGTGCCGTCTTCATCGGCGGAGCCGCCATCCGAACCACCCGAGGAGCAGCCGGCAAGTGCGACGGTGCTGCCGAGCGCGGCGGCGCCGGCGAGGAAGTTCCTACGGCTGAGCGTGCTGTTGATGTTGAACATGGTGTCCCCCTTTTCGCTGGCCGCGGTGCGGCCGTCTTGCGGTACAGGGCAAACCTTATGGTTCAAACGTTGACAGTTTGTTACGGAACTTCGTTTGTAGCGAGCGTGTTTCCAATGTTTCCGCAGCGTTTCGGGGGTAGCGTTTTGTGCGGCTCCTGTTGCCTGGCAAGCACGCGCCCTCGGTTCACGCTAGAATGCACTCAACCTTAACTGGTCAATCATCCATACAGATGCACGAAGGAGCTATCTATGAGCGAACCCCTGCGCACCGTGAACGTCGGCCTGATCGGTCTGGGAACCGTCGGCGGCGGCGTGGCTCGTCTGATCAAGAGCCACCACGATGAGTACCTGGCCGCCTACGGCATCGACCTTAAGCTGACCCGCGCCTGCGCGCTTGCCTGGGAGCAGGCCGAAGCCGCCGGTATTGAGCGCGAGGCCTTTACGAACGACTGGCACGACGTCGTCACCGACCCCGCCGTCGACATCGTCGTCGAGCTGATCGGCGGCGAGCACCCCGCGACCGAGATCTTCACCACGGCCTTTGAGAACGGCAAGCACGTCGTCTCCGCCAACAAAGCCCTGCTCGGCCGTCACGTCGAGACGCTCGCCGAGAAGGCGCGCGAGTGCGGCGTGCAGATCAAATGCGAGGCCAGCTGCGGCGGCGGTATCCCCATCGTCAGCACGCTCGAGCACGACCTGGTGGGCAACAAAATCCTGACCATCGCAGGCATCCTCAACGGCACCACCAACTACATCCTGTCGCGCATGGACGCCGAGGGCGCCGATTACGCCGATGTGCTCGCCGACGCCCAGGCCAAGGGCTATGCCGAGGCCGATCCGTCCGCCGACGTCGACGGCTTCGATGCCGCCAGCAAGACGGCCATCCTCGCCTCCATCGGCTTTGGCACCCGCGTGACCACCGACGACGTCTACCAGCAGGGCATCCGTACCATCGGCGCCGAGGACATCGCCCAGGCCCGCGAGCTTGGCTACACCATTAAGCTGCTGGGCATCGCCCGCAACACCGATGCCGGCGTCGACGTCCGCGTGCACCCCACGCTGATCCCCGCCGACCACATGCTCGCCAAGGTCAACGGCGCCATGAACGCCGTCTACGTGGTGGGCGACGCCGTGGGCGAGACCATGTTCTACGGTGCCGGCGCAGGCTCCT
>CAKUEU010000051.1 GCA_934646865.1 uncultured Collinsella sp. | reverse complement strand
CCCGTTTTGAGCCCTCAGACTGGGATGTACTTTCCCGCAGAGGCTGAAGCGGAAAATACGTCCCATTCTGAGCGCCTATTCCGGGATGCACTTTTCCCAAAGGCTCCTGTTTCGGAAAATGCGTCCCGTTTTGAGCCCTCAGACTGGGATGCACTTTCCCAATGGGGCTAGTCGTGCCATCCTAATCAAAACACGACCGCATCACGCCTCTAAGATAACCAACTCTCATATTGGAGCAAACGCATCAGGCGGCGCAACCGCTCACCGACATACAATTTGTTGCACAGTAAAATCGGCTACTGGCACCCTTATCCTTTGTTTAACGAATAAGTTCAAGGGAGGGAGAGCATCATGCCAAGTAGGCAAACGCCGCTCGAGGTCATGTTCTCCCTGTTCAAGACCTCATTTGCCTTGAGCCATCGCGCGCTTGCAGAACTGTTACTATCCGATCGGCCATTAACAAACGGACGTCCCACCGCCCAAATGGCGCAAGACACCAGCTGGCTTTCGCGCACAATCGTGCACTCGCAGCCAGGCTCCTTAGAAGATCGCTACTTTGCCGACTGGTCATGTGCATCAAATCGGATCCTGCACAAGCTACGGGAAAAAGGTTATTCGAACGCCGACATCTATACCGCGATTGCATCAGCGACTGGTGCGATAGTTCAAACGCTCAGCGCCTATGGGCGCGATGGACTCCTTTACCGAAATGCCGCCTCGCGCCTCGTCGGCTGCCAGTCAGACGAAGACGACAGGGCCCTCATTTCGATCGCGCTTGTGGTTTCGACCGCTTGTTGGTGCGATCCGGCTCGTTCCATCACGTACATCATTGACCACATCAAACGTGCAGGGAACGTCCGATCGTTTACCCCCCCCCTCAAGCGTTTCTTCCAGTCCATGCGATTTGAAACAAACCGGCACCGCACATGCGCTCGGCCTAATTAGGATCGACAACGAACTCGTCGTCGGTGGTCCCTATGCCATTGAACCATCGGCCATAGGCTCCATCATTGGAGCGCTCGCACTCGAGGATGGAGCTGTCACCGATGTTGGACCAGATGCCTCTGCCAGACATCTCCGCATCTTCACCGAGAGCAACGTTTGGTACGCACAAGACCTCGGTTCGGCCAACGGGACATATCTAGTCGAAGCGTCCAACGGAAAGAAACTAGATATCAGCTCCGGCGCACCCGTCCAGCTACACCCCGGTGACATCCTGTGTCTGGGTCGCAGCACTACTTTTGCCGTTGTAGCTACGACGGCTGTCTTAGCAAATCAGCATTACTAACCGTGGAAACAAGGTGACTATGAGCATCACGGATGTCATCAAATACGAAGGCGACAATCATACTTTTATCTGGAAACACCCTTCAGAGGATTTCAATACAGGCTCGCAGCTCATCGTCCACGAAACCCAAGAAGCAATTTTCTTCCTTAATGGACAGGCCCTGGATTCCTTTGGACCGGGCAGGCATGAACTTGAGACTCAAAATCTGCCGTTACTGAACGGTATTTCGAAGATAACAACGGGCGGCGTCAATCCCTTTCACTCAGAGGTCTACTTCGTTAACCTCATCGAGCAGATGGGCATCCGCTGGGGAACTAATTCCAAGATTCAGTTCATGGAACCAACCTATGGATTTCCGCTTTCGCTCGGGGCGTCCGGAGAGATTGCTCTTGCTGTAAAAGAACCCCGCAGACTCCTGCTCAAACTTGTTGGAACCGAAGCGTTGCTTTCTCAGGACAAGCTGATCAGCTATTTCAAAGCTTTCTTACAAACTCGCATAAAAACTCATCTTGCCCAAGTAATTACCGAGCAAAAACTCTCTATTTTCGAACTTGATGCACACCTGGAAGAGTTGTCTGACTCGCTTAAGAACAAGCTGCTTCCCGACTTTGACGCATACGGTCTCTCGTTAACGCAAATGCTGGTTACCGCTATCGTCAAACCCGAAGGCGACCCGGTATACGAGAAGTTCAAAGATCTCCATTTCAAGCAATATGCCGACGTGCGCGAAGCGCAGATAAAACAACAGGTCAGCATTATCGAACAAGAGACTGCAGCGCAGCGCACCGTAATCTCCGCAAAAGCACGCGCAGAAAAACGACAAATCGAAGGCTATACCTATCAACAGGAACGCAGCTTCGATGTTGCCGAAAAGATGGCACAAAACGAAGCGACTGGCGAATACGCAAACATGGGCATCGGACTAGGCGTAATGGCCGGTGTCGGCGGGACCATGGGGTCAGTCATGACGGACGCGCTCTCGCGAGCGACCGGCACGCCTACGACGCAGCCCATCCCTGCAGATACCAATTCGCAGCAAAGTGGTGCAAAGTTCTGTTCCGAGTGCGGCTATCGCTTCTCTGGGACCGAGAAGTTCTGTCCCGAGTGCGGAGCACGGAGGTCATAATGAAAAAGACGCAGTCATATATTGCAGCAATCCCCATAGCTCTCTTTATAGCTATCGAAAGCGTGGCGATACTTTTATTTGGGCCCTCGACCACTTTTTGGATTGAGAGCGCATTCTCTTTGGCCATGCTCGGCCTGGTGGTTTCAGCCTTGTTATTTGGACCCCAAACGAATCTTAAGATATTTGGCAACTCAAAAATACTTGTTGTTGGCGTATCGTTTACAGTCCAATTGCTGCTAAGCATACTAGGGTCCGCGCTAAAGACAGAGGCGCTTCCAGCAATTCCAATTCTCAGCTTTCTGCTAGCAAGCGTTGCGACAACCACACTCTTCGCAACGGGCGCTTCCGAATCCCACGCGTCTACTATTGAAGTTCAAGTTTCAAGCAAATCGCAATTCATGCAGAACCTTGAACTTCAGCTAAGACTGCTTTTAGATGAATCACCTTCAGAGTTGCGCACATCAATTATCAGCCTCTTGGAAACTACAAGTTTTGCCGACCCCACCAGCTGTGAAGCAAGCGCTCAAGTTGAAGATGAAATATTGAGCGCACTTCGTGATCTATCGCAATCAATCGAATCAAACGATATCGAAGGTACGGACTCGAAAATATCGCGTATGGCTTCGTTGATAAGGCAAAGAGCAGCACTGGTTAAAGCAAGCAAGGACAGCTAATGATCGATAAGGATAAATTAATCTCGCTTCTTATTTCAAAAGAAATACCGGTAAAAAAGACCCAGAGATACAAAACTATCGGCTATCGAATAAAGCTCGAGAATGGAACAGCCGTATATGTCTACGACAGCGGCGGCTTCTTTTGTCAAGGAAATAACGCTGATCAGGTCCGAGAAGCCATCGAAGACGAAATCATTGATGAGCCAAACAACAAAGTTTTCGTTGTTTATGGCCACGATAAACCCGCACGGAACCAACTCCAACGTCTTCTCGAAGAGTTAAATCTCGAGCCTATTTTTCTCGATAATCAGCCCATAGGGGGCCGAACAGTAATCGAACAACTGATGGAATACATCCCTTGCGCTAATTTCGGGATAGTACTTATGACCCCGGACGATATGGGCTATCCAAAGAATGAACAGGATCAACCGCAGCCAAGAGCTCGCCAGAACGTAGTTTTGGAGCTTGGGATGCTACTGATGAAATTTGGCAGGTCCAGAACCGCGATCCTTCTCAAAGAAGCTGACCCGCCAATAGAAAAACCGTCCGATATAAACGGCATCTTATATCTCCCTTACAAGGATGACGTTTTTGAGATAAAGCAGAAACTAATACGGGAAATGAACAGCAAGGGGTATGAAATGGAGCAATCGAAATGAAGGCGCTGCAATGCGAGCTCTGCGGCAGCACAGATATAATCAAGGATGGAGACTTCTTCGTCTGCCAAAGCTGCGGAATGAAATACACGCTCGAGACTGCAAAGAAAATGATGGTCGAGGGTGTTGTCCAAGTCGAAGGTACGGTGAAAACAGACCGCACTGAAGATGCCGATCGATATCTCGCCCTGGCCAGAACCGCTCAAAATGCAGGCAACAACGCTGATGCTGAGAAATATGCCTCCATGGCCCTCGAGATTGATCTCAAGAACGCCGAGGCATGGTCAATAAAGGCAAAAGCGATAGACTGGCAGCTTACGTTTGACAACGACCGCTTGTCGGAATCAAATGCAGCATGCATTAGTATGCTAAAGCTGCTGAATCGAGCCCCATCAGATTTTGAAGAGATAAACACCGCGCTAAACATAGCGATAGGTTTCATTGAGCATTTGCGAGCTATCGCAAACTCTGAAGCAGACTTTTTCTGCCAGAAACTTGCAAATCTACCGAATGCGAAGAATCTAGAGTTAATTCAATCGGGGCTCATTAGTCACCTACAGTCGCGTGAACTCCAATGGAAAAATATAGAGGCCGTGTGCGAATTACAGACGGCTGCCGTAAAGAGGCTCAGCAAAGAACAGGGGGAGAGTGCCGAAATACCCGAGAATATCGAAGAGCTCCTCGACACCTTTACCGAAGACCTTTCCGGTCTTGCGGCGCGCAATATTTCATCAATGTATTACAATGCCGCAATCACGATTCTAACCTCTGCGGTCAACGGCAGTTCTGCATGGTCAGAACGGTGGAACAAGGTCCGTGTATTTGATTACTACGCGACAGATGATTTCGACTATGACAACGAAGAAGAAGCTTTTCATTTATGCATAGATGCGTACGATAGTTGCATAAAAGCAACTCGCTTAGCCATCGACCTCTTTGACAGCAAAGTCGCCAAACAAGGTACTACCACAGACGAGATGCTCTTAAGATGCTGGGGCATATTGTGCACTCTCGAGGAGCTATGCATCAAAGTTCGAACAAATCGCCGATACTACGGATACTACGGACACTCCAGCGAACAAATAACAAACGACGGCTTTTTCCTTAGCGATGAGGCAAAACAGCTTCGGAGAGAACAGTTAGAAAAGGACATGGCAAAGCGTGACGAATACGACCCCGAGAAGAAGAAGGAACGTGAGCGCGCTGAAAAAGAAACAGAGCTCCAAGCCAAATATTGGATAGATAATCCTGTTAAAAAGTCGCAAAAACAATGGCTCGAAGAGAAATTTGACCAGCTGGGAAACGAACTTCGAGAGCTTAAGAGCAGACGTTCCTTCTTCGGTCCATTCGAATTCAAAGCGAAACGAGAATGTGACGCAAAAATAGAACAGGCTCGCGCGCGCAGACAGGAAATCAAAAACTCTTTGAAGGCCTTAGACGATGAACTCATGGCGTACGTGTCGAACGAAATTGAATCATAATCTCCTCTATTTGACACGAGGACCCATTGGGGGTCTCAAAGGCATTTCAATGATGCAAGAGCAGCTTCGCGCTGTAAAGGAATAGTGGGCAAGTCCTTTGAGCGCCCATTCGTCTAACAACCGATGCTCACTCTAGTCCGAGCAGATTAAGTCCCGACCCCGTCATCCTGCACACAAGCGGCCTTGCGGACACCTTTTCTAAATAGCCGGCGGCGATTAGGCTTGACAATGACCTACTTGCTGTCGGCTTTGTTACATCGAGATAGCCCGACACACCATCAAGCGTGGACTCACCAAAGGCTTCGAAAATATGCATCTGGGCCGCATAAAAAAGAATATCTTTTGCCCTTTCGGTAAACGAGCCGTCGAGCTCTTCGATCGCCATCTTAAGATCCTCAAGCTGCGTACGCTTTTCGACCAAATCACTCAGAACGGCATCTTGCGCCTGCTCCACCAAATCAAGCATCATTGCGACAAACGGAGTAGCTTCACTGCCGTTAAGGGGCCTCTCCACCACATCGAACGCCTTGTAATATGCGGTTTTATTCTCGGCAATCGCCCTAGAGAGCGACAGCACGGTCGGCTGCGATAGCGTCTCGTTCAAGCTCAACGCGAGAAGGTATCTCCCCGTCCTCCCGTTGCCGTCATAGAAGGGGTGGATATATTCAAAGAGGAAATGGCAGAGCGAGGCTACATAAAGGCTTGGGACATCTTCGCGATTACCAAGCTCTATCATCTTGCCAAGGAGGTCAATGATTTCGGGCTCCGAGGAAACACCCTGATGGAGAATCTTGCCCCGACTGTTCTCAATCACAACGGGACCCAAACGGAACATCTTGCCATCCGGACGGTCCTTCGGGTCAAGCACGCCCTTAGTGACGGCATCGAAAATCTCGCGGATATCCTCGGGTTTGCCGGGACGACTTGAACCATCCACCAGCTGAAGATAGAGACGAGCGAATTCAATAAAAGGAGTGTGTTCCTTTTCGGCGGCACCGCAAAGTTCGGCCGTAGCATCCTCCGCAGACTCCAGCGCTGCTTCAATCTGGCGCCGCGTGCTGTGCACGCCCTCCATCTCGTTGCTGAAAACAACCTCCTCAAGCACCAGCGAACGAATCGAGGCCCCCAAAGCCACATAAGGCAAGCTGTTCCACAGGTTGGAAATCTTTCGTTCTTTTCTGAGGATCCGCTCGCTAGCAACGGACAGATCCAAAGGAACACAAGCGAACAGTTCACCATGTTCAAGGTGAATTCCAGTCCGCACCGTGCCGTCAGCAGTAAGACGTTCGTGCAGCAGCTCGTCATGGCGAACATAACGATCAGAGCTTGAATCTGCATAAAAGAGTTTTTCGAGCGTCTTGTACGCCATCGCCTCATCGCTCCTTTGAAATCAAATAGCCTTATCGTCTTTCATTATTTCGAAAATGTCGACTATTTGCAATTTAGACTCAAAGAATGTGTTGTCTAATTTCAGATTTCGATGTTTTGGAAATTAAGGTTCCATTATTTACATGGCGAGCCTAGGCTCCAAACCTCAACAAAGCCATGCGCAAAAGGCACGCTACTTGCCGTCGTCGTCCTCGGCTTCTTCTCTTGCGTAGAGTTCAAGCATGCGACGGCGGTATTCGTGCACGGCGAGCTTGGCGCGCTCAAGGCGACGGCGCTCGCGCGGGGTGAGCTTGGACGGGTCGATCTCGTCGCCATAGGTCTTCTCGGCCAGCAAATGGGCAGCGTCAACAATACGGGCATCGATGCACTCGCTCGCCGCTTCTGCCGAGAGGCGGTCGGCAATGGAATCAATCGTAGGCATGCCGTCGAGAGTGCGCCCGTGACCATGCGAGGTCAGCAGTTCGTGCTCGCGTGCGAGCAGGCTCGCCAGGTCGTGATGGGCGCGCAGAATATCGAACGCATCGGAAGGATGCTCGGCAACTTCTGCCACGGCGGCAACCGGCGCGGCATCGACCACACGGTAGAAGAGCTGCGCGAGTAGCGGCATCAAGAACACTGTGATGGCACCGGCGGCAACCATGACCGACGCGACATCTTGCGACAGCGCGCCGGCGTTGACGGCAACGCTCGTCACGGCAACGATGATCGGCAGCGCCGTGGTGCAGTACAGGGCCACGGTAATGCGGCCATACGCCGAGACATCGCGTGTCTCGGGGCAGATGCTCATAGAGACAAGAATGGGCACGGCGCGGATGATGAGCAGCGCCACGATAAATCCCACGAGCAGGCCCGGACGCGACGCCACGGCCGTCAGGTCGATCTTTGCGCCCGATACGGTAAAGAACACGGGGATCAAAAAGCCATAGGCCAGGCCATCGAGCTTGGTCTCGAGCGTGTGATTGCCCTCGGGGATGATATAGCGCAGGACAAAGCCAGCGGCAAAGGAACCCAGCACGATATCGAGATCGAAGATGGCTGAGAACGCCACGAGCGTGACCAAGATGAGTACCGTCAGACGAACGAAGGTTTGCGAGGTGGTATCGGCGCGCTCCTCGACAAACGCAAAGAAACGGCTGCCGACGCGCTTGGAGCGGCTCGGAACCACGGCCAGCAACACGCAGACCACCGCAAACAGGCCCAGAATCACGAGCGTTTGGATGCCGGTACGGGCAGACAACAGCACCGACATGGCGAGCACGGGGCCAAGCTCGCCCCACGTGCCGTACGCGAGAATCGAATCGCCCACACGCGTGCCGGTGAGCGAGCGCTCGCGCATGATGGGCACGAGCGTGCCGAGCGCCGTTGAAGTGAGCGCGAGTGTCACGGCGATACCGTCGAAATGGCTGACCGAGAACCATGGCGTGAAGCGCACGGCAAGCCAGGCGATGCCAAACGTGACGACCCACGTCGCCATGCCGTAGCGCCCCTCGACGCCCGTAATGTTCTTGGGGTCGATCTCAAAGCCGGCGAGCAGGAACAAAAAGGCCAAGCCGAGCTCGGACACGAGCGAGACCTCGGCGTCCACATGGATGACGCCGAGCATATGCGGGCCTAGTACCGCGCCGAACACGAGCAAAAAGACCGTCTCGGGAACGGGCTTTCCGGGAATCGCCGAGGCGATAAAGGGACTCGCAAAGGCCACGAGCGCAATGATGGCGAGTGAAACGAATGCCATGTGATGCCTTTCTCTTGTTTGCGCTTCACTGTAGCACCCTCGCCGTCCTCAACGCGTCGCGAGCTGTCGTATCATAGTGAGGTTTACAAACATGTGGCTCAAGGCGACCGCGAGGCTTGCCCCGCAAACCGACCGCTGCCGCATACCGTACCGTACGCCCAACCGATCAGGAAGGCAGGAACCAATGGTCTCTCGTATCTACGTGGAGAAGAAACCCGGGTTCGACGTCGAGGCTCAGCAGCTCAAGGGCGAGCTGACCGAGATTCTCGGCATTCAGGGCATCGAGGCCCTGAGGATCATCAACCGCTACGACGTCGAGGGCATCGACGAGGAGCTCTTCCGCTCCTGCGTGCCGACCGTCTTTAGCGAGCCCCAGGTCGACGTGACCTATGACGAGCTCCCCGCAAGCGATGGCGCCGTCTTTGCCGTCGAATTCCTGCCTGGCCAATTTGACCAGCGCGCCGACTCCGCCAGCGAGTGCGTGCAGCTCATCAGCCAGGGCGAGCGCCCCGCCGTGCGCTCCGCCAAGGTCTATATGATCTCGGGCGACTTGGACGAGGCCGCCATCGAGGCCATCAAGCACTACGTGGTAAACCCCGTCGAGGCCCGCATCGCCTCGCTCGACCTGCCCGAGACGCTGCACATGGAGACCCCCGAGCCCCAGCCCGTCGAGGTGCTCGACGGCTTCCGCGAGCTCGACGAGGCCGGCCTTGCCGCCTTTATCGCCGAGCGCGGTCTTGCCATGGACGAGGCGGACATCGCCTTCTGCCAGCAGTACTTCCGCGATGAGGATCGCGACCCCACCATCACCGAGATCCGCGTGATCGACACCTACTGGTCCGACCACTGCCGCCACACCACCTTCGGCACCGTCCTGGACGACGTGAAGATCGACGACGCCGTGGTGCAGCAGGCCTTCGACCGCTACATGGAGATGCGCCACGAGCTCGGTCGCGACGCCAAGCCCGTCTGCCTTATGGACATGGGCACCATCGGCGCCAAGTACCTTAAGAAGACCGGTGTCATGACCGATGTCGACGAGTCCGAGGAGATCAACGCCTGCACCGTCAAGGTGAAGGTCGATGTCGACGGCGAGGAGCAGGACTGGCTGTTCCTGTTTAAGAACGAGACCCACAACCACCCGACCGAGATCGAGCCCTTCGGCGGTGCCGCCACCTGCGTGGGCGGCGCCATCCGCGACCCGCTCTCGGGCCGCAGCTACGTGTACCAGGCCATGCGCGTCACCGGCGCCGGCGACCCCACCGTTCCCGTGTCCGACACGCTCGAGGGCAAGCTGCCGCAGCGCAAGCTCGTGACCACCGCTGCCGCCGGCTACTCCAGCTACGGCAACCAGATCGGCCTTGCCACCGGCCAGGTCAACGAGCTCTATCACCCCGGCTACGTGGCCAAACGTATGGAGGTCGGCGCCGTCGTGGGCGCCACCCCGGCCAACCACGTGCGCCGCGAGTGCCCCGCCCCCACCGACAAGATCATCCTGCTGGGCGGCCGTACCGGCCGTGACGGCATCGGCGGTGCCACCGGCTCCTCCAAGACCCAGAACACCGAGTCCATCGAGACCTCGGGCGCCGAGGTCCAGAAGGGCAACGCCCCGGTCGAGCGCAAGCTGCAGCGCCTGTTCCGCCGCGGCGACGCCTGCCGCCTGATCAAGCGCTGCAACGACTTTGGCGCCGGCGGCGTCTCGGTCGCCGTGGGCGAGCTTGCCGACGGCCTGTATGTCGACCTGGACACCGTGACCAAGAAGTACGACGGCCTGGACGGCACCGAGCTCGCCATCTCCGAGTCCCAGGAGCGTATGGCCTGCGCCGTCGCCGACGGTGACGTCGAGGAGTTCATGGGCTACGCCGCCGAGGAGAACCTCGAGGCGACCGTTATCGCCGAGGTTACCGCCGAACCGCGCATGCGCATGGCTTGGAACGGTGTCGCCATCGTCGACCTGTCCCGCGAGTTCCTCAACTCCAACGGAGCGCCCAAGCACCAGGTCGCCCACGTCTGCGCCCGCAGCGTGTGGCAGCCCAGCTGGGCCGGCACCACGCTTGCCGAGCGCATGACCTCGCTCGTCACCGATCTCAACGTCGCCTCCAACAAGGGCCTTTCCGAGCGCTTCGACTCCACCATCGGTGCCGCGACCGTGCTCATGCCCTTTGGCGGCAAGACGCAGCTCACCCCGAGCTCGGCCATGGTCGCCAAGTTCCCTGTGGACGGCGAGACCACCACGGCGAGCGCCATGGCTTGGGGCTTCAACCCCTACCTGATGGAAGCCGACCAGTTTGCGGGCGCCTACCTGTCCGTGGTCGAGTCCATCGCCAAGCTCGTGGCCGCCGGCTTTGAGCACAAGCGCGCCTACCTCTCCTTCCAGGAGTACTTCGAGCGCCTGCGCACCGAGGCCGAGCGCTGGGGCAAACCCATGGCAGCAGTACTCGGCGCCCTCATGGCCCAGGTCGACCTGGGCGCCGGCGCCATCGGTGGCAAGGATTCCATGAGCGGCTCGTTTGAGGACGAGGCCGGCGAGCTCAACGTTCCGCCGACCCTGATCAGCTTCGCCGTTGCCGTGGGCAAGGCTGCTCGTGCCGTCTCCCCCGAGTTCAAGGGCCTCACGCACCGCGTCGTCCGCATCGCCCCCGCCACCTACGGCGAGGACTACCGCCCCGACGCCCAGCAGCTGCTCGCAGCGTTCGACGCCGTCGAGGCGCTCACTGCTACCGGCGACGCCCTGGCCGTCTCCACGCCCGGCTACGGCTGCGGCGCCGAGAGCCTCTTTAAGATGTGCGTCGGCAACCAGATTGGCATCGAGCTTGCCGAGGACGTGGACGTGGAGAGCCTCTTCACCCCGCTCTACGGCAGCTTTATCGTCGAGCTCGCCGAGGACGCCGAGCTGCCCGAGGTCGCCGACGGCGTTGTCGTCGAGCCCCTGGGTACCACCGTCGAGGGCTATGTCATCGACACCGGCTCCGAGGTCATCGAGCTCGCCGAGCTCCAGGAGGCCTGGGAGAGCGGCATCGAGGGCGTCTTCGCCTACCGCAGCGCCGGCAAGACCCCCGAGGTCGAGGCCATCGATTTCCGCGCCAAGGACATCCACGTGTACGGCGGCGCCAAGATCGCCCGCCCGCGCGTGATCATCCCCGTGTTCCCCGGCAACAACTGCGAGTACGACAGCGCCCGTGCGTTCCGCGCCGCTGGCGCCGAGGCCGACACCTTCGTGATCAACAACCTCACGCCCGAGGCCGTCGCCGAAAGCACCCACGAGCTTGCCCGCCGCATCCGCGAGAGCCAGATCGTCATGATCCCCGGCGGCTTCTCGGGCGGCGACGAGCCCGACGGCTCCGCCAAGTTCATCACGGCGTTCTTCCGCGCTCCCGAGGTCACCGAGGCAGTCCGCGACCTGCTCAAGGCCCGCGACGGCCTGATGCTGGGCATCTGCAACGGCTTCCAGGCTCTGGTCAAGCTCGGCCTGGTGCCCTACGGCGACATCGTCGACGCAACGCCCGATGCGCCCACGCTGACGTTCAACACCATCGGTCGCCATCAGAGCCGCCTGGTGCGCACCCGCATCTCGTCCAACCTGTCCCCGTGGCTGTCGCAGTGCAGCCTCGACGACCCCTACACCGTCGCCATCAGCCACGGCGAGGGCCGCTTTGTCGCCAATGACGAGGTACTCGCCCAGCTGATCGCCAACGGCCAGGTCGCCACGCAGTACGTGGGCGAGGACGGCAAGCCGAGCATGGACCTTTCCGTCAACCCCAACGGCTCCGCACTCGCCATCGAGGGCATCACGAGCCCCGACGGCCGCGTCCTGGGCAAGATGGGTCATGCCGAGCGCCGCGGCGACAACCTGTACCGCAACGTGCCCGAGCATGTCCCCGGCGATAAGTTCATGCCGATCTTTGAGAGCGGCGT
>CAKUEU010000050.1 GCA_934646865.1 uncultured Collinsella sp. | reverse complement strand
TAAAGCCTTTTGTCTCCACCCGCGTAGCGGGTGGTTTAAAGCTGGCCGCTGCGCGGCCAGCAGACTAAAGTCTTGAATAAAAGAAGATCTTAATGAGACTTATTCGCATCAAGGTCTTCCTTTAATGAACACTTGAGGAGATACGGCAGCTTATCTGCTCGATCGACACGTCAAATCACCTTAAATGTGGTCAAAATTACTGCTACTAAAAGAATATCAGTACTCATATTTGATGTTATTTGGCCACGGCTCTTTATAGACACCCTATACAGCGACTGGGGTAGATTTTTTTGAGGCACGCCTATCGGCCCAGTTCCGAAAAGCGAGCCGCCTTCTGCAACGTGCCGTGTGGCCCCGGCGGGCCGGGCATTAAGTTTGTCGCGAGTTCCGCACGCAAAGAAGGCCACGTGACCTCGATGTTTTGGACGTGACAGCGAGAGGGGGCCTGGTATGGCAAGGTGACGTGAAACAAGGCGGCGCCGACCTTCTGGTCGCGCCGCCGAAGTTGAACGTCAGATTGCCATACCAGGGCCCCTCGCAGCGTCGAGAGGACCGCCGTTCGGTAGAACGGCGGAACTAATTGTTCAGCATGCGGTCGAAGCTTCCCGAGTCGCCATCCCGATAGTCGGCGGTCATCAGAATCTCCTGCGGAATGCGTCCGCCCTCGCGCAGCACATTGCGGAACTGCACGCGCGTGACCATAGGCAGATCTTTGATCGTCGCCGCCAGGTTCTGCGGCACGCCCTGATTGGCAGCTGCGGGCTCGCACTCGCCGCCAGCCTTCACGCGACGCTTGTGCTCGGCGAGCATGGCACGATACATGCCAGCATGCAGGCGAATCTCAACCACATTGGCGTTACGGGTCTGCTCGACAATGCGCGCACCCTCTCGGTCGATGTCGCCCACGTAGTAGACATAGTTAAAGCGATAGCCGATCTCGGCCAGATAATCATCCAGTGCGTGTGAAACGCTCGCCTTGCAGCCGCCGCCAAAAATCACGCCACCCACCTTGGTGCCAAAAAGCTTGGCGTGCTTGCGGCCGCGCAGGAGCTTGACGATTTCGTCATAGGTGTCCAGGTTCTCGACCATAATGAACGGCTTGTCGGCGCCCAGCGTAAAGAAACCCGTAAAGTGCACGGGGCGGTTGGGGGCGACCTTAATCGCCTGCATGCTGATGCCCTTTTCGGTCATACGCCGAATCAGGCGCTCGCCGTGCTTGCCGTCAAAGGCCTTCTCATCGTTAAAAATCTGGTAGGCGCGCTGGCGACGCGAAGCGACCGACGTGTCGGCACCGCGATTCTGCTCGATCCAAGCCTGGATGATCGCAATCTCTTCGGCAATCTTGCGGTTGGACATCTCGTTGTGCTGAGTGCGCTGCGGAGCCTTTTTGCCGTCCTTGCCCTCGACCTTAACAATTTGAGTCTGTTGCTCCTTAATCTTGGAGAGCGCCGTAGGCGTGGGAACGACCTTGAGCAGCTGCCTGCCCAGGACACGGGCCAGAGCAAACGCCGAAACCTCGCCATGAGCGGGCGGCTCAGGCTGCTGGGCGGCCGCATCGTTTGCAGTCGGTTTGGACTGCGCCTGGGATTTGCGCTTAGAATCTGCCTGGGCTTTGCGCTCTTGCTTTGGCGCGGACGAGCTCTTTTGCGAGCGCTCGGGCTTGTCCCCCTTCGCCGGCTGGCGCTTGGGCTGCTCCACCGGGGCCTCAGCCTTCGCATCCTTGCTTTGCGTCGCTGCCTTCTCGGCCGCGGCCTCGGCATTTGAGCCACGACCGCCACGGTGACGACGGCGGCGGGGCTTGCTCGAAGCGCTCTCCCCCGCCTGCTTGTCAGCGGACTGTTGGGCTTTGACCTCGGTGTCAGCCGCAGACTGCGACTCGGAAGGCTTCTGCTCGCGAGTCGCCGGCTCAACGGTTTTCTCGGTTTGTTCGGCCTTCTCGGCCTGAGCGGTCGAAGCCGGCTCGCCCTTCTCCTGACGCTTTACGGGATACGCGCGTCCCGCAAAACCGCGGCCGGGACGACACGAACCCGGAGCCCTCTTGGCAGACTCCTCAACATCGTCTGCAACCTCGGAAGGCTCTTCAACCTCACGCGCGACATCCTGCCGCGCAGCCTTAAAGTGAGCACCGCGACGACGCTTGGGCTCTTGGGCCTCCACGGGCTTTTGCTCCTTCGCGGGCTTCTGCGACTCGGCAGCAACCTCGTTCTCAACAGCCTCGGCATCCGTCTCACCCTTTTGAGCAACGGCGCGACGGAAGCGCTCCTGCTGGGCGCGGCGCTGCGCATCGCGCTTGCCACCCCCGCCAAAACCGCCGCGTCCTGCCTTGGCCGTAAAGGCGCGCACGACGTTCTCATCGAGCAACTCATCGGTATCGACATGCTCATGCGGAGCAACTTCTTCCACAGCAGGCACGTCAGCGGAATCCTCGACGACAAAATCTTCGACGGACTCGGCAGGCTGCTCCTGGGCATCGCGGATCTCAGCATTGATGGTATAGAACGCCGGGCGCCCGTTAATGCCGCTACCCTCGATCTTGGTCACGATATTTGCCTCGATAAGCTCATCGCGCATCGCCTTGGTGTCGCATTCCTTATCGACGGAGCGGAAAATCTGCGCCAGTGCACTCGACTTAATCTTGAGCGCCTTACGGCAAAGCAGATCGTAGGCAACCAGCTTGGCACGCTCAGCAGAAAGCGATGTCTGGCTGCTCAGGCGCTCAGCCAGAGCATCGACATTGTTTTGATTATCGGAATATACCGTCTTGGCCACGGGGCCCCTTTCATATGCACACATATACGTCCATATGGTACAACGCACGAGCCTATCCACGCAAAACATCTGCGAGAACGCCCTTGCACCACCTGTTCTCACAAGAAAAAAGACCGGGTCCGCTTGATTGCGGACCCGGTCTTTCCGAGTCAAATAGATGGGAGATTCAACCCGTCCGACCGACTAGGCCTTGGCGGCCTCGGCATCGGCAGGAGCTTCAGCGGCAGCGGCGCGACCGTACTCGGCCTTGCCCATCTCGGACCACTCGGGCTCCTCGTCAGGCATGGAGCCGGCCTCCTTGCCGAAGAACTCCTTGAGGCAGTTGACGGCGACGATGAGGCCCAGGACCATCAGCAGGACGGCGAAAACGAGCTGCAGGCCCTTGGTGGCGGCGACGGAGACGGCGGCCGTGGTGGCGGTAGCCGGGATGGTGCCGAAGAAGCCGTAGGCCTGGACAGCGGTCATGCAGCCCATGGCGCTCTGGACCAGCGAGGTGAAGGTGCAGCAGAGCAGGAAGGCGACGGGCACGTAGAGCATCCAGCCCTTGCGGCCGGTGCACTTGCAGAACACGGCGAGGGTGATCATGGTCATACCGCCGAGCAGCTGGTTGGAAGCACCAAAGAGCGGCCAGATGTTGGCATAGCCACCAAAAGCAAGGGCGAGACCGGGAAGCAGGGTGACGACCGTGGCGAACCAGGGGTTGCCGAGAACCTTCATGTAGCCGGCCTTGGACTCGATGGCCAGGGCGTCGTTGGTCTGGGCAAAGAACTCGGAGAACGAGGTGCGGGCGATGCGGGCGACGGCATCGAGCGAGGTCAGGGCCAGAGCGGAAACGTTCATGGTCATAAAGACGGTAGCGAGCGTGCCGTCAACACCGAAGGCCTGCATACCGCGGGAGATGCCAGCGGCGAAGATCTGGAACGGGGTGGAAGCGACGCCGGCGTTGAGGGCGCCGGTACCGGCGGTGTTCATGTCGGAGAACATGATGCCGGCGACGATGATGGCAAGGATGCCGACGAAGGACTCGACGATCATGGCGCCATAACCGACCTTGACGGCGTCCTGCTCCTTCTCGACCTGCTTAGAAGAGGTGCCGGAAGAAACGAGGCTGTGGAAACCGGAGAGAGCACCGCAAGCGACGGAAACGAACAGGACCGGGAACATCATGCCGGAGGCAGTGGAGAAGCCGGTGAAGACCGGAGCGGTGATGGTGGCCTGGCCGTTGACGCCCAGGACGACGATGCCGAGGACAGCGCAAACGATCATGACGATCATCATGATGGAAGTGAGGTAGTCACGCGGGGTCTTGAGCATCTGGATGGGCATGGCGCCAGCGAAGACCAGGTAGACCATGACGACGGCGAACCACTGGAACTTATCCAGGTAGACCGGGAACTGCATACCGACGGCGAACATGAGGACCATGAGGACCACGCCGGTGACGAACTCGGCGGCACCGGTGAGGTTGAACTTCTTCTGGGCCCAACCAAAGGCGATAGCGACGAAGGTGAACAGGATGGAGATGGTGCCAGCACAGCCAGCGGCATAGGACTTGGTGAAGTCGATGGCACCGGTAGCGGCGCCAGAAGCGTCAACGGCCGGGGTGAACATGAACGTCTTGCAGACCATGTCAGTGAAGGCGGCGATGACGATGATGCAGAACAGCCAGCAGAACAGCAGGAACAGGCGACGGCCGGTCTTGCCGATGTACTTCTCGATGAGCTGAGCGAGCGACTTGCCGTTGTTCTTCATCGAGGCGTACAGAGCACCAAAGTCGTGGACGGCGCCAAAGAAGATGCCGCCGACGAGGACCCAGAGCACGACGGGCAGCCAGCCGAAGGCCATGGCGACGATCGTACCCGTGACAGGGCCAGCACCGCAGATCGAGCTGAACTGGTGCGAGAACGCGGTAAAGGCGGAGACGGGCGAGAAGCTCTTGCCGTCCTTCATGCGCTTGGCCGGCGTGAGGGCCTCTTTGTCAACGCCCCACTTGTTGGCCAGCCAGCGGCCGTAGCCCAGATAGCCGCAGGCGAGCACCGCCGCAGCCACAACCATGAGCAAAACTCCGTTCATTACATTTCCTCCTCTAAAAAGAACTACTCAGACATAAAAAATGAGGGCCGTCGGTTGCGCTCGACGGCCCTCATCTTCATCAGCCGCCCGTTATCGTACGGGCTAGCTGTATGTGCTAACCCGCATCAGATAATTACTACGCTGATAATGTTTAGCTGATGCGTGAACATGTCTAAGAAACCCTCTTCAATCATGATGCGAACGATCCGTGCGTGTTCACATCCCCCAGTGGTTGAAAAGGAGTATGAAACTTTAGTTACCTAAAGTCAACGCAAATTTGTAATGAATTTTCAACTTTTTTTGAATTTCTCGGTATAAAACGCCACTGACCTCGGACTTTACCCCACGACAGTTTTTGCTTGAGAGATACCCCCGAGTGCCGCGGGGGCTCCCATCCCAAATGTGCGGAGCAAAGCTCCGCACACCAACTTTTTCTTTCAGCTAAAGCACGCCGGAAATTCGACACTGGCTTGTTAACCTTGCTGGACGTTGTCGACGCCAAACCAGCTCAGAAGCTATATCAATACAGAAAGGTCCCCGGCGCTGCCCGGGCGCCAACGGCCGCATATGAACTTTATCGCGAGTTCCGCACGAACAGGAGGCCACTTAATGTGGCCTCCGTCGTGAGCAGGACTGTAGAGCAGGAAAGTTCATATGCGGCCGTTGGCGCCCGGGCAGTGCCGGGGACCGCACCTTTGCGACTACAGCGTCATGTTCGGATCGGCGTCGACGTCGAACGGCGAGATTTCACCTCGGTCGAATTTACGGCGAGCGACCTCCGCGATCATGGCTGCGTTATCGGTACAGGCAGACAAGGGCGGCACCGTTACGCGGATCCCCTGACGCCCAAGCTTCTTGATCATCATCTCGCGCAGATGCGGGTTGGCCGAGACGCCGCCACCGATGCAGTATTCCTTGCATCCGGTAGCGTGCAGTGCGTTTTTGGCCTTCTTGTACTGCACGTCAAAGACAGCTGCCTCAAACGAAGCCGCCAGATCGGGCAGGTGAATCGTGCGCCCGGCCTTGGTCTCCTGTTCAATGTAGAGCGTCACGGCCGTTTTAAGCCCCGAAAGCGAGAAACGATAGTCTCCCCTGCTGTTAAGCGCGCGGGGAAAATCGATCGCCTTGGGGTTGCCCGTCTCGGCCAGCTTGGAGATGATGGGGCCACCGGGATAGCCCAGACCCAACGCCTTGGCCACCTTGTCGAAGGCCTCGCCCACGGCATCGTCGAGTGTCTCACCAAGTACCTCGTAGTCGCCCCATGCCTTGACGTGAACAAGCATGGTATGACCGCCCGAGACGAGCGTGAAGATAAACGGCGGCTTGAGGTCGGGCTGCGCCAGCAGGTTGGCAAACAGGTGCCCCTCCAGATGGTTGACGCATACGAGCGGCTTACCGGCAGCGTAGGCAAAGCCTTTGGCAAAGGCAACGCCCACCACGAGCGCGCCCACCAGGCCCGGACCCTGCGTCACACCCACGGCGGCAAGCTCGCTGGGAGCAATGGCTCCACCCTCAAGACCAAGCGATGCTGCGGCATCCTCGAGCGCCGCATCCACGACACTCACAATCACCTCAACGTGTTTGCGCGAGGCGATCTCGGGCACCACGCCGCCAAAGCGGGCATGAAAATCAATTTGCGTCGACACCTGGTTGGCCAGCATATTGCCATCCGCATCGATAATCGCCACGGCCGTCTCGTCGCAGGAACTCTCGATGGCAAGCACTAGGCGGCGGCGCTCAATTTCGGCACGCTCCCCCTCGGAGCGCCTAGGCGCAGGCAGCGGCCATACGCGCTGCTCGGCTGCCGTCGGCTCGGGCGAGGCGTTATCGACCGGAAGCACCAGGGGCAGCGGAGCCGTCATGACGATGGCATCCTTGCCGGCACCATAGTAGCCGCGGCGCCGTCCTGCCTCGGTAAAGCCCAGAGCGTTATAAAGCGCGATTGCTCCCTCGTTGCCATCCTCGACCTCGAGCGAAGCCGTGGTGCAGCCGAGCATCTGGGCATCATAGCTCACATGCGACAGCAGCTTGCGGGCAATGCCCTCACGGCGATGTGCCGGGTCGACGGCGACATCCAGAATCTGCACATCGCCGTCCACGACCATACCGCCGGCAAGGCCCAGCAGCTTGCCGTCGTCGTGTGCTACCCACCAACTACGCGGCGCAGCGACGTCCTCGCCCAGTTCGGACAGGAACATGCCCGGCGTCCACGCCTCGTGTCCGGCACCTTCAAAGCAGGCAGCCTCCAGCGCGCTCGCGCCCTCGGCATCCGCCGCGCCCATGGGACGGAACTGCAGATGACGACCGGCGAGCTCATCGGCAACGCCCGTAATTTCGCTCTGCGCACTCTCGGCAAGACCAAGACGCTTGCGCTCGTTTTCCTCGGCATCCGAAAGGCGCGTGTAAATCGGCAGGACGCGGGCCGGATCACCGTCACCCGCAGCGTGCGCGAGCAGCAAGCCCTCGCCCGAAGGCCACCACAGGTCGTGCTCCACGCAGCGGGCGGCCTCGTCCTCACCCAGCAGCTTGCCATAGCGCACGAGACCGTCACCGGTCAGCTGAACCTGGTCCCAGTCCGCTGCTTGGCGCCACTCATCGAGCGCCACGGCGGCCTTGACCACGTGCTCGCGCTCAAATTGACGCTCGGGACCATCATCGACCAGCATATACAGCGCCGGATATACCTCACCGCGCATAGCATCGGCCAAGATACCAAGCTTGCCGCGCACGCCAGCCTTCCACGCCGTCCAAGCGCAAGCATCGAGCGTCGACACGCCCAGCAGCGGAACATTGGCACCACGCGCGAGGCCCTTGGCAGTGGAGATGCCGATGCGCACACCCGTAAACGACCCCGGGCCGCGGCCGACCACGTAGCAACCAACATCGCTGCGATCCAGACCGGCTTGAGTCAGCACGCCATCAACGGTATTCACGAGCTCAACGTTGGCGTGACGGCGACACATGTGGTCGCCACTCACGAGCTTCGTCTCGCCCGTCTGCCCATCAATCCAGCTTGCCGCGCAGGCAAGCATGTCGGTCGAGGTATCGAACGCCACCACCAGCGCGTTGTCGTTATGCAAGCTCATCTTGTACAGCCTTATCAATCAAATGGGAAAGCTCCATTGCGCGGTCACCGTGCGCCTCGAGCGTTATCGTTCGCACATCGCTGTCGCCCTCATCACGCTTGAGCGTCACCGAAAGATACTCATCCGTCAGCTCGTCCTGGAATTGTTCGCCCCATTCCAGCAGGCAAGCACCCTCATAGCCCAGCACATCGAAAATACCCGTATCCTCGAGCTCGTAGGCATGCTCCAAGCGGTATAGATCAAAGTGAAACAGCGGAATACGACCTTGATCGTGAACGGCCATGAGCGC
This sequence comes from uncultured Collinsella sp., assembly GCA_934646865.1. Classification (GTDB taxonomy): domain Bacteria; phylum Actinomycetota; class Coriobacteriia; order Coriobacteriales; family Coriobacteriaceae; genus Collinsella. The sequence goes on along the minus strand of CAKUEU010000050.1, from coordinate 4,122 downwards.
GAACGTAGGGCTCGTAACCATATGCCCATCGCCCAGCCCGCGCGAGACGCCCTTGGTAAAGTGAGTTTTGCCCACTCCCAGGCCACCGGTCAGGATGAGCACATCGCCGTCCTCAAGGCACGGTGCAATTAGCTCGCCAAAGTACTCCGTATCGGCAGCGCAAGTCGTTTTGTAAGTACCTACCCCCAGGCGCTCCAGGGACATATATGCTCCTTATTATTCCGAGGCGTCCTCTGGCGCGGGATGTCGCTCCAGATAGTCGCCCAGCATCTTAAAGTCTTCCTCCAGCAGCTCCTGCCACGCCGGATTGCGCAGCGCTGCTGCCGGATGGAACGTAGGCATTACCACAAAATGCCCCATCTGGTGGAACCTGCCGCGCAGCTTAGTAATGCCAATCTCGGTCTTTAGCACAAAGTGCGTCGCGGGGTTGCCGAGCGTCACAATAATATCGGGCCAGATGCTTCGAATCTGCTCACGCAAAAACGGCGAGCAAGCCAGCACTTCCTCGGGACGCGGATTGCGGTTTCCCGGCGGGCGGCACTTAAGCACGTTGGCAATGTAGACGTCTTCGCGTTTGAGCCCCGCCAGCGACAAAATGCCGTTGAGGTCCTCGCCTGCCGCCCCCACAAAGGGCTCGCCCTGCAAATCCTCATTGCGGCCCGGCGCCTCGCCAATAAACATCACGCGAGCGTGGGGGTTTCCCACGCCAAACACGATGTTATGGCGCGACTGGTAAAGCTGGCAAAGGTGACAATCGCCCAGAACGGCCTCGATCTCCTCGAGTGCGACCTCACGCGGCGCCTGATGGCTATGGCCGGGGATGTGCATGACGCCCATAGCGACTCCTACACGTAGACCTTGTCGAGACGCATACCAAAGCCGCAAGCGACCTCGTAGTTAATCGTGCCGCGTAGGCGCGCCATCTCGTCCACGGTAATCTCGGCATCTCCATCGCGGCCGACAATGATCATCTCGTCACCATACTCGGCCTCGGGAATCTCATGCGCCGGGTTGGACTGAATGGCGACCATAAACTGGTCCATGCAGATATTGCCCACCTGACGCACACGCTCGCCGCGATACAGCACGTCCATACGATTGGAAAGCGTACGCGAAAGGCCATCGGCATAACCGATCGGCAGCGTGCAGATCTGAACGCGCGTACGCGGTACGCGGTAGGTAAAACCGTAGCCCACGCCCTCACCCATCGCAGGGTGTGCCACGCGCGTCACACGCGCATGGACGCTCATAACGGGATCAAGCTGCATCACGCGGCCACTCAGCTCGCACGGCTGCATGCCATACAAGCCAACGCCGGCGCGGATCATATCAAAATGCATCGAGGGGTCGAGCATCGAGGACGGCGTGTTGGCGCAGTGCACGATACCGCACTCAAAACCCGCATCCTTAATGGCCTGAACGGCCTCGGTAAAGCGCTGACATTGCAGCTTGTAGTCCCAGCCCGAAGGTTCATCGGCCGTGGCGAAGTGCGTAAATACGCCGTCGCACTGAATACCGCGATGGAAATTTATACCGCGGACAAAGTCGAGCACCTGCGTGTAGTGAACGCCGATACGATTCATGCCCGTCTCGATGGCGAGATGATACTTGCCCACTTTGCCCGCCGCGACGGCACATTCGCCATACGCAAGAGCAAAGTCAGACGTATAGACCGAGGGCATGATATCAAACTCGAGCAACGTCGGAATGGCCTCGATAGGCGGCTCGCTTAGGATGAGGATGGGTTTCGTAATCCCGCCCTGTCGGAGCTCAACGCCCTCGTTAACCGTCGCCACGGCAAACATGTCGGCACCGGCCGAATACATGATCTTGGCGCACTCAACAGCTCCATGACCATAAGCATCGGCCTTGACCACGCAGCACAGGCGCTGACGTGGATTCAGCAAGTTCTTATAGGCCCTCGTGTTGCGACGGAGCGCCCCGCGGTCGATCTCGACCCAGGACCAGCGCGTCAAATCGGCTTTATTCATGATTAGTCATCCGACCCTTCGTCCATGATTCCCAGATCTTCGAGCGCATCCTTTGCCGCCAGTTCCATGGCAGGACCGATCAAGTCGATAAGATCGGTCGCGATGACGCTCTTCTCACCATACTCCGTCGCCGCGGCAAAACCGGCGTAGCTGTGAAGTGCGACGGCGTACGAATACAGCAACTCCCAACGATCCATCTCGTCGCGCATGGTGGCAAGCGTGCCGGCCAAAATACCCGCGAGAACATCACCCGAACCGGCAGTTGCCAGAGAAGCCGGACCCGAGAGCGGCAGCAGCACACGCTCAACGCCACAGATAGCCGTCGTCGGCCCCTTGGCAATGACCACCAGATTGTCGGAGCCTGCAGCCCAGACAACCTTCTGCGCGGCCGCAATCGCGGTACCAAGGTCGTTCACCTCGTCACCGGCAACCAGACGCGAAAGCTCACGATAGTGCGGTGTCATAACCAACGGCTGCTCGCGACGATACATCTCGGGGTTACTATCAATACCGTCAATGGCAATCTTAGCAAGGCAGTTGAGCGCATCGGCGTCCAAAATAAGCGGCACATCAAGCTCGAGCAAGCCCGAAACCACCTGCATAGCGCCGGCAGACGTCGTCATACCGGGACCGCACAGTACGCAGCTGTACTTCTTTGCAATCTCGCACACCGTCATGCGCGCAGCGGCGCCAAAGGAGCCGCGGGAATCAGACGGAATAGCAAAGACGGGAATCGAAGGAAGTGCCATGCGAATAAGATTGGCGCAGGCGTCAGGAGCCGCGACTGCCACGTAACCAGCACCCGCGCGAGCTGCAGACTTGGCCGCCATAATGGCAGCACCAGGATATTGCGCAGATCCGGCGACAATAAGCACAGAGCCACGGGAATACTTATCGATATTCGTAGGTAGTGGAGCAAAGTAATCAGCTAAGTCACCGGGCTCGACAATCTCGGCGGCGTGGTCGACATCATCGATGACCTCGTCAAGACGGTCGTAAAGATTGCCGCAGATCAAATCGCCAGCATACTCAGGGCCATCAGCGCTATACAGACCAATCTTGGGCGCAATCATCGTCACCGTATGTTCGGCACGAATGCAGTCGTCATCAACAACGCCCGTCTCGGCATTCAGGCCCGAGGGGACATCAATGGATACGACACAATCGGCGCATTCATTGACCGTAGGAATCCAGATGGAGAACGGCGCACGCAGATTCCCGTGGAACCCGGTACCAAAAATGGCATCGACAACAACATCGGCCTTATCGATCAAAACCTCGAGTTCGTCACGCGAGGGGCCGACGCAAACGTGCACATCGCGGCCGGCAGTACGACGAGCAACATGACGTGCCAGAGCAGCAGGAATCTCATCCGGCTCAACCGGAGAAACGATATCGACGTCCACACCCTTATGGCTCAGAATATCGGCGGCAACCCAACCGTCGCCGCCATTATTACCAAAACCGACCAGAACGAGAACCCGATCGGGATTGAGCTTCAAGACCTCGTTGGCGGCAAACTCACCCGCTAGCTCCATAAGCTCGGCCTTCGAAGTCCCTTCGCGTTCGATGATATCCTCGAGACGAACGACTTCTTCGGTACTCAAAACCGGTTTCATCTATGCTCCTAGCGTATCTTGCGAAGCATCGCCCAGGTGCTCCGTCAATGCTGAATTCTGCAGCTGCTCAAGCTCATCTAAAACAGAGCGAGCCTCTTTAAATGTCTGCGCTACGCGTTTCTTGGTACTCACCTTTTCCTCTTTTGGCTTAGGCCGAGCATCTTCGGTAATCGCGATGGCGTTCGCAACGGCTAAGTCTCCTGTAAGCGTAATGGAAAGAGCGACCTCAACAACACCCAGCTCTTGAGCGATCTCGAGAGCACGGCCCGAAAGCAGCGCCTTCGGTTTGCCGAGTTTATCACGCGTAACCGAAACATCCTTGCGACCAACGCCTTGACTAAAACCCGTGCCGAGAGCTTTAAGTACCGCCTCGCGCGAAGCAAAGCGGCTGGCATAGTGAGCAGCGGGACGCGATGATGCATCACAATACGCACGCTCTTCTTCGGTAAACACACGCCGAGCAAACGACGGCGTCTTTTCAAGAATTGATTTCATGCGGGAAATCTCGACGA
>CAKUEU010000049.1 GCA_934646865.1 uncultured Collinsella sp. | reverse complement strand
GTGCTGTAGTAGCTAAAGCTGATGAAGTCGACGGTGTTGGCGGCCAGGATCTCGCGGTCCTCGTCGGTCATGCCCACATCGATGCCCAGGCGCTCGAGCTTCTTGACGGCATAAGCCGGGTAATAGCCGCGGCTCTGGACGTCGACGAAGAAGTAGTTGTCCTGGTTGTCGAGCTGTGCCTGGCGAACGTCGCCCGGACGGCAGCTGTAGGGGTAGTACGTGCCGGCGGCGAGCATGCAGCCGATCTTAACCTCGGGGTCGATCTCGTGAGCGATCTTGGTGGCCCAAGCGCTGGCGACGAGCTCGTTGTGGGCAGCCAGGTACTCGACGGCCTCCTTGTTCTCGCCCTCCTCAAAGACCAGGCCGGCGCCCATAAACGGCAGGTGCAGGATCATGTTGATCTCGTTAAAGGTGAGCCAGTACTTCACCAGGCCCTTGTAGCGGGTGAAGATCGTGGTCGCGAGGTTCTTGTAGAAGTCGATGAGCTTGCGGTTGCGCCAGCCGCCGTACTCCTTGATGAGGTGGATGGGGCAGTCGAAGTGCGTGATGGTCACGAGCGGCTCGATGCCATGCTTCTGGCACTCGCGGAACACGTCCTCGTAAAAGGCCAGGCCGGCCTCGTTGGGCTCGGTCTCATCGCCGTTGGGGAAGATGCGGGTCCAGGCCAGGCTCATGCGGAAGGTCTTAAAGCCCATCTCGGCAAAGAGGGCGATGTCCTCCTTGTAGTGATGGTAAAAATCGATGCCGGTCTGCGCGGGATAGTAGTAGCCGTCCTCAAAGTCGAGCATCTTGCGCTGGCCGGAGACCACCGCGTAGCGCTCGGAGCCGTGCGGAGCCACATCCACGTTGGCCAGGCCGCGGCCGTCCACGTTGTAGGCGCCCTCGCACTGGTTGGCAGCCGTCGCGCCGCCCCACAGGAAGTCATTACGGAAAGCCATGCATCGATCCTTTCATACGCTGCTTGTCGTGATTTCAGTATCCCCGTAAACGGGGTCCCGCTCAACGGCAGCGACGCAGGTCGACACTTCTTTTCGCGCTTGGGCGCCCGGCGGCCGTCCAAGCCTGACACTTTCTGATACCCGCCAGCAAAAACCACCACAAAGAGGACAGGCACCTTTGTGGTGGTTTTGGCGCGTTTGTCTCGATCTGTAACAGATAGGCCGCCAAACCCGGGCCTGATGTTACAGATCGAGATTTTTCGGTCTGTCCCCTGCATTTTGTCTAAATCCGTAACAGGTAGAGGCGATTTAACCTGCTAGATGTTACAGATCGAGACAAACGGAAATCAGACCGCCACCTCAATAGGAAAAAAAGGAAAAAATAGGAAAGAAAGGAAAGGAGTCGTACAGATGTTCTATAGACAAACCACCACGAAGGTGCCTGTCCCCTTCGTGGTGGTCTGGGCCAGTTTGTCTCGATCTGTAACAGTTAGGCCGGCAAGACCGGGCTTGGTGTTACAGATCGAGATTTTTCGGTCGCCCCCTGCGATTTGTCTAAATCTGTAACAGGTAGAGGCGATTTAGCCTGCTAGATGTTACAGATTTAGACAGAAGACTCTAGTCCACGGTGATGTCGAGGTTTTTGCCGGTGAGGCCCACGTAGCCGCCTTCGGCCGCCTTGGGGCTATCGGCGTGGCAGAGGACCCACTTGTCGGCCTTCCAGTAGCAGTAGCTGTCACCAGCGGCAGGCATGTCGGCTGCGGCCTCGGGGCGCGGGCCATTGGTGCCCGCCGGCAGCGCCACCATCACCTGGAAGCCGCCGTCGTCGACCATGCAGGGCGTGTAGTGAAGCGTCGTGGCGTAGACCTCAACGAGCGTGCCGGCCGGCGCGCGGAATGCCTTGACCTGCGCGGTGTCGAGTTTGCCGTCGACGATCTGCTCGCGCTTGGCCAGCAGCAAGATAAAGTCGCGGGCGCCCAGGTTGAACTCGCTGGCGCGGTGATACTCCAGGCAGTTGAGCTTCGTGTTGTGGCCGTTGCACCAGCCCAGCTGGAAGGGACGGCCGCCGTACATGAGCAGACCGAGTGTGTCGGCACCTTCGACTTGCTCGAGCTCGGGCGCGGAGGCCACGTACTTGCTGCCCTCGGGAATGGGTGTGGCGGAGAGCGCCTCGACAAGCGGCGTGGCCAGACTGGAGGGCACGTCGTCCCACACGTGACCGTAGGACTTGAACTCGGGGTCGGTGACAGAGTAGATATGCATGTTCACTCCTGTTCATAATTGTGACTATACGAACATTCTAGAACAATCACGCTCGGTTTTACACACCTGCATCGTCCGATCAACAAAAAGGCGCCCCCACATAAGCGAAGGCGCCGGATAAGCGTGCTTGAGCGATGAAGCCCCTACGCCTGCTGATAGTGCAGGTGCTTCTCGTCGATATCGGCCAGGTCGCGGTCGAGGTAGCGGCGCGCGAGCCAGTTGGCCATGGGAAGGTTCTGGTCCAGGTAGTTACCGCACTCCTCGGGAGCGGCGCCGGGGACATCGCCCTCAAAGCCGGCGACGAACTCAAACAGCTCGCGCACGAGCGGCAGGATCTCCTCGCTCGTCAACTCGCCAAACACGACCAGGTAAAAGCCCGTGCGACAGCCCATGGGACCAAAGTAGACGATACGGCTCGACCACTCGGCGTGATTGCGAAGAAACGTCGCCCCCAAGTGCTCGATGGTGTGGCACTCGGCCGTGTTCATAACCGGTTCCTTGTTGGGCGTGGTCAGGCGCAGGTCAAAGGTGGTGACGGCGGTGCCGGTCGTCGGGTCGCGGTCGATGCGGCTCACATACACGCCGGGCTCAAGCAGCAGATGATCGACAGAAAAGCTCGCAATGCGCTCCATGGCAGATCCTCTCGATAGTCAATTTAGGACGGGGCTCTTTTAGCTGGTTGGAATGGTCGCACCAATCATACCAGTCAAAAAAGCCCCGTCCCAAATTAGCTACTTGGGACGAGGACCAATGATTATTTGATCCCCGTCCCAGAAAAATCATTCTAGGCAGTGTATGCGATTGTTGCCTCGACCGCGTGGCGCCAGCCGGCGATCTTTTTGGCTCGCTCGTCGGCGGGCATCGACGGTTCCACGATGCCGCGGGCACCGTAGACGTCGACCACGTCGCGCGTGTACATGCCGAGCGCAATGCCGCAGGCCCAGGCCGCGCCCAGACCGCTCATCTCGTCGTTGCTCGCGATGCGAATGGGCGAACCCACCAGGTCGCTCTCAAACTGCATCAGGTACGCATCGCGCGTGGGACCGCCGTCAACGCGAAGCTCGGCCAGCGCCGCGCCCGAATCCTCGACCATCGCATCGATCACGTCGAAGATCTGATAGGCAATCGACTCGTCGGCAGCCTTCACGAACTCCGCGCGGCCGGTGGTGCGCGTCATGCCAAAGACGCAGCCCTCGGCGTCGCTTGCCCAGTGCGGCGCGCCCAGACCGGTAAACGCCGGCACAAAGTAGACGCGGCTCGCCGGGTTGGCGGCATAGCACAGGCCGGTAACTTCCTCGGGGTTGTTAATGAGCTCCAGGTCGTCGCGCAGCCAGGTCTTGACAGCGCCGGCGTAGCTCACGTTGCCCTCGAGCACATACTCGGTCACGCCGTTCAGGCGCCACGCCAGCGAGCTTGAAAGCCCGTGCGAGCTGGCGACAAACTCGTCACCGACGTTCATCATGACCGAGCTACCGGTGCCATACGTGGCCTTGGCCATGCCGCGGCTGTGGCAGCCCTGCGCAAACAGGGCGGCGTGGCTATCGCCCAGCACGCCGTGAACGGGCACGGGCGCCGGCAAAAAGCCGCCCAGGTCCGTTGTGCCGAACAGGCCATCGGAATCGGTCACCTGCGGCAGGCAGGCCGGATCGATGCCAAAGGCTTGGCACACCGGCTCGCTCCAGCAGCCGCGGCGCAGGTCGAAGAGCTGCGTGCGGCTGGCGTTGGACCAGTCGCAGCGGAACTCGGCGCCGCCCGTGAGCGTCCAGACCACCCAGGCGTCAATCGTGCCCAGGCACAGCTCGCCCGCCGCAGCAGCCTCGGCTGCCGCCGGCACGTTTGCGAGAATCCAAGCCATCTTGCCCGCCGGATAGTAGGGCGAGAGCACTAGGCCTGTCGTGTCGCGCACCAGCTCGGCCACGCCCTCGCGCGCGGCCAGCTCGTCGCACAGCTCGCGGGCGCGGGCGCACTGCCACACCACGGCGTCGCACAGCGGCTCGCCCGTTGTGCGGTTCCAGGCAACGGTGGTCTCGCGCTGGTTGGAGATGCCGATGCCGGCGACGTCGGCCGGGTCGACCCCGGTCTCCTCCACCACGGCACGCGCCACGGCTAGGACGTTGGCCGCAATCTCGGCCGGATCATGGCTCACCCAGCCGGCCTCGTTGATGATCTGGCGATGTGAGCGGTCGGCACGATGAATCAGATGGCCGCCCTCGTCCACCAGCAGCGCCTTGGTGCCCTGCGTAGACTGATCGATTCCGATGATGTAGCGGCCCATGGCCACCCCTTTCAAAATGAATGTGACAAAGGGACGGTCCCTTTGTCACATTCCAATTACTCTGCGGGCAGGAAGTCCTTAACGGCCTCGGCAATTCCGGTGCCCGTAAGTCCGTAGTGTGCGAAGACCTCGGGCGAGGTGCCGGTGATGACCGGCGCGTCGGGCAGGCTCAAGCACTTGACCGGACGCGGGCAATGCTCGCCCACGACCTGCGCGACCATGGAACCCAGGCCACCGAAGGGGCTGTGCTCCTCGACGGTCACGACGGCGCGCGTGGCGCCGGCGGCCTCGATCACGGCCTCGGCGTCGAGCGGCTTGACGCAGTACATGTCGAGCACCGTTGCCGAGATGCCCTGCTCGGCCAGCAGGTCGGCGGCATCCACGGCATGGCGGACCATCTCGCCGGTGGCGACGAGCGTCACGTCGGTGCCGCGGCGCACCCAGGTGGCGCGGTCCATCTGGAACGGGCACTCGTCCTCGGTGTACACGTCCTCGACCGGGTTGCGGCCCACGCGGATGTAGGCCGGCTTGTTGTCGGCAACCAGCGCACGCACGAGCTCGGCGGTCTGGAAGCGGTCGCTCGGCAGATACACGCGCATGTTGGGGATCGCGCTCATGGCGGCGATATCCTGCGCAGAGTGGTGGCTCATCCCTAAGGCGCCGTAGGACACGCCGCCCGAGATGCCGATGAGCTTGACGTTGGTGTTGGAGTACGAAACGTCGACCTTGCACTGCTCATACGAACGCGTGGTCACAAAGGACGCCGGCGAGGCGGCCCAGGCCTTCTTGCCGCACGAAGCCATGCCGGCGGCGATGCTCACCAGGTCCTGCTCGGCAATGCCGACCTCAACGGACTGCTGGGGATACTGATCGAAGAACGGCGTGAGCGACGCGGAGCCGCGGGAGTCGGAGCACAGGACGACGATGTCCTTGTCGGTTGCGGCGGCCTCGAGCAGCGTGTCGCAGATAACCTTGCGGTTGGCGATCTTGTTAGCCATTGATGGCCTCCTTGTGGGCAGCGAAATCGGCGATGATCTGGGCATATTCCTCGTCGTTGGGCAGGTGGTGATGCCAGCTGGCCTTGTCCTCCATAACCGGCGAGCCATAGCCCTTAACGGTGTTGAGGATGATGACCGTGGGCTTACCCTTGGTCTCGGCGGCAAGCGTCAGCGCGGCGTCGATGGCCTGGACGTCGTTGCCCGGAATGGACAGCACGTTCCAACCGAAGGCGGCCCAGCGCTCCTCCTGCGAGTCCTGCTTCATGACGTCCTCGGTGCTACCGCTGATCTGCAGGCGGTTGCGGTCCACGAGCGCGCACAGGTTATCGAGCTGGTAGTTGCCGCCGCTCATGGCGCCCTCCCAGACCGAGCCCTCGGCAAGCTCGCCGTCGCCCATGATGGTGTAGACGCGGTAGTCGCGACCGTCCATCTTGCCGGCGAGCGCCATGCCCACCGCCACGGGCAGACCGTGGCCCAGCGAGCCCGAGTTCATCTCGATGCCCTTGAGCTTGTTGTTGGGGTGGCCGATATAGGGGCTGCCGAACTTGGAGAAACGCGCCTTGACGTCGTCGAGGTCCAGATAGCCCTCGTGGCACAGCACGGCGTAGTAGGCCTCCATGGCATGGCCCTTAGAGAGGACGAAGCGGTCGCGGTTGGGATCGTCGACGGTCTCGGGCGAAATGTTCAGATGGTTGGCGTAGAGGGTCATGAGCGCGTCGATGACCGACATGTCGCCGCCGATGTGGCCGCCGGCGCCGGCCATGATGATGTCGACGCAATCGCGGCGGAGGTCCCAGCGCAGGGACTCAAGCTCTTCGATCGTTGCCATTTCTACTCTCCTCGCAGGTAGGCTTTGACGTCTTCTTCGATGGGGTCATAAAGGTCGGGCTGGATGCCGATATACTTGCATGCCTCGTAGAGCACCGGCACCACGTTGGCGTGGATGGCCACGCAGTGGTGGATGTAGGGGCCCTCGACGATCTTGGCCTCGAGGCGCTTGAGGTTCTCGACCTCGACCCACAGGTAGGTGCCCATACCGGCCGGGCCGTCGATGCCGCGGGCGTTGCCCAGCAGCAGCGAATACTCGCCGTTGTCGCCGTCAAAGCGGGCAAGGGTGAGGTCGCCGTGCTTGGCCTCGGCCGTCAGCGCGCCGGGGTGATCGAAGGCCAGCGGGTAGGTGAGCTTGGGCTTGACGGCCGCGCAGCTGCAGGGCCAGGGGCCGCAGTGCTGCAGCAGCTCGCCGTTCTCGTTGTCGGGGTGGCGCACCGTCCAGTCGGCGAACATGCCGCGGTGACGGCCAAGATCGGCGGCCTCGACCATGAGCGCGGTGATGGCGCCGTGGATGTCGGTCTCGCAGACGACGGGGATGCCCATCTCGTTGAGGATGGCGTTGGCGGCGCAGGGCATAATGCCCAGCTCGTCCTGCAGGGCGTTCCAGCACTGGATGGCGCCGGCGTTGCAGCCGTACTTCTCGACCAGGCGCTTCATGGCGATGGCGAGTCCTGCGACCGCGGGGACCTTGTCCTCGGGGATGCAGATCTCAAAGCTGTCGGCGATGTGGGCGAGCATGGCGGACATGGCCTGCTCGTCGGCCTGAGCGTCGCGCACAGCCTGGACAAGCTCGGTCATGGGGATGGGCGAAAGCTGGATGTTGAACTTCTCGAGCAGCTCGCCCTCGTTGCACATGGTCGACCAGAAGTCGAACGGACGGGTGGCCATCTGCAGGATGCGGGTGTGCTTGAAGGTCTTAACGACGTTGCACACAGCCAGGAAGTCCCAGACGCCGCGCTCGAACTCGGGGTCGGTCAGACGGCAGTTGGTCATGTAGGTGAAGGGAACTTGGAAGCGGCGCAGGACCTTACCAGTGGCGAACAGGCCGCACTGGCTGTCGCGCAGGCGGGTGCCGTCGGGCTCGGGGCGCTCGTCGCGCGGGCCCCACAGCAGCACGGGCAGGCCGAGCTCGCGGGCAAGGCGGGCGCAGACGTACTCGGTGCCAAAGTTGGCATGGCACAGCATGATGCCGTCGACGCCCTCGGCGCGGAACTTCTTGACGATGGGCTCGATATGGCTGTCGTCGAACAGCAGACCCTCGTCGTTGATGTCGTCGATATCCACGATGTCGACGCCGATCTCGCGCAGGCGATCAGCCGTCAAGCCGCGATACTTGATCGCGTCCGGCGCGCTAAAGATACTGCGGCGCGTAGGCACAAAACCGAGCTTGATCTTATCCATGTACGTCCTCCCCTAGTCACATGTTCAGTAAACAGACGCATGTTTCGTTTTGTTCTGTTTACTAAATGTTTTACTCTTCTGTTTAGAAGTTTAACGCGAAATACCCGTAAACGGTAGAGAAATCAGCCTAAACGGTATGTAAACAATCTGAACATACAAGGGGAACAAAAAAGAGGGCCCCGAAGGACCCTCTATCTGTGATGCTCTGTGTGTCCGCCGTAACGCGGGCGCATTTATCGCGAGTAGGCGGCGCTTTCGCCTAGAGCTCGCGCACGCTCTGGCGCTCGACAAAGTAGGTCGAGACGGCCGTCTTGCAGGTGTAGCTCTTGGGGTTGCGGATGTTGCCCACCAGGCGGCGCACCGCGATCTCGCCCACCTCGTGCTTGGGAACATGCACCGTGGTGAGCGGCGGATTGGAGAAGGCGCCCACGGACAGGTCGTCGAAGCCGATCATCGACACGTCGTCGGGAACGCGCACGCCGTGCTCGTTGAGGGCACGCATGGCGCCAACGGCGAGCACGTCATTCTCAGCAAAAAAGGCCGTCGGCAGGTCGTCGCGCGAGACGGTATCGAGCCAGGCGCCCATGTCGTGATAGGCGCCCTCGAGCGTGGTGCCCAGCGTGATGTGCCATGCCGGGTTGGGCTCAAGGCCCGCGTCCTCAAGCGCCTGACGGTAGCCACGCTCGCGATCCTTAAAGTTGCGGATACGCAGGTCGCCGGCAAGATAGCCGATCTGCTTGTGGCCCTTTTCGATAAGATGGTCCACCGCGCGCAGCACCGAGTCGGTATTTGCGATGACCACGGCATCGAAGTACTGGCGGTCGCTCCAGCCGTCGAGCACGATCAGGTGGGCGGCAGCGTTGGCGAACAGGGCGTAGTCCTCCTCGCCCAGCTCGGTACCCATCAGCACGATGGCGGCCGACGGATCGGCGATCAGCCCCTCGACCTGCGGGCGCACGGCGTCCAGGTCGCTAAAGTCGAGCGTGACAAAGCTCGTGCTCATGCCATGGCGGCGCGCCTGGCGCTCCACGCCCTCGATAACCGCAGGGTGGAAGGTGCTCTCGTCCAGGATGGCGCCCGTCTTGCGCGCAAGCACGAACTGGATACTCTCGAGCTGCGTCGACTGCTGGTAGCCGAGTGACTGCGCGCATTCCAGGATGATCTTAGCGGTCTCTTCGCTCACGCTGCGCTTGCGGTTGAGCGCGTTGGACACGGTTGCGGGCGAAAAACCGGTGATGCGGCTGATCTCGCGGACGCTTGCTTTAGCCATCGTTTCTCCCTAGCAACGGTCGCAGCTGAGGCCGCCGGCTCGACGGCTCTGCAACTAAACGACCGCAAATTCAAAGTAAACAGAATAGTAAATGTTTATTAGCAAGTTTAGCCTGTTGTCAAGCGAAGCGACGCGACTATTCCCCCAACGGCAACATTTTCCCGGTAGCTAATTTGGGACGGGGCTTTTTTGACTACTTTTGCGTCAACCTGGGCTGCGCGGGTAGTCAATTTGGGACGGGGCTGTTTTAGCTACCCTTTGACTGCCGACGAGCTATCTGGGCTGAGACATGTATCGACCGTCACATAGGGGCAGCTAAAAAAGCCCCGTCCCAAATTGACTACCCTAGGAGCCCGGTCCCAAAGGACTGGTCTATTTGCTCAGGCGCATGGCTTCTTGTACGGCGCCGTAGAGGTTGGCGTCGTTGCCGAGCTCGGCAACCTTGACCTGAGGCATGGGGATGCCGGCAAGAAAGCCCTCATAGCCCGCGAGTGCCGCGGGCATCTGGCTGCGAAGCGCATCGATAAGCTCGGGATGGCACGAAATGCCGCCCGCAATCACAAACACCTCGGGATCGAGCACCGCCTGAAGGTTCACGAGCATGGCATCGAATGTGCACGCATAGCGGTCGAGCGCACGCTGCGCCGCTTGATCGCCGGCCTCAATCCACTCGAAGACACGACGTCCGTCTACGGCAGTATCTGCCGGCAACCCTTTCTCTGCCACCGCGGCGTCGCGCAGCGCACGCCAGCCGCCTGTGCCGGCAAACACGTTGTCCGGCGCCGCCGCACGCGTCACATCGTTGCGCAGAAAGCTAAACTCGCCCGCAAAGCCATGCGAACCGCGAAGGACGTGGCCATCGATAACGATGCCGCCGCCAATGCCGGTGCCAATGGCAAGCACCACACCAATACGGTGCCCACGCAGCGCACCTGCCGCATATTCGCCGAGCGCGCAGCACTTTCCGTCGTTGTTGACCGCTACCGGAATGCCAAATCGCTCGTGCAGCATCTTTCCCAGCGGGCAGCCGTCCATATAGGTGAGCGCGCCGCCGCGATGGATGGTGCCGTCGGCATCGTCCTCATAGATGCCGCCGGGGGCGCTCACGCCCACAGCAGACACGCGGTCGCGGAACGGCTCAATAAGACCGGCGAGGGCCTCAACCGCTTCATCCGCCGTGTTGAAATCGGTCGGCAGGCTACCGCGCTCGCGAATGGAAAAATCCTCGCCCAGCACGGCCCACTTGACTGCCGTACCGCCCACATCGATGCCAAAGTACTCTTTCATGCTGCTCCCATGTAAATGTAAATGCGCCAATAGCCTAGGCTCTTATTGCCCATGCAACCACAGGGGCCTCAAGCATATATTGGGTTTTAGGCTAACGGTCACGTTCACTCTATAAACGGCGTTTAATCTGTTTTTAGCAGCTAGTTCTACAAGTACATCAACAAAGTGGCTAATTTGGGACGGGGCGCAAGGGCCGTTTAGCCAAGGACGCGGGCCATGCGCGTCTTGAACTCGGAGAGAAAGCGCGGGGCGTCCACGGTGAGCGCCACAAGCGCGCTCTTATCGGGGTCGGCCACGCGGCGCTCATCGCAGATGGTGCGGCCGCGGTACTCGCCCAGCAGGTCAACGCGCAGGTTGCAGCCGAGTGCACCCACGAGCGTGGGGTCGATCGCCACGGCAACGGCCAACGGGTCGTGCAGCGCGCAGCCGCCCAAATAGGGCGCGTTCATCTCGTATGAGCCAATGTAGTGCTCGACCATACCCGCAAACGCGCAGCCCGCCATGGTGCCCGAACCCGTCCAGCCAGCGATATCGCGGCGCGTGAGCACCACGCGATGCGTCACGTCCAGACCGACCATGGTGAGCTTGCGGCCCGAGCGCAGCACGGCGTCGGCGGCCTCGGGATCGCTTGCCATGTTGGCCTCGGCGCCCGCGCTCACGTTGCCGGGCACGGTAAGGGCGCCGCCCATCACGACCACGCGGCCGATGGACATCATCGCCGCCGCATCGCGCTCCAAGGCAAGCGCCAAGTTTGAGAGCGGGCCGGTTGCCACATAGACCAGATCGGGTCCATAGGTGCGTGCGGCATCGATCAGATAATCGACCGCCGCGTTACCATCGGCCGATGTCGCCCCCACCGGCTCGTAGGGCGATGCGGGTACGCTCGCGCCGCCGATGCCGTTTTTGCCGTGGATGAGCGTGGTGGACGCCGGCGGCGTATAGGGCTCGTTCGACTTAATGGGACGATCGGCGCCCAGGTACACCGGCACCTCGGGGCGACCCAGTAGGTCGAGCATCGCCAGGCAGTTATGCGCCGACTGCTCGACACGCACGTTGCCAAAGCACGTGGTAATACCGACGAGCTCCACTTCGGGGCTCGCGATGGCATAGGCGAGCGCCATGGCGTCGTCCACACCCATATCCAGATCAAGGATCAGCTTCTTGGTTGCCATTGTTCTACTCCGCTTCTCCGTCTAAACCGTCTAACCCAAACTTATGTTCAATTTCGGCGCGCGTGGGAATCGATTGCTGAGCACCCAGGCGCGACACCGTCACTGCCGAGGCGCGAGCGCCCGCGGCCATGCACTCAAAGAGAGGCAGGCCATGCAGCCGAGCCGCCGCAAGTGCGCCGATAAACGTATCGCCCGCAGCCGTGGTGTCGACCACCTCGCTGGAGAGCGCCGGCATGCGCAGCAGCCCTCCGTCATCGCCGAGCGTAACCGACCCGGATCCGCCCAGCGTGATGACCGCGGCACCGGCGCCCTTGGCGAGCAAAGCCCCAAGCGCAGCGACGCAGCTCGCGTCATCCGTGGGCAAGATGCCCGTCAGCGCCTGGCACTCGGTCTCGTTGGGACAAACCAAGTCGACCGCAGGCCACGCTCCCGCCGGCAGGTCGCACGCCGGCGCCGGGTTAAAGACCGTATAGAACCCCAGCCTGTGGGCGCAAGAGAGCGCCGCGGCCGTGGCCATCAGGTCGCATTCGCCCTGGGCGATAAAGACGCCGCCGGCCGCCGGGGCGAGGTCGCAGATATTGGCGTCGAGCTCATCGGCCACCAGATAGCGCAGCGCGCAGGCAACGTCCTCGCCCGAAAGCGCATGGTTGGCGCCCGGCGATAACACGATGCGGTTGTCGTTCTCGCAGCGAATGATAGTCGCGGTGCCCGTCTCCACGTCGTCGCGACGCGCCACAAACTCAACGCCCACGCCGGCATCTTGGAGCCCCGCCACCAGTGCGTCACCAAATGTATCGCGCCCGACGGCGCCGATCATGCACGTGCGCGCACCCATGCGCGCGGCGGCGACAGCCTGGTTTGCACCCTTGCCGCCGGCGTTGGTGATAAAACCGCTTCCGCCGACGGTCTCGCCCGCACGCGGCATGCGCTCGCACGCCACCGAAAGGTCCATGTTCATGCTGCCGAACACCGCAACGATGCCGCGATCTGCCATGGAAACCTCC
>CAKUEU010000048.1 GCA_934646865.1 uncultured Collinsella sp. | reverse complement strand
GAAGCGTGCCGTTTCCGTCACGGACAAGAACCGAAACCGTCTTGTATGCTGATAGAACGTGACGGAAGCGACACGCCCCCGAGCCGCTTTATTTCCCCCAGCTGAATCTTTGCCCCAACATAATCCAGAGCGTCAAAACAAATGCGGTGCCGTCTGGAGGAATCGACCCCTTGCTTCCGGTCTGTTCCTCCAAACGGCACCGCATCTTTGTGCCCCGGCCATGCCCCAACGCAGTTGCGGTGAAATAGGGACTGTTTGCGCCACCTGGGCCGCAAAACAATCCCTATTTCACCGCAACTTATGAGGGGATAGATTAGATGGACGAATCTTTGGGCAGCTCGAAGCAATCGGGATGCAGGGCGATAACTGGGCCCTGCTCTTCGGGCATCAGATGCAGATGCGTCTGCGCCAGATAGCTCGCCGCATCGGTGTCGCCTTCCTTAATGGCCTCCAAAATTCGGCGGTGTTGCCGACGAATCGGCTCCCAATCCAGATCCTGCGACACCGCACGCAGCCAGTTATACCGCTCAAAATGCGTGTTGATGCTCTTCATCCAATCCCACAGCATATGGCGACCGGCAATCTCAAAGCACGTCTCGTGAAACAGATTATCCAAGTCAAAGAAGCGACGCGTCTCACTATGGTCGAGTGCCTCGGACTCGGCAAGGATTTGCTCAAGCCGGCGCTTTTGCTCGGGCGTGGCAGCCGAGCAGCATTTGATCAGCACGCTCCTCTCGAGCTTTTCGCGCAAAAAGCAGGCGTTCTCGGCACGCTCCATGCTGATCTTTGAAACATAGGTACCGCTCTTGGGGCGCGTTTCCACCAGCTCCTGCTCGCGCAGGCGTACAAAGGACTCGCGGATGGGCGTGCGACCGATCCCCGTCTCCTTTTCCAGACCAATCGCCGAAAGGCGCGTGCCGGGCTTGAGCTCGGCATAGATGATCTTGGAGCGCAATGCGTTGTATGCCTGGTCTTGCAGACTCTGATAATGCTGGTGCTGTTCCATAAAGTCCTCGGATAAGTCCTCGGTTAGTCGAATACCACCACGTAATACTATCGCATCCCCCGCCCCCCATAAGTTGCGGTGAAATACGGACTATTGGAGTCAGCTAAGCCGCAACAGTCCGTATTTCACCGCAACTTATGGGGGGGCGAGGGGGGGGTTACAGGTTGGCGATGATTGCCTGGGCGATCTCGTCGTACTGAGCCGGCTCGAGCGTGACGCGACCGGGATTCATGGCGAACACATCGCCAAACTCAAACGGGTCGTCCTTGTACTTGGGGACGATATGCACATGCAGATGATGCATGGTGTCGCCATAAGCACCAAAGTTGATCTTGTCGGGGTTGAACGCCTTGTGCAGCGCAGCTGCGACGTGACGTACATCGGCCATAAAGGCGGCAGCGTCCTCCTCGGACATGCAGGAGATGTCGTCGACGTGCTGCTTGGAGGCCACGATCACGCGACCCTTGTGGCTCTGCTCCTTAAACAAGATGAGCTTGCTGGCGGGCAGGTCGAGCATGGGGATGCCAAAAGCATCGACGAGCGTGTTGTCGGTCCCGCACATGCAGTACGAGCAATCGGTGTGCTGTTCCATGATGGTCCTTTCGATCCGGGTGAAAGCGTTCGCCGCAATGCGACCGACGGGCGCAACCAAGCTGCCCGGCAGTCCACGACGAACACACGATGCGCTCTCCAACCGTTGCGAAATCGGTTTCGAGTATGTCCTTGCCATGATACCGCCAACGAGTTGTTGCGATTAGGTGAACGTTCACCTTTTTATTATTTTTCTCTTTGCAAAAGGAATCCCGTGCGTATACTAAGGCTCAAACGAAACCGATTTCGTTAAGCGTGGGCAATAGGATGCTAAGACGCACCCTACCATCTTGGCATCCTATTGCCCACGTCCTGTCATTCGCTTTTCTCCCGTCTCGTTGGCCCTTCAGTCCCATTCCGGCACAGCGAGACATTTTCTAGACGACTGACCGTGGGGCCGGCTTTTCTGCTTTTACAGCAGTGCCTCCGATAACCCTCTTTTGCCGGCCCAGGTCAGCCCAATTCCTTACAACCGAAAGGACGGCAGCAACATGCGACCGCTCATCGTAATGAATGGCGAGAACATCGATTGGTGCCACACCGCGATCAGGATGCTCATGTACCTGGTCGGCGTTGCCATTTTGGCACTCGGCATGAGCCTACAGACGGCCTCGGGACTTGGCGTGGCCGCACTCACCTGCTTTGCCACGACCCTGTCAATGCTCACCGGCAAGACGCTCGGGTTTTGGATCACTGTGACCTATGTCGCTTACATTGCAGCCCAATTGGCTATTCTTCGCCGAGAGTTTCAGCCGCGCATTCTGCTCGAGCTCTTTTTCTCGACGCTCATCGGCGGCTTCACCGATTTCTTTATGGCGGTCAATCCGTTGCACCCTGCCGCGCTTCCCGCGCAGGTCGCGACCATGCTGCTTTCGCTTGCCGTCACCGCGTTTGGCGTAAGCCTGGTCGTCAACATGGGTGTCGTGCCCAACGCGCCGGATGGCCTGGTACAGGTAATTGCCGAAAAGCTCAAGCGCCGCTTTGGTGACATCAAGGTTGTTTTTGACTGCTCGCACGTCGCGGCGTCCCTCGCCCTATCGCTCGCGCTCATGCACAACCTGGGCGGCTTTGGCGTAACCACCGCCATCTCGGCGCTGTTCCTGGGGCACGTCATCAACGTTGCCAACAAGCTGTTCGCGAAGCGCTTTATCCACATGGCGTTTGGTGAGTAGCGAGGGCGCAAGGACCCCGCAAGCGGCGCTATACGTTGCTATATCTCGCTATACTTTACTATATCTTGCTATAACTTGACATAAACCGGCACAATGACAGCCGGCACGCAACAGGCCCCAAGCCAATTTAGGTTTGGGGCCTGTCTTGTAACACAAGTCTTTTACCCTACGCACGCTCGTATTTCGTGGCGCGGCCTGTTCCCTGTTTCACGATCGCGTTCCGCTCAATCAGCGATTCGAGCGCCGCCAGCGTTCGTGTGCGGCTTAGCCCCGCCTGTTTCTCAATCTCACTTCGCGACATTATTCGCCCACCCGACAAGGCCTTGAGAACCTGGACCTCTTCCTCAGACCCCTCAAAGGCATCGGTAACGGGCAACGTAACAGCCACCATACCACCGCGAACATCAAAGATCGGTTGATTGATCGAATCGCGATAGGCACGCCTAATGCGCGCAATTCCCGTTCCGAACTTTTCGATATAGTCCAGCTTTAAGAAGACCTCGGCAACGATGGGGTTTCTGAGCACGGATATCTGCCCATACAGGTATTGCTCCGTCGTCAAGCCAGCGGGCAACGACCCGGGTGAAGTCACGACGACGCGGTCATCGTACAGGGCAACCTGAACATTCGCTTGCACATCCCACGTCCGATGCACGAGGGCGTTTGCAACTGCCTCGCGGAATGCCTCGAGGGGAATCCGATCGGTCTGAACGCGCTCGAAACCTTCGATGCGTTCATAACGATAGTAGCGTTCGAACATGACCACTGCTCTATCCACCTGCTCAATTGCAGACAGGCCCGTCGCCGTCTCACGATCTAAGAGGACGTCCTCGGTGTCACCAAAACGAACGCAGTCGATGCCCGGAAATTCGTTTTTATCCGCCAATATCGCCGCAGCATTGGTATAGCCGTCCTTGCCGAGCAAGCGAAGCGTACGCATGATATCCGGCGTTAGCTCCGAAATGCCCAAATGTTCAATGCACTTGTGCTCGAGCGTATGAAAGCTCAGGTCCTGACGAGCCGACGTGAGCGCGTCGAACGTCAGATTGCTGCCTTCGAGCGTCAGCCTGCCGTACTCAAAACGGTCCACCTCTACCGCCGCCGAATCATTTCGCCTATAGGCCTTCCCCTTACTTCGATAGGGCTTGTCCTGCCCCTCATAAACCGTAAGAGTTACAGTCCCGTGCTTCTCGTCGGGCTCGAGCGAGTAGCGGGGCGCGGGATCTAGACTGTCATTAATCATGTTCTCGATGCGCAGGCACTCCGCAACCGGATCTGAAAGACCGACTGCAACGCCTTCGTCGTCAACGCCAAACTCAATCTTGCCCGTTCCGTAGTTTACATAGGCACTCACCGTTTTGAGGAACGTCGGCGTCACGCTCTCCTTGTATTCGACGGTAGGGCTCTCCCTGACAACCATGCTCACTGCCCCTCTCTCTTTTCATACTTATCTGAACCGTATTATAAGACGAAAACCGTTTGCGTATGGTTTTAAATCAGATGCAAGTGGTTTTCATCTGGTTTGCGTACGGTAATGAGACGTAAAATACGCTTTCGTACGGTATACAACCAGACGCAAACGCTTTTCGTCCGGCAATGCGTCCGCAATCAAGACGAAAAGGCCCCGAGTTCGTATGAACTCGGGGCCTTTTACCGCGCATCTATGAGAGGAGAATTCGATGCGCCCGGGCGCTACTCCATGTAGCCACCCTGGATGGCGGAAACTGCATGCTCGGTAAAGAACTTGAGCGTGCCGGAGGTATAGCGGTTAGCCTTGGGCTTCCAAGCGGCGCGACGCTCGGCCAGGACGGCGTCGACCTCGGCCGGCTCCATCTCCTTGCCGGCGATGCCCACGATGGACAGCGAGCGCTCGGGGATGTTGATCTGGATGAGGTCGCCCTCCTCGATCAGGGCAATCGGGCCGCCCACGGCAGCCTCGGGCGAAACATGGCCGATGGCCGGGCCCTTGGAGGCGCCGGAGAAGCGGCCGTCGGTGATCAGGGCAATGCTCGCGCCCAGCTCGGGGTCGCTGGCGATAGCCTCGGTGGTGTAGAACATCTCGGGCATACCGGAACCCTTGGGGCCCTCGTAGCGAATGATGACGGCGTCGCCGGGCTTGACCTCGTGCGTCAGGACGGCATGGATGGCATCCTCCTCGCAGTCGAACGGACGGGCTTTGAGCGTGGCCTGGAACATCTCGCGCGGAACGACGGTGTGCTTGACGACGGCGCCCTCGGGGGCAAGGTTGCCGTGAAGGATGGCGATGGAGCCGTCGGTGCCAAAGGCCTGGTCGAACGGACGGATGATGTCCTCGCGCTTGAGGTTCCACTTCTCCAGGTAACGGCCGCACTTCTCGTAGTAACCGTTGTTCTTGAGGTCCTCGAGGTTCTCGCCGAGGGTCTTGCCGGTGACGGTCATAACGTCGAGGTGGAGCATCGACTTGATCTCCTCCATGATGCGCGGCACGCCGCCCGCATAGTAGAAGAACTGTGCCGGCCACTCGCCTGCGGGACGAACGTTGAGCAGGTAGTGGGCACCACGGTGCAGACGATCGAAGTCGTCGGCGGACATCTCGATGCCAAACTCACGGGCGATCGCGGGGATGTGCAGCAGCGAGTTGGTGGAGCCGGAGATAGCGCCGTGGACCATGATGAGGTTCTCGAAGGACTCCTTGGTCACGATGTCGCGCGGGCACAGGTTGTGCTCGGAGAGCCACACGGACTGGCGGCCGGCCTCGCGGGCGAACTCACGCAGGTCGGTGCTGGTGGCGGGCAGCAGCGCCGTGCCGGGGAGCATAAGGCCCAGGGCCTCGGCGGTAACCTGCATGGTCGAGGCGGTACCCATAAAGGAGCAGGCGCCGCAGCTGGGGCAGGCGTTGTGCTTGGCGAACTCGAGCTCCTCGCAGGAGATCTCGCCGCGCTCGTAACGGGCCGAGATGGCGCCGAGCTGCTCCAGGGTCAACAGGTCAGGACCGGCATCCATGACGCCGCCGGTGACGACGATCGAAGGAATGTTCACGCGGCCCATGGCCATAAGGTTCGCGGGCAGACCCTTATCGCAGCTGGCGACGAAGACGCCGGCGTCGAACGGGGTGGCCTTGGCGTGGATCTCGATCATGTTGGCGATCATGTCGCGGCTAGGCAGCGAGTAGTTGATGCCATCGTGGCCCTGGGCCTCGCCGTCGCAAATGTCGGTGCAGAAGTAACGGGCACCGTGGCCGCCGGCCTCGGCAACGCCGGCACGGACCTCCTCGACGAGCTCAAACAGGCCGGCAGAACCCGGGTGCGAATCGCCAAAGGTCGACTCGATGATGACCTGCGGCTTGTCCAGGTCCTCGATGGTCCAGCCAGAGCCCAGACGCAACGGGTCCATCTCGGGGCTGATGGTACGGAACTTGCCGGAACGCGGCTGCAGCTTGGCAACCAGCTCGGCGGCCTCCTGCTGAATCTGCTCTTTAGTCTTCTCGTCCATGGTGTACTCCTTTGGTTTAAGGCTTACTTGGTTTGGTATCGATTGATGTGACGTGCTGATGTGAAGCGCTGGCTTGCGATTAGGCGAAGAACGAGATCACCAGGGCGCAGGCGAGGCCCGTAAGACCGATGATTGTCTCCATGATGGTCCAGGACTTGAGGGTGGTCTTCTCGTCAATCTCCAGGAACGAAGAGCACATCCAGAAGCCGGCATCGTTGACGTGCGAAAGAGCCGTGGCGCCGCCGCAGATGGCAAGGCAGATGGCAGCGCGCATGAGCACCGAAGCGCCAGCGACCGCAGGCATGGCGGCCATGATGCCCGAAGCCATGGTCATGGACACGATGGAGCTACCGACCGAGGCGCGGACGAGCGCGGCGATGAGAAAGCCAACGACCACGAGCGGAAGCGGGCAGCTCTCGAGCACGGGGCCGATGACCTGGCCCAGGCCGCAGTCCTGCAGCATCCAGCGGATGACGCCGCCGCAGGCGATGACCAGCAAGATCATGCCGACGGGCTTAAGCGAGCGGTCGAGCAGGGCCTTGAGCTCGGCACCGGAGTAGCCGCGACGGGCACCCAGCAGATACATGGCGATGAGCGTGGCGATGGTGAGGGCAACGAACGGCTTGCCCAGGAAGGCGAGGATCGAGGCGACCTGCTCGGGCATGGGAATGTACGAGGACAGCGTGCCCAGCAGAATCAGGCAAAGCGGCGTGAGCACGATCGCGAGCACCATGCCAAAGGAGGGAAGCTCCTTGTCGTCGCTCGCACCCTCGGCAGAGGTGAAGTGCTCGGGGACGTCCGTAAAGATGCGGCCACCCACGTTGCGGCCCCAGACGACGCCGGCGACGGCCATGGCGACAAAGGCGGTGGGGATACCGACGAGGATCATGGTGCCCAGGTCGACACCGAGCGTGCCGGCGACCAGAACCGAGCCGGCCGAAGGCGGCACGAACGCATAGCCGGCTGCCAGTCCCGCGAGCAGGGCGATGCCGTAGTAGAGGGTCGACTTCTTGGTCTGCGATGCCACGCTAAACGCGAGCGGGATCAGCACGACCACGCCAGCCTCAAAGAACACCGTGGTGCCGATGACCAGGCCGGTGATGCCCAGCGCCCAGCTGGAGTGCCCCTGACCGAAGGTATCGATAAAGGTCTGGGCGATCTTCTTGGCGCCGCCGCTCTCCTCCAGGATCTGACCAAACATCGATCCCAGGCCAATGAGCAAGGCGATGTTTTGCAGCGTGGTGCCCACGCCCTTGGTGACGGTGTCTGCCACCAAATCGAGCGGCATGCCCGCGCCGATGCCGATCGCAAGCGCCGAGACCATCATCGACAGCACGGGGTGCAGCTTGAACTTGATGATGAGCGCAAGCAGCAGCGCGATGCCCACGATGGCGGCGATGACGAGCCTGGTGGGGTCTGCCATAAACGTTGGGTCTGACATCTTTCCTCCAATTCATCAGACCTTTTGAATTCGCCTACGACTATAGCGGTTTTTCAAATAGGTCTGATGTTTCAAAGGGAAACTTTTTTAAAATACATCTGATGTATTTTAGCAAACGGTCGGTTTTTGGCGGTGAACGGTAGATATTGTTCGTCGATCGTGGGAGCAGCGACCTGCACCCCATCGTTGATGGGCTAGAATAGCTCTGATGAATTCTTAGACATGAGGTGAAACGTGGCACGAGCCGAGTCGGGACTCCCCGAGCAGATTGCTGATAAAATCATTCAACTGATCCTGGACGAGAACCTTGGCCAGGGCGATCGCTTGCCCAAGGAAGCCGTGCTGGTTGAGCGCCTAGGAGCCGGCCGAAGCACCGTGCGCGAAGCCATGAAGCTCCTGCAGTCGCGCAACATCGTGCGCATTAAGCAGGGGTCGGGTACGTACGTAGCGTCCAACCCCGGCGTTGCCGAGGACCCGTTGGGCTTTACCTTTATCGATGACAAGCAGCGTCTGGCGCGCGACCTGCTCGAGGTGCGCTTTATGATCGAGCCGCAGATGGCCAGCATGGCCGCCGAGCACGCAACCGAAGACCAGATTATGTGCATCCGCGAGCTCTGCGATGAGTCCCAGCGCCTGGCCGAGGCCGGCGAGGATTACTCCGCCGCCGACACCGCATTCCACAACGCCATTGCCGAGAGCTGCGGCAACCTCGTCGTTCCCCGCCTGATGGGCGTGCTCAAGGCATCCGTTCCCCTCTTTATCGACGTAACGGGCAAAAAGCTCGTCGAGGAGACCATCCGCACGCACCGCGGCGTGGCCGACGCCATCGCCGCACGCAACCCCACCGCCGCGCACGACGCGATGTATCTGCACCTGGTCTACAACCGCAACATGATCGCGGAAGGCGCACAGGCGAAAAGCGAGTAGAGGGCATCGCAACAACCAATTTCAACCGTTCACCTTTTAAAAGTGAACGTTCACCTATTTTTAGGAGAATAGGGGCGTTAATTCCTTCACTTCTCCTATACTGAGCTTGTATTAGAAGCAAGACTTATATAGATGAACGTTTCTTTTGAAAGGATCGCTATGTCTGATCTTATGGACAGCTTCCGCCTGGATGGCAAGGTCGCGCTCGTAACCGGCGCCACCTACGGCATTGGTATGGCCATTGCCGAGGCGCTCGGCGAGGCCGGCGCCAAGATCGCCTTTAACGCGCGTCACGCCGACAAGGTCGCCGAGGCCGAGAAGCACTACCGCGAGCTGGGCTTTGAGGCTCACGGCTACGTGGCCGATGTTACCGACGAGGCCGTCGTCGCCGAGCTCATCTCCAAGATCGAGGCCGACTTTGGCACCACGCCCGACATTCTGATTAACAACGCTGGCGTTATCCAGCGCACCCCCATGCTCGAGATGAGCGCCGAGGACTTCCGTCGCGTCGTCGACATCGACCTCAACGCGCCGTTTATCGTGTCCAAGGCCTGCCTGCCCGGCATGATCGCCAAGGGTCACGGCAAGATCATCAACATCTGCTCGATGATGAGTGAGCTTGGTCGCGAGACCATCGCCGGCTACGCTGCCGCCAAGGGTGGTCTGAAGATGCTCACCAAGAACATCTGCTCTGAGTTTGGCGAGGCCAATATCCAGTGCAACGGTATTGGGCCTGGCTACATCGCCACGCCGCAGACTGCGCCGCTGCGCGAGACGCAGCCCGACGGCAGCCGTCACCCGTTTGACCAGTTCATCATCGCCAAGACCCCGGCCGCCCGTTGGGGCACGCCCGAGGATCTGAAGGGCCCCGC
This sequence comes from uncultured Collinsella sp., assembly GCA_934646865.1. GTDB lineage: Bacteria > Actinomycetota > Coriobacteriia > Coriobacteriales > Coriobacteriaceae > Collinsella. The sequence goes on along the minus strand of CAKUEU010000048.1, from coordinate 3,130 downwards.
CGTGTTCCTGGCCTCCGATGCCTCGAACTTCGTCAACGGCCACATCCTCTACGTCGACGGCGGAATTCTGGCTTACATCGGCAAACAGCCCCAGTAGGCTGCGGCCGCGTGAGCCACGCCATCTCGCGGCTCATTCGTCGGGCATGGCCAAAAGGCCTATGCCCTCCTCTTTCGCGGCGAGCTGACGCACCTCACGCACCCTCGCCGCAACTGCCCACATCGGCTTTCTCCCAGTCGTTCATTTATGAGTTGCGGTGAAATAGGGATTGATTTTGGCTTCTATCAGGCAAACGGTCCGTATTTCACCGCAAGTTAGAAATAGGAAGGTATTTCGCAATGAAGATCGCTCTCATCAACGAGAACTCTCAGAACTCCAAGAACCCCATGATCGAGGCTGCCCTCAAGAAGGTTGTCGAGCCCATGGGCCACACCGTCTTTAACTACGGCATGTATGCCGACGCCGACTCTAAGCCGCTCACCTACGTGCAGAACGGCATCCTTGCCGCCGTGCTGCTCAACTCCGGCGCTGCCGACTACGTCGTGACCGGCTGCGGCACCGGCGAGGGCGCCATGCTCGCCTGCAACTCCTTCCCCGGCGTGCTCTGCGGCCACGTCGCCGACCCGCTGGACGCCTACACCTTCGCTCAGGTCAACGATGGCAACGCCGTCGCCATGCCCTTCGCCCTCAAGAACGGCTGGGGCCAGGAGCTCAACCTCGAGTACACCTTCGAGAAGCTCTTTGGCTTTGGTTCGGGCAACGGCTATCCTGCCGAGCGCGTCGAGCCCGAGCAGCGCAACAAGAAGATCCTCGACGGCGTCCGCGCTGTGACCATGCGTCCGCTCGTCGACGTCCTGGGCGAGATCGACCAGGACCTGGTCAAGGGCGCCCTGGCTGGCGAGCACTTCCAGGAGTACTTCTTCGCCAACGCCACCGACGAGGCCATCATCGCCAAGGTCAAGGAGCTCCTGGGCCTCTAATCGCGACCCATCGCAGCTAAACGCAAGCGGCGGCTGCCCAACACAGGGCAGCCGCCGCTTTTTTGCTAGAAATGGTGCAACGCCTGTTTTAGGACTCGTCGATAATCTGATGGCAAACCCTTGCAAGCGCTGGGAACTCCGAGGTCACCGCATCCCACACAACCGCCCGATCGACATTGCCGTAATCGTGCGCAAGGTAATTTCTCATTCCAACGATGCCACGCCACTCAATTTCGGGATGAAGCCGCTGCGCCTTCTCGGATAGCTTACCCGCCTCTTCCGTCACCCTCAGAGCGCACATAAGAAGTGAATCAGCGAGCGTTCGGGCTTTGATGTCATCGCCGTAGAGAAAGTCGCTCTCAGTAACGTCGAACGCCCTGATCCTTTTGTTCGTCTCATCGATCGCTTCAAGGATTTCTTGAGCGCGCTGCACATCTGATTTACGGGCGAACATAGAGCACCACGCCCTCCTTGGCGATTGCCTGCGCGAACTCTTCGCGCAGCTGCTCACTCGAAACTACATCAACGTTTTTGCCCGTGGCCTCTTTGATTTCCTCTCCAAAGGAAGAGAGGGCAAACAACCCGAACGTCATTGTCGGGTCAAGCTCTATGCGCAGGTCAATATCGCTGCCGTCATGTGCATCGCATCTGGCGTACGAACCGAACAGCGTAACTGATTGAATCGCCTCCCGACTGCGCGCGGCCGAGACTACGGCGGTTTTGATTTCCTCAATAGTCAAAATGCCAGACCGTTCTTCTTCCTTATCGACCGAAAGTGAAGGAATAAACGGAAGAGAACGCTCCCGCAGCATCTGACGCATAAACATATTGACTGCAACGGAGGACGTCATGCCGAGCTCTTCGCAAAGCTCGGCAAACGATTCCTTAATTGCCGCATCTACTCGAACGCTCAAAACTGACGCACTCATTTTCAGCCTCCTGTATGACGTTATCTATACATTATCATACACGGAATAAAGACAGATCAGAACAGAGGGAAAACGCCCCATCCGCAAAACGCAGACGGGGCATCTCCAACGAGCAACACGCAGCGCATCGGCGTCAGGTTTACATGCACCAACTTGGTGCAAAGTAACCTGCCCCCTTTGCACCAAGAGGTTGACTAGAGGGCGCAGGCCACTTTGTAGCCGTCGCCGATGGCGTCGCGGATGTTGCCGCACTTGTTGGCGTCGCCCAGCACGTGGGCGGTAACGCCGGCAGCAGCCAGGTCGTCGGCCAGCTTGGTGTTGGGGCGGTAGCCCATCGCCAGCACCAGCGTATCGGCACCCGTGATGGTGTGGATCTCGCCGTCCTTCTCGTAGCTGATGGTGTCCTCGGTGATCTCGGTCACCTTGGCCTCGGTCAGCACGTGGACGCCCTTAGAGAGCATGCGCGTGATGAGCACCGCGCGGCCAGCGCCGCCCTCGTTGGCGGCGAGCGTCTTGGTCATCTCGATGACGGTGACGTCGCGGTTGGCCGGCGACAGGTCGTTGACCAGCGGGGCCAGGTAGTCAGCCGTCTCGCAGCCGACGGTACCGCCGCCCACGATGACGATCTTCTTGCCCGGGAATGCGTTGCCGCCCAGCAGGTCGTCAGCCGTCATGACCTGCTTAAAGTTCTGCATAAAGGCCGGAGCGACGGGCTCGGCACCATAGGCCAGGACGACCTCGTACCCGGCGTAGTCACGCTGAATGTCCTCGGCCGAAAGTTCGGTACCAAAGATGCACTTCACGCCGGCCTCGGCAAGACGGCGATACTGATACTTGATCACGCGGGTGAGCTCCTGCTTTGCCGGCGGAACAGCCGCGATGCGCATCTCGCCGCCCGGCTCGTCCTGCTTGTCCACGAGCACCACGTGGTGGCCACGCCTGGCGGCAATGAAGGCCGCCTCCATGCCCGCGGGACCGGCGCCCACGACGAGCACGTTCTTGGCCTCGGCGGCAGGCTCGTAGCCGGCCTCGTCGCGCTCGACATCGGGGTTAACGGTGCAGGAGATACGCTTGCCAAACATGATGCCGTTCAGGCAGCGCAGGCAGCCGATGCAGGGGCGAATCTCGTCGGCGTTGCCGGCAGCTGCCTTGTTGCAGAACTCGGCATCGCACAGGTTGGCGCGGCCCATCATGCAGATGTCGGCGGCGCCGTCCTCGATCAG
>CAKUEU010000047.1 GCA_934646865.1 uncultured Collinsella sp. | reverse complement strand
GTTGCCAAGCCCAAGGGCGGCCTTTCGGGCCCGCTGTGCCACCACATCGCCGTGCGTATGGTCTGGGAGGTTGCCCAGGCCGTCGATATCCCCATCAACGGTGTCGGCGGCGTCATGACCGGTGAGGACGCGGCTGAGTTTATCCTGGCTGGCGCTACCTGCGTGTCGGTCGGTATGGCCAACTTCGTCGACCCGTGCGCTTCGCTCAAGATCGCGCATGAGCTCGAGGCCTGGGCCGAGTCCCAGGGCGTGAAAGACATCAACGAGCTGGTAGGTGCGTTCGAATGCTAGAGACCGATGCCCGCGACCGCGTTATCGTCGCCCTCGACTGTGACCGTGAGCGTGCGCTCGAGCTCGCCCGTGAGCTTTCGGGTCACGCCGCCTGGCTCAAGGTCGGCATGACGCTCTATTACGCCGAAGGCCCCGAGATCGTCAAGACGTTCAAGGACCTGGGCTTCAAGGTCTTCCTCGACCTTAAGTTCCACGATATTCCGCATCAGGTGCGCGGTGCCGCCCGTTCGGCCTCGCTTGCCGGTGCCGACCTGCTTTCGGTTCACGGCCTGGGCTCGGGCGCCATGCTCGCTGCCTGCCGCGAGGGCGCCGAGGAAGCGCGCGAGGACCGTGCCAAGCTCGTTGCCATCACCGTGCTCACGAGCATGAACCAGGATTCGCTCAGCGAGATCGGCGTCGAGTCGCCGGTGGCCGAGGAGGCAGCGCGTCTGGCGAAGCTCGCCCAGGCCAACGGCATCGACGGTATCGTGTGCTCGCCGATGGAAGCCCACGATATGCGTGAGCTGCTGGGCCCCGATGCGCTCATCGTGACCCCGGGCGTGCGTCCGGTGGGCGCCGCCCTTGGTGACCAATCCCGCGTGGCCACGCCTTCCCAGGCTATCGAGCGTGGCGCGAGCCACATCGTGGTGGGCCGTCCCATCACCGGTGCCGATGACCCGGTTGCCGCTTTCGATGCCATCGTCGCCGAGCTGGTCGAAAACGTCGCGTAAAAGATTCCCTTAAGTCACCACTTTTGGGTCTCAATAGCACAATTTAGCCCCTGTGCCTGCGAAAACTTTCCCATCCTTTGTGTGGAATCGCAGGTCAGGGGCTCAACTTTTAGCGCAATATATTGCACTTTTTGCGGGTATCGTCTAACCTATGGAGCCGCGATTGGGCATTTTGTACGTTTTACGTGCTAAAATGCCAAATATTGAATCAGATATAACCCAACTATTTGGAGGTACGAATGGCACTCCCTCAGCTTACCGACGAGCAGCGCAAGCAGGCTCTTGAGAAGGCTGCCGCCGCACGTCATGCCCGCGCTGAGCTTCGCGAGCAGATCAAGAAGGGTGAGAAGTCCCTCGAGTCCGTGCTCAACTCCGATGACCCCATCGCTTCCCGCATGAAGGTTTCCACCCTCATCGAGTCCCTCCCCGGCTATGGCAAGGCCAAGGCCGCCAAGATCATGGAGGAGCTTGGCATCTCCGCTACCCGTCGCGTCCAGGGCCTCGGCGTCCGTCAGCGCGAGCAGCTCCTCGAGCAGCTGACCAAATAAGTGAGCGCTCAGGATTCAAAGCTCTTTGTGATTTCTGGACCGTCAGGCGCAGGCAAGGGCACGCTCGTCACTCGTGTGCGCGAGCGTCGCTCCAACCTGGGCCTGACGGTTTCGGCTACCACGCGAGCACCACGCAAAGGTGAGGTCGACGGCGTCAACTACTTTTTCCTGACGCGCGAGGAGTTCGACCGCCGCGTGGCAAACGGTGAGTTCGTTGAGTGGGCCGAGGTCCACGGCAACTGCTACGGCACATTGGTGAGCGAGGTCCAGTCCAAGCTCGCCTCGGGCGCGTCTCTGATCTTGGAGATCGATGTCCAGGGTGCTCTGCAGGTCAAGGAGCGTTTCCCCGAGGCCGTGTTGATCTTTATCAAGCCGCCCTCGCTCGAGGTGCTTCGCGAGCGTTTGGTCGGTCGTGGAACCGAGACGCCCGAGACGATCGAGCTGCGTATGGCAAACGCTGCCGATGAGCTTGCCCTTGCCGACCGCTACGACGACGTCGTGGTGAATGACGATCTCGACCGCGCGACCGACGAACTCGTTCGCGTTCTCGATATGCATGAAAGGATCTGAGGTCCGTGTCCGTTGTAAAGCCTTGCATTGACGATCTTCTGGAGAAGACCGATCACAACCGCTTCCTGCTCGCTTCGCTTGCCTCCAAGCGCGCCTGCGACATCAATAGCATGCTGCGCGGCCAGCACAACCGCGTGCTTGCCGTTCAGGATGTCGATGACATCACCATCGGCCTTTCTGGTGCCGATACCATTTCGATGGCTATGGACGAGATCGTCGACGGCGATATCTCCTACGATGAGGCCCGTTACGAGAAGGCGCTCGGCCACAAGGTTGCTGAAGCCTAAATGGCAGCTCGCGTCTGCCTGGTCCATTATCACGAGGTTGGACTGAAGGGCAAGAACCGCGCACATTTTGAGCATATCCTCATGGATAACATCAAGGCGGCCTTGGCCGCCTTTTCCGTGAATGCCGTGTCTCGAATTTCCGGTTATATCCTCGTGACCTTTAACGAGCATCAGGCCGACGAGGCGGCGCGTGTCATTCGCACTGTCCCCGGCGTTGCCCGCGTGTCCCTGGCATACCACACCAACCGCGACCCGCAGGAGTATTGCGCAGCCGCCGTCAAGGCGTTGCGCGAGTTCGGCCCCTTCGATTCGTTTAAGGTGCATGCCAAGCGCTCCAACACCGACTATGAGCTCACCTCCATCGATATCAACCGCCAGGTGGGCGAGGTGCTGTGCGAGGCGTTTCCCGATAAAAAGGTCCAGATGCACGATCCCGATGCGATGGTGCACGTGCTGGTGGTCCAGGGCAGCGTCTATGTGTATGCGCGCTCCGAGCGCGGCGTGGGCGGCCTGCCGGTGGGTTCTGCCGGCAAGGTTGTGACGCTGCTGTCTTCGGGTATCGATTCGCCCGTTTCGACGTGGATGCTCGCCCGCCGCGGCGCCGTGTGCGTTCCGGTGCATTTCTCCGGTCGTCCGCAGACGCCCGATACGAGTGAGTATCTGGTGCAGGACATCATCCGTGCCCTTGCGCCGGGAGTCCAGATCGGTCGCCTGTACGTGGTTCCGTTTGGCGACTGCCAGCGCGAGATTTCGGTCACCTGCCCCAGCAACCTGCGCGTGATCATGTATCGCCGCATCATGTATTCGGTTGCCGAGCGCATCGCGCATATCGAGGGCGCCAAGGCTATCGTGACCGGTGAGTCGCTTGGCCAGGTCGCCTCCCAGACGCTCGAGAACATCATGGCTGTCAACGAGGCTGTGAAGATTCCCGTGTTCCGCCCGCTCATCGGTTCGGACAAGCAGGAGATCATTGCGCGTGCCGAGGAAATCGGTACATTCGACATCTCGACCGAGGCCGCGCCCGATTGCTGCACGCTCTTTATGCCGCGCCGTCCCGAGACGCACGCCAAGCTCGATGCCGTTCACGAGGCCTGGGAGCTGTTCGATCACGAGGAGATGATTGAGCGCTTACTCAAGCAGACCGAGTACATCGACTTTGAGAGCAACACGTATAAGGCCCCTAAAACCTTAAAACGCAAACATTCGGAGCTTGCTCCGCGTGAGATTTACCAAGAGCACGAATAGTCCCTGCATAAACCGACGATACGTTTGTATCGTCGGTTTTTTGTTATCTGGGTAAACAATGCCAAGATGTTCATTCGCTGACGTGTGACTGAATAAATGGACATGTTTGCGCAAGGTTTTGGTCAGTGTTTGGTTTGACCGTCAAAACTGGTTTGCCCGAGCGGTTCGTTCGGCTGCGATTTCCTGACACGATGGTGTTGGGAGGTTTTTGCTATGGCGCAGCGCGAACAACACGAACGGGTCAAGCGAATGGACCGCTGGGCGGGCAAGGTACTCGGGCATAAGGCGGTAGTCGTGGCGATGCTCGTCGTCATTGCGATGGCGAGCGGCTTGGCGATGGCGAGCTTTGGTGACCGCTCCGGCAATGTTTCGTTTGAGCGCGTTGAGGACTCGGGTCCATCGGCGGAGCCGGGGTCCGGCGATGCTTTGGACGATGCATCCGATGGATCTTCGTCTAAGGCGTCTGCCGAAGCGGAGGTGTACGTCGATGTAGATGGTGCCGTTGCATCCCCGGGCGTGTACCGGCTTCAAGATGGAGCGCGGGTGTCCCAGGCGATTGATGCTGCCGGAGGGCTAACGGCAGAGGCGGATGTGACGGGGCTTAATCGTGCTTCGAAAGTCACGGATGGACAAAAGATCTATGTGCCGACAGTGGGGGAGCAGCAGGTGGCTTTGGCGGCTGGCGGGGCCGAAGGCGGCGCTGCCGCGGCATCGGGCACGGGCGCTTCGTCGGGGCTTGTGAACATCAATACGGCAAGCGCGGCAGAATTGCAGACGCTTTCGGGCATCGGTCCCTCTATGGCCCAGTCGATTATCGACGAGCGGACCCAAAACGGCGCTTTTGCCTCGGTCGACGACCTGATGCGTGTGTCGGGAATCGGCGAGAAGAAACTCGCCAAAATCAAAGATTGCATCTGCGTATGAGTGCGACCGAGCGTGAGCACGTGATGCCTCCACGGCCATTGTTGCCGTGGACGATGGCCCTTTGTGCCAGTTTGTGTGCGAGCTGCGGCTTGGTGCTTAACGTGGCGGCTGATGCGCTGCTGGAAGAAGGACTGACTTCCGTCACGTTACTCTGGGGCATTCCCGTTGTGGCTGCGGCGTTCGTCGTATTGGCTCGGTCTTGCATGCGTCTTGTGCGATGGAAGCGATGGCTGTATGCCGCGGCGGTCGGACTCGTGGCAGGAGCGATCGTGTCCGCGGGGTGGGCGATAGGTGCCCTCCGAGCTTCCGTCGCTCTGGATGGACGGGCTGCAAGCAGTCTTGAGTTTGTGGTGCAGGGCGATCCTTCCTTAAACGACGATGCGTATTCCTATACCTGTGACGCGATCGCGGATGGTAAGCGCGTGGGCGCCGTTCGATTATCGTGCGATCGCGAGCTGAGCGCCGGGTCGCGCGTGCGTGTCATCGGCCGCGTTTCGCGCTTCGAGAATGATGCGTATGGGCGTTCGCGCGTGCTTCGGGGTGAGCTGCGCAAGGTTAAGGCTGTCCGGATTGTGTCGGTCAATGAAGGTTCTCCGGGGCCATTGCTTCGGCTGCGAAATGAGCTGCTTGCCGTCATTGCTCCCGCGACCGATCCGGCGCGCTCACTCATTGCCGGCGTTGTCTGCGGACGTTCGTCCGAGCTGCGCGCTCAGCCGGCGGGCGAATGGTTTTCGGTGACGGGAACGGCGCATCTCATTGCTGTTTCGGGAAGTCATCTGGCTATCGTGGGCTTTGTAATCGAGAGCGCTCTGCAAATGTCTCGTTGCTCGCGTGGGTTGCAGCGGGCATTTTTGGCGGCAACGCTTGTGGCCTACGCCGCCTTTACAGGTGCATCGCCCTCGGCTGTTCGTGCGTGTTGCATGGTGTTCGCGACGCTTGTCGCCAACGGTGCCGGGCGTCGCCGCCACGGCATCTCTGCGCTCTTTGTGACCATGTCGATTTTTGTGCTACTCCGTCCAACGGTGTTGTTCGAGATGGGCTTTCAGCTTTCGTGCGCCAGCGTCTTCGCCATCTTGTGCTTTTGCCCGTATGCCACCTACGCTTTGGGCGAGTTGGGCGTGCCGGTGGGCATTGCCGGTATACTTTCCGTCACGCTCTGCTCGCAGCTGGCAACGCTTCCCATCACCGTTCCCGCATTCGGTACTTTTTCGCTCATTGCCCCGACTGCAAATGCCGTGATCGGCCCGGTGGTGAGCGTGTTGCTTGCTGTTTCGATTGTGCTGGCGCCGTGCTCGCTCGTGCCCCTGTTGCGACCCTGGGCGCTTGTGGTGCCCATGGTTGCCGCACGCTGTGCGCTGTTCTTTGAGCAGCTTTTCGCAGCCGTGCCGGGTGCGTCCGTGAGCGTACCGCCCGATTCCGTTTGGGTATACGTGGTGCCGCTTTCTTTGACGGCTCTCTTGGTATGGTGGCCACGACCCCGCGATCGCCCCATGGCTGTAGGGTTGCTGTGCTTGGCTCTCGCGGCGGTTGTCCCGTACGTCTACTGGGATCGATTCGCTCCACCTTCGGTGACGATTCTCGATGTTGGCCAGGCCGATGCTATTCTTATTCGCCAAGGCGGTGCCGTGGCGCTCGTGGACTGCGGGCTCGATGAGCGTGTGGTGACGGCACTGGTGCGCAACAACGTTCATCATATCGATGCTGTGTTTGTAACGCATTGGGATGAGGACCACTGGGGCGGTCTACCTGACGTGTTGGAACAGTTTTCGGTTGGAACCATTGCCGTGGCGGCGAATGCGCTGGAGGATGCCCCTGCCGAGGTACTGAACCGATCTGGCGTGGAGTATCGGCAAGTGCGGCGTGGAGATACCGTTGACATTGGCGCATTTTGCGCCCGCGTGATGTGGCCATTCGAGTCCGTGGATGGCGAGGGCAACGAAGACTCGCTTGTCCTGCTGCTCTCCTATGTTCAGGAAGGCAAGGGCCTGCGTATGCTCCTAACTGGTGACGCTGAGCTCGATCAAGAGCGTAAGTTTGCACAGGAAGTGGGGGACATCGATGTCCTCAAGCTCGGACACCACGGCTCTAAGGTCTCGGTCGACGGTGAACTGTTGGATGTCTTAAGCCCCGAGCTCTCCATTGCGAGCGCCGGCGAGGGCAACCGCTACGGTCATCCGTCGGATGCCTGCGTCGATGCCGTGAGGGAGGCGGGCAGCGCTTTCGCGTGTACGATCGAGCGCGGCGACATCACCATCACACCGACCGCGAAGGGGTTTGCCATGCGATGCCAGCGACCATAACGACGTCGTTGGCGCACCGTAGGTCCCTGGGCTAGAATGGCACGGTACGAACACGAGGGCCTGCGAGAGGGGAGCGCGATGTCTGAAACCGGTCTGCTGCCGGCGTATCTAATTGTCGGTACCGACGGAGTTAAGCGCGATCACGCCGTCTCGCGCATGAAGGCGCGTCTGGAAAAGTCGGGTATGGTCGAGTTCAACCTCGACGAGCGCGACATGACCAAGGACCCCGATATCGAGTCGATTATCGGCTCGCTCAATACCTTTCCCATAGGTAGCGAGTTTCGCCTGGTGATCCTCGACGGTTGCTCTAAGCTCGCCAAGGCGGTCTCGGAACCGCTCGTTGAGTATCTGGCGAGTCCCAGCTCCACGACGGTCTGCCTTATCATCGCCGACTCACTTGCTAAGAACACGCGTCTGTACAAGGCGATCGCAAAGCTCGATAAGAAGGCCGTGATCGATTGCTCGGGCACCAAGCGCTGGGAGCTGCCGCGCCGCGTGCAGCAGATGGCCACACAGCACGGCAAGTCTATCTCCACCGCTGCTGCCGAGGAGCTCGTCTCGCGCTCGGGCGAGAACACGCGCATGCTCGATAACGACCTCGCTAAGCTTGCTCAGATGGTCGAGGCGCCCCAGATTGAGCTTGCCGATGTGGAGCGTTGGATCGTGCGTACGGCCGAGGTTCAGCCCTGGGACTTCCTCAACGCCGTCTCGGCCCGCGACATGCGCCGTTCGCTCGAGCTTTTTAAGCTGCTGCCGGCAAAGAGCTATGTGTGGACCTACACGCTGCTGTGCGGGCGCATCCGTGAGCTGATTGTCGCCAAGGCGCTCGATGCGCGCGGACAGGGGCGTGAGCTTGCCACAACGCTTAAGCTCCAGTCCTGGCAGGTCAAGAACCACCTGACTTGGGCGCGTCGTTTTTCGATGGCTGAGCTCGTTGCCGCCCTGGAGGGTGCCGTCGATGTGGAGCTTGCACTCAAGGGCTCGGCCGATTCGGAGACCGCGCTTTTGCTCTGGATTACGAACATCTTGAGAAAATCGTGATGATACCTGCCTATTTGACAAATTCGTTCTATCCCTTTGAGGGGGAGCGTGCTATAGTAGGCGCTTGCATGACCTCACCGTGTCTCAGAGGTGTCATACATTTTTTGCAAGGAACTCGAAAGGAACTCCAGAAGTGGCAAACATCAAGTCTCAGAAGAAGCGTATCCGCACCAATGAGGCAGCTCGCATGCGTAACAAGGCTGTCAAGTCCGAGCTCAAGACGCTGACCAAGCACGTCCAGTCCGCCGTCGCCGAGGGCGACGCCGAGAAGGCCCAGGCTGCCCTCAAGACCGTCACCAAGCGTCTCGACATGGCTGCCGCCAAGCATGTCATCCACAAGAACCAGGCTTCCAACCGCAAGTCCGGTCTTGCCAAGCTCGTGAACAGCATCAACGCCTAAGTTGTAAATTTCACACCACACAGATTACGCGCATAAATGGAGCCTGTTTTATGGAACAGGCTCCATTTTTTGTACCGCTCGGGTAAGATAGTCCGCATGAGTACTTCAATTGACATTTCCCACATCCGCAACTTCTCGATTGTTGCGCACATCGACCATGGCAAGTCCACGATCAGTGACCGCATTCTCGAGCTCACCCATACCGTCGACGAGCGCGACATGGAGTCGCAGCTACTCGACACGATGGACATCGAGCGCGAGCGCGGCATTACGATCAAGTCCAATGCCGTCCGCGTCTCCTATGATGCCGACGACGGCGAGACGTATCAGTTCAACCTGATCGATACGCCGGGCCACGTGGACTTTACCTACGAGGTTTCGCGTTCGCTGGCCGCCTGCGAGGGCGCAGTGCTGGTCGTCGACGCCACGCAGGGCGTCGAGGCTCAGACCGTCTCCAACGCTACGCTCGCCATGAATGCCAACCTGGACATCGTGCCCGCCATCAACAAGATTGACCTGCCCTCGGCACACCCCGACGAGGTTAAGACCGAGATTGAGGACGACCTGGCAATTCCTGCCGACGATGCCGTATGCGTGTCGGGCAAGACCGGCGAGGGCATCCACGACCTGTTGGAGTCCATCGTCTTTTTGATTTCGCCGCCCAAGGGCGATGCGAACGCTCCGCTCAAGGCGCTCATTCTGGACTCTTATTTTGATGAGTACCGCGGCGTCGTCGCCACGGTGCGCGTCTTTGACGGCTCCATCAAAAAGGGCGACACTCTGCGCATGATGCAGGCCAAGGGTGACTTTTTGGTCGACGGCGTGGGCGTCAAGCGTCCCGCCGAGACCCCGGTCGATGCGCTGACCGTCGGCGAGGTCGGCTATGTGGTCACAGGTCTGAAGGACCCCGAGGCCGTGCGCGTGGGCGACACCCTTACCTGGGCGTCAAATCCCTGCCCCGAGCCGCTGCCGGGCTATCGCGAGGCCAAGCCCATGGTCTACACGGGCTTGTTCCCCATCGACAATAAAGATTACGAGAACCTCCGCGACGCCCTCGACAAGCTGCACGTCAACGACCCCTCGTTGGTGTGGGAGCCCGAGACATCGGTGGCGCTGGGCTTTGGTTTCCGCGTGGGCTTTCTGGGTCTGCTGCACATGGAGGTCGTCAAGGAGCGCCTGGAGCGCGAGTTTAACCTGGACCTTATCGCCACGAGCCCTTCGGTGGACTATCACGTCTATAAGACCGACGGCGAAATGATCGATGTCCGCAGTCCGCAGGACCTGCCCGAGGCTACGCGCATCGAGCGCATCGAGGAGCCCTACCTCAAGGCCAAGATTATCTGCCCGCCCGAGTACACGGGCGCCGTCATGCAGCTCGCCATCGAGCACCGCGGCATCACGACCGATATGATTCACCTCACGAGCAAATCAGTCGAGATGCGCTTCGATATGCCGCTCGCCGAGCTCATCTTGGACTTCTTCGATCAGCTCAAGAGTCGCACCAAGGGCTATGCCTCGCTCGACTACGAGTTCAACGAGTACCGTCCCTCCGAGCTCGTTAAGCTCGACATCCTGCTTTCGGGCGATGAGGTGGACGCGCTGTCGTTTATCGTGCACAAGGATAAAGCCTATGGTCTGGCCCGTGGCCTGTGCGACAAGCTCAAGGAAATCATCCCGCGCCAGCTGTTCGAGGTGCCTATCCAGGGCGCCATCGGCAACAAGATCATCGCCCGCTCCACCGTCAAGGCTCGCCGCAAGGACGTTTTGGCCAAGTGCTACGGCGGCGATATCTCGCGTAAGCGCAAGCTGCTCGAGAAGCAGAAAGAGGGCAAGAAGCGCATGAAGGCCATCGGCTCGGTCGAGGTTCCGCAGGAGGCCTTTATGGCGATCCTCAAGGTGGACGAGTAGGTCCATGGCGCTTTCTGAATACAGCAAGCGGCTGCTGGGCGCGTATGCCGAGCAGCCGTTCCTTATGGCTCCCATGGCGGGCGTAACCGACCCCGCCTATCGCATCATGTGCCGCCGTCGCGGTGCCAACCTTGCCTACAGCGAGATGGTGAGCGTGGCGGGCCTCGCCTATGCTAGCAATAAGACGTGGCGCCTGGTGCTGCCGGCCGACGAGGAGCAGCAGATTTGCGTGCAGCTCTTTGGCTCCAAACCTGATCAGTTTGCGAGCGCCGTCGCTGCCGTCGAGGAGCGCGTGGGCGATCGCCTGTCGCTCATCGATATCAACATGGCCTGTCCCGCCCGTAAGGTCGTTACCAAGGGCGAGGGCTCGGCACTCATGCGCACGCCCGACCTGGCCGAAAAGATCGTCGAGGCGGCGGTGGGTGCGGCGCATGTGCCCGTGACCGTAAAGATCCGCAAGGGCTTTTATGCCGAGGACCGCAATGCCGCGACGTTTGCCCAGATGCTCGAGGGCGCCGGCGCCGCCGCAGTTGCCGTTCACGGTCGTTGTGCCACGCAGCTCTATACAGGCCAGGCCGATTGGTCGGTCGTCGATGAGGTCGCCGACGCGGTCGAGATTCCCGTGATCGGCTCGGGCGATGTGTTCTCTGCCGAGGATGCGGCTGAACATCTGAGCAGCTCGGGCGCCAGCGCGGTGTTTATCGCACGCGGCATCTACGGCAATCCGTGGGTGTTTGGCGATGCGCGAGCCCTTGCGCTCGATGGCACGCCGGTGCCGTCGCGCAGCTCGGTCGAGCGCCTGGACGCCCTGCGCGAGCACCTGACGCTCACGCACGAGCTGTTGCCGCTCATGTCGCGTGCCCGTACGTACGCGAGCTGGTATCTCAAAGGCATGCCCCATGCCGCCGCCTGGCGCGCCCAGGTGGTGCGCTGCTCTACGTATGAGGAGTTTATGGCGCTGATCGATGATATCGAGCACGATGTGGTGGCCTGTGAGGCAGCGCTTGCCGCCGGCGAGTCGGTGCCCGCGCATCCTCTGGAGGCCTAAGGGTGGCCGTTACCGCGCTGTACGTGCACGTACCGTTTTGCGCTCAAAAGTGCCGCTATTGCGATTTTGACTCGCGCAGCTTTGCCCCGTGCGATCTGAATGCTGCGCTCGATGCCTATTTTGAGCAGCTGTACGCGTGTCTCGATGCCTTTGGCGACGCCGGGGCGCTCGAGCAGGTCCACACCGTCTACGTGGGCGGCGGCACGCCGTCGCTGGCGGGGGAGCGCCTGATGGAACTTGCCCGGCGCATCTCCATACGGTGCAAGCCCGTTGAGTTTACCTGCGAGGCCAATCCCGAGTCGCTGACTGCCGAGCTTGCAGAAGCCCTTGCCGTGGCGGGTGTCACGCGCATTTCACTTGGCGTGCAAACGCTCGATAATGACGAGCTTGCCGCTATCGGTCGCGTCCACGATGCCGTGCGGGCCCTCGCGGCCATCGCGACGGTCAAAGACGCGGGGCTTGACGTGTCGTGCGACCTCATGTGCGGGCTTCCCGGACAGACGGCTGCGAGTTGGCAACGCACGCTCGACGGCGTGCTCGCAGCGGCTCCGCATCATGTGTCGGTCTACCCGCTAACGCTCGAGGAAGGCACGCCGCTCTTCCGCATGGCATGCCGCGATGAGTCGCTTGAGCCCGATGAGGATTTTCAAGCTGCCTGTATGGATGTGGCGCGCGATCGCCTGAGTGCTGCTTGCTACCACCCCTATGAGGTGGCGAGTTATGCGCTCAATGGGCACGAATGTGCCCATAACATTGCCTACTGGACCGGCCAGGGTTATTTGGGTATTGGTCGGTCTGCCGCAGGGATGCTCGACGCCGAGGATTTCGATCGCTTGGCTGGGCTGTTTCCTGGCGTTTCGCCTCGTGGTGACGCGCATCGCGTGCGCT
Organism: uncultured Collinsella sp.; assembly: GCA_934646865.1. Classification (GTDB taxonomy): domain Bacteria; phylum Actinomycetota; class Coriobacteriia; order Coriobacteriales; family Coriobacteriaceae; genus Collinsella. The sequence continues at coordinate 551 of CAKUEU010000047.1, read as the reverse complement.
TGGTACAGCGCGATGATGCCGCGTCGACTTTTGAGGCCGAGTATCTTTCGCGGCGCGAGGCGGTGGCCGAGGACCTGATGCTCGCCTGTCGCATGACGCGTGGCGTGGGGTCCGACCTGCTGGTTCGCGCGGCGGACGTGATTTCCGTGGACGAACTGACAGCAGCTTGCGACCGCGCCCTTGAGCTTGGGCTTGCCGTCTGGGTGCCAGACGCCGACGATCCCTATGTGGGCTCCGTCACATCGGCCGACGTCATCGCGGGTCGCACCCGCGCCCGTCTGGCGCCGACTCACCTGGGTTGGCTCGATGGAAATGTTCTGTTCGAGCTGTTTTGGGGTCTAGCTTAGGCCGCTCGGGTAGAATTACCGCAATATATACGCTGCTGTGAGCAGGAGGTTGCCGCGCATGGCGACGATGAACGAAAAAGATTACTACGAGATTTTGGGTGTCTCCAAGGACGCCACCTCGCGTGATATTCAAAAGGCCTTCCAGCAAAAGGCCCGCAAACTCCATCCGGACGTTAACAAGGAGCCGGATGCCGAGGAAAAGTT
>CAKUEU010000046.1 GCA_934646865.1 uncultured Collinsella sp. | reverse complement strand
GCCCGGCAACATCGCCGAGCTCGTCGCCAAGCCCGACGTTGACGGCGCCCTCGTGGGCGGCGCTTCGCTCAAGGCTGCCGACTTCGCCTCTATGGTTGTCAAGGCAGGCGAGTAGGACATATGGCACAGCGTCATCTTCCTGCACTCCTGATCATCATGGATGGCTGCGGCCTTGCTCCGGCCGATGGCGAGAACGCCGTCGCCGCTGCCAAGACGCCCTTCCTTGATAGCCTGTACGAGAAGTATCCTCACACCACGCTCGGTGCTTCGGGCGAGGACGTGGGCCTTCCCGACGGCCAGATGGGCAACTCTGAGGTGGGCCACCTCAACATCGGTGCCGGCCGCATCGTGTTCCAGGAGCTTTCGCGCATCAACAACGCTATCAAGGACGGCTCCATCGCCAAGAACGAGGTCTTCGTCAAGGCTATGGACGACGTCAAGGCTGACGGCAAGACTCTCCACCTCATGGGCCTTATGAGCCCTGGCGGTGTTCATTCTCACATGAACCACGTCGAGGCTCTGGTCAAGATGGCTGCCCAGCATGGCGTCAAGACCGTTCGCGTCCACGCCTTCATGGATGGCCGCGACGTCGACCCGCAGTCCGGTGCCGGCTACATGAGCGAGTTCTGCGCCTTCCTGGCTAAGATCTCCGAGGAGACCGGTTGCGACGCTCGCGTTGCCACCGTTTCGGGCCGCTATTGGGCCATGGACCGCGACAACCGTTGGGAGCGCATCCAGCGCGCCTACGACGTCATGGTCAACGCGTCCGATGCCGATACCGATCCCGTTGCCGGTATCAAGGCCTACTACGAGAAGGATCCGCGCGGCGACGAGTTCGTCGAGCCCTTCGCTGCCCATAACGAGGGCATCCACGAGGGCGACGCGGCCATCTTCTTCAACTTCCGTCCCGACCGCGCCCGTCAGATGACCCGCGTGTTCACGGACAAGGAGTTTGACGGCTTTGAACGCGAGCAGATCAAGCTTTCGCACTTTGTCACGATGACCGAGTACGATCCGACGTTTGACGTCGAGGTCGCCTTCCCCAAGACGTTCCCCGAGAACGTTTTGGCCGACGTTATCGCTGCCAATGGCCTGAAGCAGCTGCACACCGCTGAGACCGAGAAGTACGCTCACGTGACGTTCTTCCTCAACGGTGGTATCGAGGAGCCCAAGGAGGGCGAGGAGCGCGTGCTCGTCGCTTCCCCCAAGGTTGCTACCTACGACCTGCAGCCTGAGATGAGTGCTCCGGAGGTCACCGAGAAGCTTGTCGCCGCTATCAACGAGGATCGCGCTGATTTCTACATCGTGAACTTCGCTAACTGCGACATGGTTGGCCACACCGGCGTTTTCGACGCTGCCGTCAAGGCTGTTGAGGCTGTTGACGAGGCTCTCTCCAAGGTTGTCCCGGCGATTCTCGCCAAGGGCGGCTTTGCGCTGATCACCGCCGACCACGGTAACGCCGACCACATGTTTGACGTCGCTGCCGACGGTTCCATGCACCCGTTCACGGCTCACACCACCAACCGTGTGCCGTTCATCATCGTTGATGAGAAGGCCCAGCTCACCGGTATCGAGGACGGTCGTCTCTCCGATATCGCCCCGACTATGCTCACCATGGCTGGTCTTGAGCCTTCTGCCGAGATGACGGGCCGCGTGCTCGCCGCAGAGGCCTAATCGATAACATTCCTTGTTTTCGATCAAGGGGGTTGTCCGCATCCGGGCAACCCCCTTTTTCTGCTATTTCAGATATGTCACTGATTAGCGAAGGGGGGAGAGCTGAGGATTGTGGTACAGTACTGGGGTTTGAATTGTTCTATTAAGGAGCTTATCTATGGGTCCGTTCCAGATTCTTCTGTTCGTCGTTTGGGCCGTCTCTGCTGTGGCGCTGACGATTCTTGTCCTTATGCACTCAGGTAAGGGCACTGGCGTTTCGGATATGATTGCCAGCTCTTTGTATAACTCCAGCTCCGCCACGGGTGTCATGGAGCAGAACCTCGACCGCTTGACTGTTATCATGGCCGTGGTGTTTGCCGTGTGTGTCGTCCTGTGCATGTTCTTTTTCCCGCAGGGTATCGTGGGCTACTAAGTTTCCGCGCATATACGCTTTAGAGGGGTTCCGCAAGTTCGGGACCCTTTTTGTTTACATTCCTGTAACAGGGTCAAAATATCCCCACATACTGCGCCCAACTAAAGAAATTCTCGACCGTTAACCGGAATCAGGGGATTTTTTTGCATAAAGTGCGCTACTGTATTGGGAAACGTTGGCCCGCATTGCATAGCCAGCCATAGCAGTGGGCGGCGTTTTTACGGTTCGGATCGGGTTGTCTCGATATATGCCTGGCCGAACTTACTTTGTCCTATCTCATAAGGAGGATGGCATGGCTGATTCTATGTTCCACCAGCCCGTTATGGGTCGTCGCGCCTTTGTTGGCGGCACCCTCGCTGCGAGCTCCATGGCTTTTCTTGCCGCATGCGGCAAGAAGGGTGGCGACGCTTCCGGTTCTGAGTCCGGTTCGACGCTGAACTTCTACATCAACAACCCGGTCTGCATCGACCCCTACAACGTCCAGGAGGACCAGGGCACTCAGGTCGAGTACCAGCTCTTCGACCCTCTGACCTCTTACGACGCCGAGAAGGGCGAGATCGTTCCGCTGGCCTGCGAGTCCTTTGAGGCTAACGACGACGCCACCGAGTTCACCTTCAAGATCAAGAAGGCTAAGTTCCACAACGGTGACGACGTTACCTCCAAGTCCTTCAAGTTCGGTTGGGAGCGCTTGGTCAACACCAAGTCGGCTATCGCTACCGAGTATGGTCCTTCCGAGGTCGCTTATCACCTTTCCATGGTCGAGGGCTATGACGATCTGCTTGCCGGTAACGCTACCGAGCTCACCGGTGTCACCTGCCCCGACGATGAGACCCTCGTCGTCAAGCTGACTTCCGCCTACGCCGACTTCCCCTTCGTCGCCACCCACCCGGCTCTGGCCCCGGTTCCCGAGTGCGCCGAGTCCGATGCCAAGAGCTTCTACCTTGCCCCGATTGGTAACGGCCCGTTCATGATGGACGGCAAGTGGGAGGATGGTCAGGAGATCAACCTCAAGAAGTTCGACGATTACTATGGCGACAAGGCCAAGATCGACGGCGTTCACTTCCAGGTCATCAAGGACATGGAGACTGCTTACAAGGAGTTCCAGGCCGGTAACCTCGACGTCTGCGACGTTCCCGTTGCTCAGATCGATGCCGCCAAGAAGGACCGTGGCGAGTCCAAGGATGGCTACACCATGAGCGACGGTCAGCGTATGCTGCTCGGCGCTGAGCCTTCCACGTACTATCTGACTTGCAACACCACGGCCGAGCCGTTCAACAACGCCGACCTGCGCAGGGGCATCTCCCTGGCCATCAACCGCGAGGCCATCTGCAAGACCATCTTCAAGGGCACCCGTACTCCCGCCGACGGTATCGTTCCTCCGGGCATCGATGGCTACAAGGAGGGCGCATGGGAGTTCTGCGCCTATGACGTCGACAAGGCCAACGAGTACCTCGACAAGGTTGCTCCTGCCGACGCCAACGGTGACCGTGGCATTAACGTGACTCTGTCCTACAACCAGGACGGTGGCCACAAGGAGATCATGGAGTCCATCATCGGCGACCTCGCCAAGGTGGGCGTCAACGCCGTCTCCGATACCCCCGAGTGGTCTGCCCTGCTCGAACAGTATCAGAACTTCAACTACCAGTTTGGTCGTCTGGGCTGGATCGCCGATTACCCGATTATGGACAACTTCCTGTATCCGCTGTTCCACTCCGACTCCCTCGGTGGCGACAACCGTTCCGGTTACAACAACCCCGAGTTCGATGCCAAGGTCGACGAGGCTCGTACCACGGTTGACGACGAAGAGCGTATCGCGAAGATGCAGGAGGCCGACGCCATGGTCGCTGCCGACTGCCCGGTTATTCCGCTGATGTTCTACACGCACACCCTCGCTGGTTCCGACCGCATCAAGCACCTCTATGTTGATCCGCAGAAGCATGCTGATCTGGGTACCGCTGAGCTCGCATAAGATTTGCAGCTTTGGTGAGGGTCAAGTTTTTACGTAGACCTCATGGGAAACATACAGTTCCCCCTAACCTGGGGTAAACTGGCTGATGGTAATTTTGGGATGCCGGTCTGGCGATCGGCATCCCATTTAGGTTAATCCCTAGATAGGGGAGTGGTATGGGTAAGTACATCGTTAAACGTGTGCTTCAGTTCATCCCGGTATTTTTGGGCGTTACGCTGATTCTGTTCGCCCTCCAGAATATCGTGCCGGGAGACCCGATCAAGCTGATCGGTGGAGACAAGGCTCTGTCCCCCGAGGTGGAGCTTCAGCTTCGCGTGCGCTATCACCTGGTCCAGTCGGACGAGGACGGCAACGCGATCCTTGACGAGAACGGCGATCCCGTTCAAACGTCGCTCGTGGACCGTTACGTGTATTACATGAACGGTCTGCTTCATGGCGATTTGGGCAATTCGTATCAGCGCAAGCTGCCGGTTACGGATATCTTTGCCCAAAAGTATCCGTATACGGTCAAACTTGCCGCGTGCGCCATCGTGCTCGAGGCAATCATGGGTATCGGTGCGGGTATCATTTCGGCGGTTAAGCGTTATTCCTTCTGGGATATTTTGGTAACGCTCACCACGTCGATCCTCGTTGCTGTTCCGGCCTTCTGGCTCGGTATGTTGCTGCAGCTGTTCTTTGGCGTCATTCTCAAGGATGCCACCGGCGGTGCATTCTCCATGCCGATCTCGGGTGCCGGCGGTGCCAGCTCTCAGTATCAGGATTGGATGCACTATGTGCTTCCGACCATTACGCTGGCTTCGGTTTCGACCGCTTATGCTGCCCGCATTATGCGCTCGCAGCTGCTTGACGTCATGAACCAGGATTACATCCGTACGGCAAAGGCCAAGGGTCTCTCCAATCGCGCGATCATCGTCAAGCATGCGCTTAAGAATGCACTCATCCCCGTCGTTACCTATATCGGTGTCGACTTTGGTGGCATGCTTTCGGGCGCCATCCTGACCGAGACGGTCTTTAACTGGCCCGGTATCGGCTATGAGGTCTATCGCGCCATTAGCATGCGTGACTGGCCCATCGTTATGGGCGGCGTTACGCTCATCGTCGTCGTCGTCATGGTGATCAACCTGCTCGTCGACATTAGCTATGCATTCCTCGACCCGCGCATCCGCCTTGGCGGTCCGTCGGATAAGGCCTAAGGGAGGTACGTCTCATGCAGGAAACTGATTCTCAGTCTCAGGAGCAGGCTACCGCCACCAAGGCCGCATCTGCTCCCGCCAAGTCCCGCACGCTGTGGGGCGACGCTTTTAAGCGTCTTCGCAAGAACAAGCTCGCCGTTATCGGTGTCTGCTGGATCATCATCGTCGTATTGGTTGCCCTGACCGCAGATTTGTGGGCTAAGCCCTGGCTCGGTTCGCCGACGGCTTCCGACTCGACCACCATGGCTGAGACGTCGTTGCTGGCTCCGTGTGCAGAGCACCCGTTTGGCACCGACGCCCTTGGCCGTGACATTCTCGTCCGCGTTATCTACGGTGCACGTGTTTCGCTTTCCGTCGGTATTATGGCCACCGCGATCTCCACGGTGATCGGTCTGGTCATGGGTGCTCTGGCCGGTTTCTATGGCGGCATCTGGGATACGATCATCATGCGCTGTGCGGATATCTTCCTGGCGTTCCCGTACGTGCTGTTCGTTGTCGCCATGATCGCCGTTATCGGCCGTGGTCTTCAGAATGTCTTTATCGCCATCGGTATTCTCGGCTGGCCTTCGATTGCGCGCGTCTTCCGCTCCGCAATCTTGACGGTCAAGGAAAACGACTATGTTGACGCTGCGCGCGCGATGGGTGCATCTGATGCTCGCATCGTCGTGCGTCACATCTTCCCGAACTCCGTTGCCTCCATCGTCGTCTACGCGACTATGAACATTGGTGGCGCCATTCTGACCGAGTCCGCTTTGTCCTTCCTCGGCATGGGCGTTATTCCGCCTACGCCTTCGTGGGGCTCCATGATTCAGGACGGTCAGCAGTATCTCCTGACTGCTCCCTGGATGATGATCATGCCCGGTCTGGCAATTCTCTCGACGGTGCTCGCTTTCACCCTGCTGGGTGACGGTCTGCGCGACGCCCTCGACGTCAAGATGAAGGACGCATAAGGATGAAGAAGAACAAGAACTATGTGGACCTGAAGGACCAGCCGGTTCCCGAGGGCCAGCATCTGCTCGAGGTCGATGACCTTAAGATGTATTTCCACACCGAGGATGGCGTCGTTCGCGCTGTCGACGGTGTCTCCTACACGCTCGATCGCGGTGAGACCCTGGGCGTCGTCGGCGAGTCCGGCTCCGGTAAGTCCGTGACCGCCATGACCATCATGGGCCTTATCTCGATGCCTCCGGGAAAGATTGAGGGAGGTGACGTTCGCTACCGCGGCCGTTCTATCCTCGAGATGACCGAGGAAGAGATGCAGCACATTCGCGGTAACGATATCGCGATGATCTTCCAGGATCCTATGACCTCCCTGAACCCGGTCTACAAGATCGGCAAGCAGGTGGGCGAGGGCCTTCGTCTGCACCGTGGTTACTCCAAGCAGGAGGCGCTCAAGCGCGCCACCGAGCTTTTGGACCTCGTCGGTATTCCCGAGCCCGAGAAGCGCGTCAACGAGTATCCGCACCAGTTCTCCGGCGGTATGCGTCAGCGCGTCATGATCGCCATGGCTCTTGCCTGTGACCCCGATATTCTGATTGCCGACGAGCCCACGACTGCTCTGGACGTTACCATCCAGGCTCAGATTATTGAGCTTATGCAGGAGATGCAGGAGAAGAACGGTAACGCCATCATCATGATTACCCACGACCTGGGTGTTGTCGCCGACATGGCCGACAAGATCATGGTTATGTACGCCGGTCGTCCCGTCGAGTTCGGTACTGCTGAGGAAATCTTCTACGAGAGCCGCCATCCCTACACCTGGGGTCTTATTCGTTCCATTCCGGAGCAGGCCATCGAGGAGAAGAAGCCGCTTACGCCGATTCACGGCAACCCGCCTTCGCTCATGAACCTGCCTGAGGGTTGCGTCTTCTCTCCTCGCTGCCCCTATGCGACGGACAAGTGCCGCAAGCAGCGCCCCGAGCGCGTTGTCACCGAGTCTGGTCACTACTCTGCGTGCCACTACTCCGGTGACCCCGAGTTCCTCAAGAACGCTCCTGAGACGTCCCGTACGCGCAAGGATTCCAAGAAGGGAGGCGAGGCGTAAATGGCAGACAATAACGAGCGTACTCCGCTGCTGAAGGTCGAGCACCTCTCTAAGGAGTTCCCCGCAGAGTCCGGCATGTTCGCCAAGCGTTTTTCCAAGCGCGTCGTCTCTGCTGTAAATGACATCTCTTTTGTGATTTATCCGGGCGAGACCTTTGGTCTGGTCGGCGAGTCTGGTTGCGGTAAGTCCACCACGGGCCGCACCATCATGCGTCTGACCAAGCCGACTGCCGGTAAGGTGTTCTTCCAGGGCAAAGATGTTGCCGAGATGAGCAAGCGTGAGATCAAGGACATGCGTCGCGAGATGCAGTTTATCTTCCAGGATCCTTATGCTTCGCTCAATCCTCGTATGACCATCGGCGAGATTGTCTCTGAGCCCATGACCATTCATGGCGTGGGTACCAAGGAAGAGCGTATCGAGCGCGTCCGCGAGCTGCTGGACGTCGTCGGTCTGAACCCCGAGCACATCAACCGCTATCCGCACGAGTTCTCGGGCGGCCAACGCCAGCGTGTCGGCATCGCCCGTGCGTTCGCTCTGAAGCCCAAGCTGATCATCTGCGACGAGCCTGTCTCTGCACTTGACGTATCCATTCAGGCCCAGGTTCTGAACCTTCTTAAGGAGCTCCAGGACAAGTTTGGTACGGCCTATCTCTTCATTGCTCACGACCTCTCTGTCGTGCAGCATATCTCCGACCGTGTTGCCGTTATGTATCTGGGTAAGATGGTCGAGGTTTCGGACTGGAAGACGCTCTATAGCGAGCCTCACCATCCGTACACGCAGTCGCTGCTGTCTGCCGTGCCGGTGCCCGATCCGGATATCCAGAAGACCCGCAAACGCATCATCCTCGCTGGCGATCCGCCGTCGCCGCTGGATCCGCCGACCGGCTGCCGTTTCCACACGCGCTGCCCGATCGCGCAGGGCATCTGCTCCGAGAAGCTTCCCGAGTTTAAGGAAGTCGCTCCGGGCCACTGCTGCGCGTGCCATTTCGCGGAGCCGTTCCCGATCAAGGAATCGCACATCGACCTGTAGTCGGTGTTCTCGTTCGGGCCCGCCCTGGAGTTAGTTTTCAGAACGTCCTCGGACATGCAAGAGACCCCCGCTGCGCACTTCGTGCGGCGGGGGTCTCTTGCGTCCTGCGGAGTGTTCTGAAAACTAACTCCAGGGCGGGCCCTGCGGTAACTCGGCAGGGGGAGTGCGATTCCCTGATCGCTCACTTAATCTAATAAGATTTTAGCGAGGCCGGAGCTTAAGCTCCGGCCTCCCCATATAAGGGCTCGGCAAGGCCGAGCCACCAAATTTGCATCAGCCCCCAGAACATATTTGAGAACTGTGCCCGGAGTATATACTCCTAGGGCCGGAATGAGGTTGCTTTCCAACGCATTCCGCAGGGGGCGGCATTATTTTGTAGCGCGAAGCGCGAATCAAAATAATGCCGCATGCCCGAGGACGCGTTGGAAAGCAACCTCATTCCGGCCCGAACAGGTCAGTCTACCTGCGCAATTACAAATTCGAAAACTTTTTTCAAAAAAGTGCTTGCACAGTTCTCGAATCATAGGTTATTATCTTCCTCGTTGAACGCGCGGGTCCAACAAAACGAACCGCGAATCAACAACATAGCATGTCGGAGTGGCGGAATTGGCAGACGCGCTAGCTTGAGGTGCTAGTGACCGCTTTTTGGTCATGCGGGTTCAAGTCCCGCCTCCGACACCATCGCATTTGAGAAGCCTCTTCGGAGGCTTTTTTGTTACCGATAGACGGTGGGGTCCACGATGGAAACGCTTGAACGCAACGAGTGGGCAGACGTTGCCCAACTAGTCGAGATCACGAGCGATGCTGTCATCATCTGCGAGCTCGACGGAACCATTCTGCATGTGAATAATCGCTTACTTGGTTTGATGTGCGAGGAACGCGCCGACGTCATCGGTGGAGATGTTAAAGACGTCCTGTACTCGTCCGCTTTTGAACGTGCGACGGAACATCGTCTGCCATTTGAAACTGATGGCTCCGAGAACGAACTGATGCTCAAGCTGAGTGACGGCTCTTTTATTCCCGTCTTGGTTCGTGCGGGCTCCGTAACGCCTCCACGCATCTTTGGGCGCCGCGCACCACGTGTTCTGGTGGCGCTTCACAGCATCGAAGAGCAGTATTCCCACGATCGTCAGCTCAAGCGTGCGCTGTCGGAGCTCAGGGTGGCGAATAAGCGTCTTTCGGGCACGCTTTCGGTCATTATGAGTACCGTTGGCTCCGATGAGCTCCCCGGCCTGCTCGATACCGTTTTGAATCAGCTCGTCGGAACGCTTGATGCCTCCGGTGCGGCTATCTATTTTTCCGAGAGTGGCGGCTTTAAGCTCCGCGGCGTTTCCAAGGAGCTAGAGGACAGCTATCTGCCCGAGTTCATGCCGTACGGCGCGGGCATTCCGACGTACGTACTTCGCGAGTCGCGCGCTTGCCGTCTGTCGATCCAGCAAGACCTTGAGGGCGATCGAGTCGCTTCGGGCATGTTCATGGACCTGGATAATCGTTCTAAGCACCTGTTGCGCATGCAGGATATGCCTCCGTACCGCAGTGAAATCTGTCTTCCCGTTTTTTACGGTACGCAGATCCTTGGCGTGCTGGAAGTTGGTTGGAAACGCCCCCAGGCACCGCTTGCCTATGACGTTAATGTGCTCGAGGTCATTTGCGATTACCTGTCTATCCAGCTGGTCGGCATGGCATCGAGCCTTCGCTCCCGTCGCACGGCCGAGCTTGGCCGCTCGCTCAATGTCTTGCGGGATGAGTTGTTTACCTTTCTAGACGATTCCGCCGCGGCTACCCAGGCGGTATCGTCCGAGATCTGCAATATGCTCAACTGCCATTTTTGCCCTATTGAGTATGACGCCAGTCTGGATTCCTACGTCATAGATTTTGAAGGCGGCAGTCGCGTTGCTTTGCCGGACGATCCCGAGAAGCTTTTCTTTTCCACGACGGCGCCAGCGGCACGTCTGGGGGCTGGCCCTGATGGCTTTGAGGCATCTGTTTTGGGCGGCACGAGTGCCGAGGACCTTAAACACGTCCGTATAACTCGCGTTGACGAATCGATGCCTATGGGAGGCTGGCTTAGGGCACATGGCCTGCCTTGCCAGGGTCTCTACGTCGACGCCGGCATCGAGGCGGGGCGCCCGCGCTCTGAGGGCGATGGCAAGCACAGTAACGACGCGATCGTTCCTGCTTCTGTTGCGAAGGGCCCGACGACGCGCGCGCTGCTGCTTCGTGATGGTAGCCAAGAGCCGATTGATGACCTTGAATATGACTACTTGGTGCACTTGGCTCATGACTTTGAACTGATCTATGAAGGCGAATCTCAAAAGCGTGAGGAGCGCCATATCGCTCAGACCCTTCAGATTGGCATGAGAAATTCACTGGGGGATGTTCCGGGTATCGCAACCGATTCGGTGTACCTGTCGGCCACGAACTCGGCGTTGGTCGGCGGCGATTTCTATACGCTCATCCGTCTTCCCGACGATTGCGCCGTCATGATTCTGGGCGATGTGTCTGGCAAAGGCATTGAGGCTGCATCGATGTCCGCGCTCGTCAAGACGGCCCTGACGGCATATGCCTGGGAGGGCGCTGGACCGGCCCGCATGGCACGCTCCCTTAACAGCATGCTCATGGGCTTTTCGAGGGTCGAGACGTTCGTGACGGCCTTTATCGCCAAGATTGACCTTAAAGCCGGACGCGCAACGTATTGTTCGGCGGGCCATCCTCCGACCATGGTCATCAGACCAGAGTCGATGCCGCTGGGTGGCGACGAGGCTCGTGGGGGAGAGGTCGAGCTGCTTGGATGCCAATCGGGGGTAATCGGTGCCTTTGAGAGCATGGTGTACGAGACAGGCGTGTTTACGTTCGCTCCTGGTGACATGCTATTTATGTACACCGACGGAACAATCGAAGCGCGTGACCGCTCGGGTGCTTTCTTTGGCGAGCAGCGCCTTCGTGACCTTCTGCTCTCTGTCTCGGGTGAGGGCGTATCGGGAATCTGCGGCAAGGTCTTGGGCGAGCTCGACCGATTTACCGAATCGGCGCTGGACGATGACATTGCATTGGTGTCCCTTGAGTTTTTACGGGGTCGTTCATAGACGACGCTGGGCGGGCTGAATCCGTACGGTTGGGGAAACGAATGCATCGAGTGGGCTTTTTGGGGAACCATGGTCGTATGAATGAGTGGAATGACATAGCGGTTTTGACGCCACCAGGCGATATCGACATCGCCACGGTGCCTGCGCTGCGTCGGCGGTTGGATGCTTTGATTGGCCGCGGCGTGCGTCGTGTCGTCATCAACTGTCAGGCTGTTAGCTTTATCGATTCGACGGGCTTGGCATTCCTGCTTACGCGCGCTCGTGAGCTCATGAGGCGAGAAGGCCTGCTTTCGCTCGTCAATGCATCAGGTGAAGTTGTTCGCTTTTTGGAGATTGCTCGTCTTGTCGATATTCTTCATGTCGCGGGGCCGGCACGGGAGTCTATTCCCGCCATTCCGGTGGGGGAGCTGCCTCGCTGGAGTAAGAGCGTCGAGGTCCGTCAGGGTATCGAGAATCTTCCATACTACCGACATCGCATCGCCGAACTCCTTGAATCGCTTCCGTTGCGCCGTGACGAGCGGTACGATGTCGCATTGGCGTCGGGGGAGGCGCTGGGTAATGCCTATGACCATGCGGGCGGTATCGGGTGCGTCCTGACGGTTCAGGCCTATGGCGATCGCGTTGTGGTTGAGGTGCTTGATCGAGGTGCCGGCTATTCTATCGATGAAACGAGCGAACCGGTCGCATCAGAGGAGCGCGGCCGTGGTATCAAGCTTATGCGTATGCTCGTCGATAACGTGGAGGTTGCTCGTCGTACGGACGGCGCCGGTACGCGCGTGCAGATGGTGAAGCTGTTTAGCGGAGCGTTGGAATCGTGTGCCTAGCCAATCGCTTTAGCGCGTTTAGCTGCTAAGAACATGCGGCAGACAAGTTTTTTGAAAAAAGTACTTGCGTCTTTTGGACAACTCGCGTAAATTAATAACCCGCAAGCGGACATGGCTCAGTTGGTAGAGCACAACCTTGCCAAGGTTGGGGTCGCGGGTTCGAGCCCCGTTGTCCGCTCCATTGCATTTCCGGACCGTTTAGGCGGTCCTTTTTCGGCGAAGTGGCCAAGTGGTAAGGCAGAGGCCTGCAAAGCCTTTACCCCCGGTTCGAATCCGGGCTTCGCCTCCAGGCAACATCCGGGCGCTCCGGCGCCCGTTTTGTTTTACATATGCGGACATGGCTCAGTTGGTAGAGCACAACCTTGCCAAGGTTGGGGTCGCGGGTTCGAGCCCCGTTGTCCGCTCCAAGCGTAACAGCCCGACTACTACGGTAGCCGGGCTTTTTCGTACCCGTCGTCTGGGCTCGAACCCGAGAGGGAGCGAGCGTTAAGCAAACGCGGAGCGTTTGTAGCGAGCTGGCGAGGACGCCGGCGGGCGGCCGAAGCCGGTGCGTATCCGCGAAGCGGATACGCAGACGCCCCGTTGTCCGCTCCAACTATGTTACGCGGTTCTAACGAACCGCGTTTTTTGTTGACGCTGCGCGAGCCCCGGGCACCCCATCTTGCCCCTCAATCGTCGGTCGCGTACATAAAGTACGCTTCCCTTCTCTTTCACGGCAACCTGGGGCACCCGGAGCCCGCTCGCTCATATGACCCAATCCGCTGTCAAGAGCCACAATGGCCCCGCCGACCGCTTGCAATCGGTCGGCGGGGCCTGC
>CAKUEU010000045.1 GCA_934646865.1 uncultured Collinsella sp. | reverse complement strand
CGCAGCCCCGACCCGCGGTCACGAGCGGGGGCTCCTGTCGTTTCCGTGCCCTCGGATTGGGTCATAGTGTCTGTCGTGGCCGGGGGAGTGAGTCTTCCATTCTTTTCGCCTCATTGGTCAATCCGCCCCAGGGAGCTCGAACCCGAGAGGGAGCGAGCTTTTTTGGGCGTGGGTGGGGCGTTGTTTGCCGCGACTGTCTGCCTTGGGCGTATCATCGAGGGCATCTCGCAAAACCTCGTTGCAAGGGAGACTCATCCCATGGCTACAGAAAAGTTCTCGTCGCGCTCATGGATGTCCGATGCCGCGATCTATCAGATCTACCCGCGCTCGTTTAAGGATTCGACTGGTTCGGGTCTGGGCGATATCGCGGGCATTACCCAGCAGATGGACTATCTTGAGCAGCTGGGTATCGAGGCCATCTGGCTGAGCCCGTTTTACCCATCGCCTCTTGTTGATGGCGGCTATGATGTGGCGGACTACTGCGATGTCGACCCACGTCTCGGCTCGCTTGACGATTTCGATGACATGATCGCTGCGGCTCACGCGCACGGCATCAAGGTCATCGTCGACATCGTGCCCAACCATTCGTCCAACCAGCACCCCTGGTTCAAAGCCGCTCTTGCCGCCGGCCCCGGATCGCCCGAGCGCGCCCGTTATATCTTCCGCGATGGTCGCGGCGAGCACGGCGAGCTGCCTCCCACCAATTGGAATGCCAACTTTGGCGGCCCCGCCTGGACGCGCGTCGCGGACGGTCAGTGGTATCTGCACATGTTTACACCCGAGCAGCCGGACTTTGACTGGTCGTGCCCCGAGGTTCATGCGTTCTTTTGCGACGTCCTGGCGTTTTGGAGCGATCGAGGCGTCGATGGCTTTCGCATTGATGTGGCGCACGGTCTCGCCAAAGATCTCGACCGCGATGACCTCGACCGGTGGCATCTCGCCGAGGGCGATGACATGGTTGAGGATGGCACCCATCCGCTGTGGGACCGCAACGAGGTCCACGAGATCTATCGCGAGTGGCGCCGCGTGTTCGACCGCTATGATCCGCCACGCAGCGCCGTTGCCGAGGCGTGGGTGCTGCCCGAGCGCCAGTATCTCTACGCGCGTCCCAGCGAGCTTGGCCAGACATTCAACTTTGAGTTTGCCAAGGCCACTTGGACCTATGATGACATGCACGCTGCAATCGAGGAGGGCTTGAAGGCAGCTATAGAATCCGATTCCGCCTCGACCTGGGTGCTCTCCAACCACGACGTGCCGCGCGTGGCGACGCGCTATGCCCTGCCGCAGATCAAGGCGACGCGCTACCACCAGATTGCGCTCGACTGGCTCTTACGCGACGGGTCGTCTTATGACGAGGACCGTGAACTCGGCGAGCGCCGCGCGCGGGCGGCCCTTTTGCTCGAGCTGGCGCTTCCGGGCTCGGCATACGTGTATCAGGGTGAGGAGCTCGGCCTTTTTGAGGTGGCTGACATTCCGTGGGCTGCACTCGAAGATCCTACTGCGACCAATACGCACGGACCGAAGCGCGAGAAGGGGCGCGACGGCTGCCGTGTGCCCCTGCCGTGGGTGGCGGCGGACGATCCCGCGCAGGGCGGATCGTTTGGGTTTTCACCGGCGGACGCCGATGCGGCGCCCCATCTGCCGCAGCCTGCATGGTTTTCCGATTACGCTGCCGATAGGGAAGAAGCGGACCCGACATCGATGCTTGCGCTCTATCGTGACGCCCTCTGGCTGCGGCGCAAGCTGTGCGAGTGCGCCAACGATCTCGCGTGGCTCGATCTCGACGGGCGCACCGGCCTTGCGGATGGTGCCGAGGGCGCTGAGGGCGGCGTCATCGCCTATCGCCGCGACAACGGCTGGGCGTGTGTGACGAACTTCGGTGCAGCACCCGTGGAGCTGCCGGCGGGCAGGGTCCTGCTCACCTCATCACCGCTTGCAGACGGCAGGCTCGCGCAGGACAGTTCTGCCTGGATCATGCTCGCTGAGTTGTAGGGGCCTCTTGCGGCGAGTTTGCGTTTGCCTGCGCCTTCCGTGGTGGCTGATGTCTTTGCGAGGTTCGCGAGGACGTCGCAAAACTTTTCAAAAAAAGTTCTTGCATTTGGGTGGATCATCCCGTATATTAAATCCTCGCAGGCGGACATGGCTCAGTTGGTAGAGCACAACCTTGCCAAGGTTGGGGTCGCGGGTTCGAGCCCCGTTGTCCGCTCCATTTGGGCGTTTAGCTCAGGGGGAGAGCGCTTCCCTGACACGGAAGAGGTCAGAAGTTCAAATCTTCTAACGCCCACCAAATGTTCGCAGCTCAGAGGCTATGTCCTCTGGGCTGTTTTGTTTTGGTCGCCAAATGGGTCGCCAAATTTCGAGTTTTTGATCTTCCGGGATGCTTCTCAGTAGTCATCCGAGGAAACTCTCATCTTCTCCGTTTGCATACACATATCTTTTAAGGATTCGTGCCGCGGTTGCATGAGGCACGGCAAGGCACGACCGCAACATGTTGGTCAAGCATAATCTTTTGGAATCTTTTGGCGCGAGCGGCTTAGTTTTGGTAGGATTTGTCGGCGGCTTGACTAAGGGGGTTTTATAACTGCCATGCAGGTAGCCGTGCTGGTAACGTTTTACCGACTTGCCAAAGACCCCTCGTTTTTAATGCGTCTGCAAATAGACTAATTGCCTTGACCTGCTAAAACACTATATGTTGTGTTTGACCTAAAAAAAGAATACAGGATATAGATGCGTCTTTGTCGTATGATAGATGGCGGACAGAGAACGAAGACCTTAACTGCCTCTTTTGAACGTGTCCTTGAGCCGCTTGATCGGCTCCTGGGAATGTCCGCATGGAGGCTTATGGTTTATCGAGAACACAGATTGCGCGACGGCGCCGCAAGACAGGGACAGGCCCTGCCGGGCATCGTTTGGCTCTGAAGCGCAATGAGACTACGACGCGAAAGAGGCAAGAGGATGAAGATCATCAAGCGCAGCGGCACCGAGGTTGTCTTTGACATCGATAAGATCGTCAATGCCATCCGCGCCGCCAACTTGGAGGTCGAGGAGAGCTCTCGTCTAACCGACCGCCAGGTGGTTTACGCGGCACAAAACGTCGCCGAGGCATGCGAGAACGCGGGCCACACCGTTTCGGTCGAGGAGATCCAGGATTTGGTCGAGGACGAGATCATGCGTCTCGACTGCTACGAGGTTGCTCGCCACTACATCATCTATCGCTATGTTCAGAGCCTGAAGCGCCAGAAGAACACGACCGACGACAAGATTTTGTCGCTGATCGAGTGCAATAACGAAGAGGTCAAGCAGGAGAACTCTAACAAGAACCCGACCGTCAATTCCGTCCAGCGTGACTATATGGCCGGCGAGATTTCCAAGGACCTGACTCAGCGTGTGCTGCTGCCCCAGGAGATCGTGGATGCCCACAATGAGGGCCTGATCCACTTCCACGATTCCGACTACTTTGCCCAGCACATGCATAACTGCGACCTGGTGAACCTGGAGGACATGCTCCAGAACGGCACCGTTATCTCGGGCACGCTGATCGAGAAGCCGCACAGCTTCTCGACTGCTTGCAACATCGCGACGCAGATTATCGCCCAGGTTGCTTCCTCCCAGTACGGCGGCCAGTCTATTTCGCTGACCCATCTCGCCCCCTTTGTTGAGGTGAGCCGTCAAAAGATTCGCGGCGAGGTTGCCCGCGAGCTCGAGGAGCTCGGTGTTTCGGCATCTGCCGAAAAGGTCCGTGAGGTCGTTGAGGACCGTCTGCGTGACGAGATCCGTCGCGGCGTCCAGACGATTCAGTATCAGGTCGTGACCCTTATGACCACAAACGGCCAGGCGCCGTTTGTGACGGTCTTTATGTATCTCAACGAGGCTCGCTCAGCGCAGGAGAAGCACGACCTTGCCATGATCGTGGAGGAGACGCTTCGTCAGCGCTATGAGGGCGTTAAGAACGAAGCCGGTGTGTGGATTACCCCGGCATTCCCCAAGCTTATCTATGTACTCGAGGACGATAACGTTCACGAGAATTCCCCGTACTTCTACCTGACCCAGCTGGCTGCCAAGTGCACCGCCAAGCGCATGGTGCCCGACTACATCTCCGAGAAGAAGATGCGCGAGCTCAAGCTGTCTAAGGGCGAGACCGCCGGCAACGGCGATTGCTACACCTGCATGGGTTGCCGCAGCTTCTTGACGCCCGACCGCTCCGGTAACGGATTTAACAATGTGGCCAACGCGCTGAACTATGACCCGAACAAGCCCAAGTACTACGGTCGCTTTAACCAGGGCGTTGTGACCATCAACCTGCCCGATGTCGCGCTGAGCTCGCATCAGGACATGGACAAGTTCTGGAAAATCTTCGACGAGCGCCTCGAACTGTGCCATCGTGCCCTGCTGTGCCGTCATGAGCGCCTGATGGGTACGCTCTCTGACGCCGCACCGATTTTGTGGCAGTACGGTGCCCTCGCTCGCCTGAAGAAGGGCGAGACGATCGACAAGCTGCTCGTGGGCGGCTATTCCACCATCAGCCTGGGATATGCCGGCCTGTATGAGTGCGTCAAGTACATGACGGGCCACAGCCACACCGAGAAGGAGGGCACGCCCTTTGCCATGGCCGTCATGCAGCGCATGAACGACAAGTGCGCCGAGTGGAAGGCCGAAAGCGATATTGACTTCTCGCTGTACGGTACCCCGCTTGAGTCGACGACCTACAAGTTCGCCAAGTGCCTGCAGCGTCGTTTTGGCATTATCCCGGGCGTGACGGACAAGGGCTACATCACCAACAGTTACCACGTCCACGTGTCCGAGGAGATCGACGCATTCGACAAGCTCAAGTTCGAGGGCATGTTCCAGCAGCTTTCGCCGGGCGGTGCCATCTCTTACGTCGAGGTTCCCAACATGCAGGACAACCTCAAGGCTGTCATTCGCGTGATGCAGTACATCTACGACAACATCATGTACGCCGAGCTCAACACCAAGAGCGACTACTGCCAGGTGTGCGGCTACGATGGCGAGATCCGCATTGTCGAGGACGATGGCAAGCTGGTGTGGGAGTGCCCCAACTGCGGCAATCGTGACCAGGAGAAGATGAACGTCGCTCGTCGTACGTGCGGCTACATCGGTACCCAGTTCTGGAATCAGGGTCGAACCGAGGAGATCCGCGACCGCGTGCTGCATCTCTAATAACCATCCCAGGCTGCCCCGTAGCGAGGCCCCGGACCTTTACTCGCTATTTCGGACAGTCCTGGCTCACGACGGAGGCGCCACTGGCGCCTCCTGTTCGTGCGGAACTCATATCGAGCAAAGGTCCGGGGCCTCGCTACGGGGCGGCCAAGTTGACGTAGCTGAGATGCAGCATGCGGTCTGCTCACTCCTCGAAGTTCTTAGCGGAAATGAGTCGACTTGCAATAACGGTTTGCTTGCAGCAACGGTTGAGCTGCAACAAATCTTTTATTGGACCTCGAACCCTATACTCGATGTTCGCTTCGTTCATTGAGTGTTGCTCGCGAGGGGGTCTGGAGTATATCGTCCCGCCCGCAGTTCTGCAGCGAGCGCAGCGAGCGAAGCTGTTTGAGGACGGGATGATATACTCCAGACCCCCAGGAAGGTTACTTATGAACTACGCGAACATTAAGTATTTCGACATTGCTGATGGGGAAGGCGTTCGTACTTCTCTGTTTGTGAGTGGATGCCGTCGTGGGTGCAAGAATTGCTTTAACTCTGTTGCGTGGGACTTTGCTGCGGGCGAGCCCTTTGATCGTGCCGTCGAGGACAAGATTATCGAGAGCCTCGATCATCCCTTTATTGACGGCCTGACGATTCTGGGCGGAGAGCCTATGGAGCCCGAGAACCAGGCGGGGCTCGTTGAGTTTGTCGAGCGTGTTCGCGCCGCTTATCCTGCGGGGTCAGGAAAGACCATTTGGTGTTTTACCGGCGACGTGCTCGAGGAGCTTATGCCGGGTGGTCGTCACCATACCGAGGTGACGGACCGCATTCTTGCCTGCCTTGACATGTTGGTGGACGGCCCGTTTGTTCAGGACCTGTACGATATCACGCTGCGCTTTAGGGGCTCGAGCAACCAGCGCGTGATCGATATGAACGCTACGCATGCCCGTGCTGAGCGCGAGGGCGTTGCGCTTTGTGATGCGGTTGAACTTTGGCGTGATGATCCGGTCTATTCGACCCATACTATGTAGCTTGTGGTCGATGCCGGAGGGCGTGGTACCATAGCGCGAACGTTTAATCGGAAAAGTGAGGCCCAGATGGTCGATCAGGAAAAAGTCGAGGCCGCCATCAAGCTGTTGCTTGAGGGTATAGGCGAGGACCCAACTCGTGAGGGCCTGCTGGAGACCCCGGCGCGCGTTGCCCGTATGTACGGTGAGATTGCCGGCGGTATGGATCAAAGTGCCGAGGAGCGCCTGTCCAAAACCTTTGCCGTCGCCTCGAACGATTTGGTTATTGAGCGCGACATCACGTTCTATTCGCTGTGCGAGCACCATCTGCTGCCGTTTTATGGCAAAGCCGCCATTGGTTATATCCCTAACGGTCGGGTGGCCGGGCTTTCCAAGCTTGCCCGCACGGTGGAGGTCTATGCCCGCCGTCTGCAGCTGCAGGAGCAGCTGTGTGCGCAGGTTGCCGATGCCCTTATGGACTATCTTGCCCCCCAGGGGGCGATTGTGCTCATGGAGGCCGAGCATATGTGCATGACCATGCGCGGCGTGCAAAAGCCCGGCACCAAGACCGTGACGCTCGCTCGCCGCGGCGTCTTTGAGACCGATCCCGCGCTCGAGGAGCGTTTCTTTAGGATGCTGGGCCGCTAACCATGAGAGTCGTCAACGACTTTACATCGAAGACCGATGAGGGGACGTCGCGTCGCGGCTTTATGGCTTCGGGCCTGGCCCCCTTTGGCGCCATGCCTCGCATTGATTACATTTGTGCCAACGGGCTGTTCCGGCGGCACCTGGGCAACATTGCACAGTTGGAATCGGGGCGCATCTTCTGCCGCCACGGTATTGACCATCTGCTCGATGTCGCTCGCATTATGTGGATCAAGAATCTCGAGGAGCAGCTCGAATTTGACCGCGAGGTCATTTACGCCACGGCACTTCTTCACGATATCGGCAAAGATGAACAGTACGAATCGGGTATATCCCATGATGTTGCAAGCGAGCGCGTCGCTGATGCAATACTCGCCGGCATGCCCGATGACGTGGCGTTTGAGTCGGCCGATGCCGCGGCCATTAAGACGGCTATTCTGGGCCATCGAAAGCTGCGCGTGAACAGCCAACCGCTTGAGCGTCTGCTCTATGCAGCCGACAAAGCGTCGCGCGCCTGCTTTGCATGCCCCGCGCGCAATGCTTGCAACTGGAGCGATGATAAAAAGAACCTGTCGATTCGCGTGTAGTTGATTTGCGCGGTCGGGGTTCTAAACGAAGGAGACGATCGCGATGAGTAACAAGAAACTGCCCGAGAGTGCAACCAAGACTGAAGGCGCCGAGCTCGCTCGCCGTGGAAGGGGCGAAATATCCACAGCAACGGCGGTGCCTCACGTGAGCTATGACGATCTGCGCCATGCCGATCGTATTGTCATTGACGGCCTTGAGGTTTTTGCCAACCATGGCGTGTATCCCGAGGAGAACGCGCTGGGTCAGAAGTTCATCGTTTCTCTGGTGCTCTATGCCGACCTGCGCGCGGCGGGGGAGCACGATAACCTGGATGCCTCGATTGACTACGGCTCGGTGTGCCACGATGTTGATGGCTATCTGCGCGAGCATACGTTTAAACTCATCGAGGCGGCAGCCGAGGGGACGGCCCAGATGCTGCTGCGCCGTTATCCCTCGCTGCTTGGTGTGCGCATAAAGCTCGATAAGCCGTGGGCTCCTGTTGGCCTGCCCCTGGCAAGCTGCGGTGTCGAGATCGAGCGCGTGCGCTAGTCGACGCTAGAGCTTGTTGAGGGGTGGCTGCTTGAGCCGCTGCGACAGAGCTCTATTGTTAGGGCAGTACGTGTCGAGCAGGGCGTGAAACCGCTGGTTGTGGCTTGGCTCGAGCAAGTGGACGAGCTCATGGGCGACAACCATGTCGAGGCATTCGACGGGGTAGGCGGCGAGCTCGCGCGCGATGCGAATGGCGCCGGATTTGGGCGTGCATGAGCCCCAACGCGTTTTCATGCTGCGTACGGAAATGCGGGAAACGGCGACACCCATTGCGATTTCATATGCGTGCACCATATCGCGCAGCGCCGATGCGACCTCGGACGCATAGAGCTGGTCGATGTGGGCTTGGAGCTCGTCGGACGTTAGGCCGTCGAGGATTGCGCGCCGCTTAGCCTGTGGGCTTTCGTCCGATTCGTCGGTACCCATAAAACTCGCGAAGGTGGCCTGCTTGGGTCGCGGTGCGGGCGATGCAAAGTTGTGATCGAGTGCGTCCTGTACCGTGATGGGCTTGCCCCAAAGTGCAATGATGGACGAGGGACTGAGCGGCTCTTGCGCTGTCGCCTGACGTTGCTCGCGCTGGGCAAGTCGGCTGATAATCCAGGCGCTGTTGCGCTTCACAAACGCTTCGATGCGCTCGCGACTGGCGCCGAGCGGTGCACTGGCGTGGACCTCGCCGCTCGATGTGACGCGTAGGTTGAAGTTCTTGACGCGCTTTTTTGTAACGATGACGGGCAAGGACGTCCCATCCGGTCGGGATACAGAAATCGTAAATTGCTGCGTCAAAAGCGGTCCTTCAGATTGGAGGCGGGCCGGTATGCCGACCGTTCGACATGCCGGCCCGCTCAAGGGATGTGAAATTAATAACGCTCAAAGAAGGTAAGCGCGTTGTCGCTGCAGAGCTTCTGCATCACAGTCTTGCCAAAGTGCTTGGAGAGCATGTTCTGGAATTCGGGCATCTTGCTGGCATCGGAGAGGAAGGCGGGCACCTTGGCGCCGTCCCAGTCGCCGCCGAGCGCGATGACGTCCTCGCCACCCAGGTCGAGCCAGTGTTCGATATGTGCTGCCAACTGGTCGAAGGTGACGTCTGCGGCGGTTTTGTCGGTTGCGTCGTTGGAAAGGAACTCGCTGCAGTAGTTGAGGCCGACGATGCCGCCCATGTCGCGAATGGTGCGGAACTGGTCGTCGGTGAGGTTGCGCTTGACGCCGCAGACAGTACGGGAGTTGGAGTGGCTGGCGACGAAGGGGCGCGTGGCGTGGGCGACAACCTCGTCAAAGCACTCATCGTTGAGGTGGGAGACATCGAGCACCATGCCGGCGTGCTCCATCTGCGTAAGCGCCTCGATGCCGGCGGCGGTGAGACCGGCGTGGGTGTCGTGGCCGCTCGCGAGCGGTCCCTGCGCGTTCCAGCTGAGTGACGACATAAGCACGCCCAAGCTCTTGAGCACCTCGATGAGCGCGGGGTCCTCGGCAAAGAAGGTGGCGTTTTCGATGGTGTGGATGCAGGCGACCTTGCCGTCCTTGAGCGCAGGACGAATGTCTGCCGCGCTCCGCACGTTGACCATGCGGTCGTGGTTGAGCATGGCCTGACCGCTCATATGCGCCATGATCTGCGCCTGGAAGCGCGCAGCGTGGGCGGCGGGAATCTCGTCGGGGACAAACGTGGCAAAGCACTGCGCCCACGGGGTCTTGCCGATCTTTGCGAGCGAGATGGCGCAGGCGTTGCCCTCGATGAGGTCGAAATCTTGCGGATGTGTCTCGTCGCCGGGGAAATAGCCGTCGGTGCCGGCGGTGAAGCGCAAGTCGAGATCGAGCGTGGCCCAGCCAATGCGGTCGGCGGTGTCGCAGTGTAGGTCAAATACGGGATATGCCATAGTTCCTCCGGTTGCAGCGTTTCTTTGCAAACTGTCTTCAAATTGTATGACTAGGGTATAGTTAGCGCCATATGTTCACGGCGGCTCGTATTGTACGCCGCCCCTATCACGGAGGTTTCCATGTCCAACCAGGGCAAGAAGGTCAAGACCCATTATCGCGGCACGCTCGATGACGGCACGCAGTTCGATAGCTCCTACGATCGCGGCGAGCCGCTGGAGTTCACCTGTGGCGCCGGCCAGATGATCAAGGGCTTTGACGCCGCTGTTGTCGACATGCAGGTGGGCGAGAAGAAGACCGTGCACATCCCGGCTGCCGATGCCTACGGCGAGCACAACCCCGAGATGGTTCTGACCTTCCCGGCCGAGCAGGTTCCCAATATCGAGCAGATCGAGAAGGGCATGAAGCTCTTCCTGTCCACGCCGAGCGGCATGCCCGTCCCCGCCGTGGTCATCGACGTGACGCCCGAGGCCGTGACGCTCGACGCCAACCACGAGCTCGCCGGCAAGGATCTCAACTTTGACATCGAGCTTGTCGAGGTCGAGGACTAGCCGATGTCTGTAAGCCTGGTTTCGACGACGTGCTTGGGAAATCTTAACGACCCGTCCTATGAGCTTCTGCTTCGCCGGGAGTTGGGTGGCGTCTTTGAGATTGATGAGCTGGTGCTCGATTGGGATCAGGCGGATGTCCGCGCGTTTGTGGGCACCACGGAGCTGGGACGCACGGTTGATATTGGACCGGGCGTTGCTGACAGTGAACGACTTACCGACGGTGACGTGCTTGCCATCGACCGCTCGGACACGGTGCCCGTGGCGGTTGTCGTGCGTCTGCGCAGCGCCGAGGTCTATCTGGTCGAAGTTGACCGCATGGACCCGATTGCGCTCGCGCATGCGTGTTGGGAGATCGGCAACATGCACGCGCCGCTCTTCCGAGGTGACTCGGATGATCATACCGTGCGCATGCATACGCCGGTGCAACCGATTTTGGGCCGCATGCTCCGGGGTATCGAGGGCGTTCGACTCTCGGTGGTTACGCGCGAGCTCGATGCCAGCCGACGCTTTGCGTCGAGCGCGGCAGATGTCGTTGTGAGCATGGCTCCAGACTTTACGATCGTAAAAAGGGCGCGTAAGTAAGCGCGCATATGCGCAAGACGGACTTTGAGAGGCAATCAATCAAAGTCCGTCTTGCTGTTGATGAGATGCTTTGGGGGAAGCATATGGGTCTTGAGGGAATCAAGCTGATCGCCTGCGATTTGGATGGCACGCTGCTGCATCCGGGGGAGCGTGAGCCGCGCCCCGAGGCGTTTGAGCTCATTCGCGAGTTGCATCGTCGCGGCATTGTGTTTATGCCGGCAAGCGGCCGCCAATATGCGAGCCTGCGTTACCTCTTTGCGCCAGTGGCCGACGAGCTGGGCTATGTGTGCGAAAACGGCGCCCTGGTCATGAGCGAGGGGCGTGCCGTGGTTAAGCGGTCTATGGGGCGCGACCTGGCCATGGATATCGCGAATGCCGTGGTTGCGTATCCCCATGCCGATGTGACCCTGTCGTGCGAGGGGCACCTCTACACCATGAGCGGCAACGATGCGTTTGTCGACCACCTGCGCTATGAGGTCCACTGCGATGTGGCGGTGGTTGACCGCCCCGAAGACATTGACGAGGATGTCATTAAGATTGCCTTCCAGACGCCCGAGGCGGAGCAGCCGGCGGCACTGGAGTATTTCGAGCGCCACTTTAGCGATCGAGTCGATGTCATGACATCGGGAACCGAATGGACGGACTTTATCGGGTTTGGTTCGGGCAAGGGTTCCGCGCTTGCCGACTACGGTCGCGCCCTGGGGATTTCGCCCGATGAGATGATGGCGTTTGGCGACAACGAGAACGATCGCGACATGCTCAACGTCGTGGGCCATCCCTATCTGATGGAAAACTGCAATCCTACCATGCGTGGCATCAACGACCGCGTCCGCTACGTGCGAACGGTCGAAGAGGAGCTGCGTCGCCTGCTCGCTGAGTAGGCTTTTGGGACATGCCTACCGGCAGTTGGGGCAGAGGCCTTCGAAGATGGTGTAGTGCGAGGTGATATGCCAGCCGGTTTCCTCGCTTGCACGGGCGTCGAGTTGGGCATCGAACGGCAAGGGCACATCGATGACGCGGCTGCATGAGGTGCAGATAACGTGAGCGTGCGGCTCGACGGTGCGGTCGAAGCGGCTGCCGCCCGGCGTCTTGATGGAGAGGATTTCTCCCGCGTCTGCTAAAAGGTTGAGGTTGCGGTAGACCGTGCCGCGACTGATCTTGTCGTCCTGCTCGCGTACAGCGTTGTAGATCTCGTCGGCGGTGGGGTGGCTATAGCTTTGGCGCACGGCGTCCAAGACCAGCTTTCGCTGTTTGGTATTTCGTCTTTGTACTGCCATGCGCCTCGCCTCTTTTCTATCAACGGTCGTAAGTAAATGATACCGTATTTAGCATACAATACTAATAACGAGGATTGAAACCGTCTTCATCGGCAAGCGGGGCTCGCGCCTGGGCATCTTTGAGGCGAAAGCGCGTCCCCATACGCTCGTAGGAGGCATGAAGCGCTTCGAGCTGAGACAGGATGTTTGCCGGCGCCCCCTGTATTTCCATCTCGACTGAGCCGTCTTCCATATTGCGCACCCAGCCGGTGAGCGCGCGTGCCTGCGCGAGGTTGGTGTTGGTAAAGCGAAAGCCAACGCCCTGGACCTGTCCCGTCCAACGCAGGAAATAGCGCAGGGGAGTGTCTTGAGTGGCCTCGTCGCTTGCGAGCACGGTAAGCCTGCGGCGCAGCTCGAGCTCGACGTCTGATGGTTTTTGAGGCTCTCGACTGCCGCCGGTGACGCTGGAGAAGAATGTATCGAAGAGGCCCATCGCTATGCCTGCTTGCCTGCGTCGGCCGGGAAGGTTATGCCGGCCTGCTGGCGCACGGCATCCATGATGCACAGTGAGACGAGCGTGACATCGCGGTAGTGGCCGAGCTCGTGGCGTCCCGCCGGGGTCTCCCAAATCTCTTCCTTAACGTTATCGATGCCGCCGATGGCGGTGATAAAGTCCGTGAGTTCGTATTCCATAGTGTTGCTCGATTTAGGCAGGTCGAGCACACGGCCGTTGTCGCCCTGTTCGCGCGGTGTCTCGGTCGCCGAGCCGCGTACGACATCGCCGCGGTAGTCGATGCGGACGTTGCGGGGCGTGGACAGATGATCGATCTGGATAGTGCCACGCTCGCCTTCGATCTGCGAGGGCAGCAGGTCATTCGTAATTTTGGAGTGCGCGAGCTCGACGGAGATACGGCCACCGCCGTAGCTGGCGAGGATGGA
>CAKUEU010000044.1 GCA_934646865.1 uncultured Collinsella sp. | reverse complement strand
GGTAGGTGCGGTACAGTTAACGGGTTACAGGCAGTGTTTACGCAAGGAGTACACGAGCACATGGCTGATTCCCAGACTGCAACCTCCGCGCCCGAGTTTAAGAGCGCCCACTTTATCGGTATCGGCGGCGCCGGCATGAGCGGCATCGCTCTCGTTCTGCACGAGCGCGGTTATGCCGTTACCGGCTCCGACCTTAAGACGTCACGTTATATCCGCCAGCTTACCCGCGCTGGTGTGAAGGTGCATGTGGGCCATGAGGCCGCCACGATCGACGAGGTCAAGCCCGATGTGGTTGTTGTCTCCACCGCTATTCCGGAGTCCAACCCTGAACTTGTGCGCGCTCGCGAGCTGGGCATCCCCGTGTGGCCCCGTGCAAAGATGCTCTCTGCATTGGGCCACGGCTACACCACCGTCGCTGTTGCCGGCACGCATGGCAAGACCACCACGTCTTCGATGTGCGCCACCATGCTCGACCGCATGGGTCTGGATCCGAGCTTCTTGATCGGCGGCATCGTCGAGGGCTATGACACGAACGGCAAGAACGGCTCGGGCGACTACTTTGTCGCCGAGGCCGACGAGTCCGACAGCTCCTTCCTGTTCCTGAACCCCAACGTGGTCATTGTGACCAACGTCGAGGCTGACCACCTCGATCACTACTCGGGTATCGAGGAGATCGAGGCAACTTTCGCCAAATTCATGAGCCTGGTGGGCGAGGACGGCACCGTCATCGTCTGCGGCGAGGACCCGCATCTGGTCGAGCTCGCCAAGTCGACGGGCCGTCACGTGCTTTCCTACGGCTTTGCCGAGAGCAACGACATCGTCTGCGTGCATCCGGATGTCAAGGGCATCCAGAGTGACTTTATCGTTCGCTTTGAGGACGGAACTGAGCACGCTGTGGAGATCAAGAGCAATCCCGGTCGCCACAACATGCTCAACGCCACGGCCGTGCTCACCGTTGCCCATGTCCTGGGCCTTGACATCGACGCCGCCGCCAAGGCGCTCTCGAGCTTTGAGGGCGTCCGCCGTCGCTTTACCCACGTGGGCGATATCGACGGCATCACCGTGGTCGATGATTACGGCCATCACCCCACCGAGATCAAGGCGACGCTTGCTGCCGCTTCGTCGCTGGGTTACAAGCACGTCGACGTCGTGTTCCAGCCGCACCGCTATTCGCGCCTGCAGGCCCTGTGCGACGACTTTGCCGATGCATTTGCCAATGCCGATAAGCTGCTGCTGATTGATGTGTTCTCGGCTGGCGAGATGCCCATTCCGGGTGTCACCTCTAAGATGCTCGCCGATACCGTGCGCGCCAAGCATCCTGGCAAGGAGGTCGTGTACTGCTCCAGCCGTCTTGAGCTCAATCAGGAGCTCGAGCAGATGGTGGGCGAGGGCGACCTGCTGCTCACCATGGGCGCCGGTGACGTTACGACCGTCGGTCCCGAATTTATCGAGTATCTGACTGCCAAGAAAGACGCTTAAGACTAATGGGTCTGTTTAACGCCGTCATGGCGCTCTCGGGCATGATCGACACGGATGTGATCGAGGACGAGCGCCTTGCGCGTCATACGAGCTATCGTATCGGCGGCAAGGCCGACCTCTTTGTGACGTGCCATAGCTATCATGCCCTCCGCCGCGCCGTGGCGGTGCTCGATCGCGAGCAGGTGCCGTGGGTCATCATCGGCAAGGGCTCCAATCTGCTGGTTGCCGATGGCGGTTATCGCGGTGCCGTCATTTCGCTGGGGCGTGAGTTCCAGCGCACGGTTGTTGCCGAAGACGGTCGTACGCTGACCGTTGGCGCGGGCGTGATGTTCGCGCGCTTGGTCAACGATGCCCTGTCGCGTAGCCTCTCGGGCCTTGAGTTTGCCGTTGGCATCCCTGGTTCGGTCGGCGGTGCGATATCTATGAATGCCGGCACACGGACCGAGTGGATTGGCTCGCTGGTTGAGGATGTCGTAACGTTTGACCCGGCATCCGGTATCAAGCATTATGCGGGGTCCGAGATCACTTGGGGCTACCGCGAATGTAGCCTTCCCCGCAATGAGATCATCCTCGAGTGCGTGCTCAAGCTTAAACCGGCGCCCAAGGCCGACATTCGCGAGCGCATGGAGCGGTACCTTACGAGGCGCAAGCGTACGCAGCCCATGGGTCGCGCATCCTGCGGGTCGGTCTTTCGCAATCCGCCCGATGCGAGTGTGGGCAAGCTTATCGAGGATTGTGGATTAAAGGGTTTTTCGATTGGCGGCGCGGAAGTTTCGCCCGTTCACGCTAATTTTATCGTTAATAACGGAACTGCCTCGGCCGATGACGTTGCCGCGGTTATCAGACATGTGCACGGAAAGGTGAGGGAGGCGTATGGCATCGAGCTCAGACCGGAAGTTAAATTCCTCGGCTTCTAGAGCATCGAAACCCACCTTCCGCCGCGCCGGAGGGCGTTCCGGCGCGCCTGCCAAACCTCAACGCAATACCGTCGCGCACTCTAAGTCTGGCGGGCATGCTCGACAGACCAGTCGACCGGTCGTCGGCTCGCAGCTCGGTAATCGTCCGGCCGCAAAAAAGTCCTCGCGTCCCTCGGTGACGTCAAAGCCTGTTATGGGCGCCAAGCCTGCCCGTCCCATGGCAACTCCCAAGCCCTCGACGGGAACTAAGGCGGCGCGTCCAGGTCGCACGCTGGGCGCATCGAAACCGCGCTCGCTGACATCGGTGCCGGCTACCGCCAAGAAGCCTTCGAGTAAAAAAGGTTTCAACCCGTTTTCTTCACTTGGAGCGATGGCAAATAAAACATCAGACGCCGCTTCTGTCGTTACCGGCAAAGGCAAAATCGTGGGCGGCGTTCTGGCCGTCTTGGCCGTGCTCGTCGTCGTTGCCATCGTGGTGATCAACTCTGGATTGTTTACTGCCACTGATATTCAGATTCAAGGCAGCGAGCATGTGACGAAGCACGATGCTATCCAGCTGATCGACTTGCCCGAGGGAACGTCGCTTTTTAACGTCGATCCCGACCAGATTACCGAGGATCTCAAGCAGAACCCGTGGGTCTCGGGCGTGGATGTCCAGCGCCAGTTTCCCCATACGCTTATCATCACGCCGACGGAGCGTAAGGTTATCGCCATTGCGTATATCAGCTCCGACGACCTTGCCTGGGCTATCGGAGATGATGACACCTGGATCGCCCCGCTGTCGACGTCGGTCGAAGTGGACGACCAGGGCAACGTCATCACGACAGGGCAGGGCTCAAATACCTTGACCGGAATCGATGCCGCGCTGGCGCTCGCCAAGCATTATGGCGCGGTGTTGTTGACTGATGTCTCGGCGGATGTCGCTCCGGTTTCCGGCCAGGCGGTGAACTCCAAAGCCGTTAAGGCCGGTCTGGATTATGTGCGTGGTTTTTCGAGCGAGTTCTTGGGACAAGTC
Source organism: uncultured Collinsella sp. (assembly GCA_934646865.1). Classification (GTDB taxonomy): domain Bacteria; phylum Actinomycetota; class Coriobacteriia; order Coriobacteriales; family Coriobacteriaceae; genus Collinsella. The sequence goes on along the minus strand of CAKUEU010000044.1, from coordinate 10,849 downwards.
AAGGATATTTCCACGCCTTCGGTCGAAGCCATCTCGGCAAACCTCAATAACGGCATTGAGGTGTCGCTGGGCGATTCGGACGATATCGCCAAGAAGGAACGCGTAGTCACCAAGTTGCTTTCGCAGGTAGAGGGCGTAACGTATATCAATGTGCGCTCTCCGGGCAACTACACATTTAGAAATGCTCCGACCTCGTAGCGCTGGTTGATGCTTTGTTGAGGGGCCATACCACGCCGTTTATCTGGTTTGTTTGGTTTTCACGGTCAATTATTTGACTGATACGTTCATAATGTGCAAACATAATACGGTTTACCTTTGCATTTACTTTCAACCTGAAGGTTAATGTGCGCAGGGGTCGACCCATGCTATGGCTATAACCTTTGTTCGGAGGACCGACATGCACGAGACAGAGATCAACAACTACCTTGCCGTCATTAAGGTGGTCGGCGTCGGCGGCGGCGGTACCAACGCGGTCAATCGAATGATCGAAGAGGGCATCCGCGGCGTCGAGTTTGTCGCCATCAACACCGATGCTCAGGCACTCGCGATCTCTGATGCCGATATCAAGGTGCACATCGGCACCGACCTTACCCGCGGCCTGGGCGCCGGCGCCAACCCCGAGGTTGGCCGCAAGGCTGCCGATGAGTCCCGCGACGACATCGCCGAGGCGCTCGCTGGCGCCGACATGGTGTTCATCACCTGTGGCGAGGGCGGTGGCACCGGTACCGGCGCCGCTCCCATCGTTGCCGATATCGCGATGAACGAGGTCGGCGCGCTGACCGTCGCCGTCGTGACCAAGCCCTTCACCTTCGAGGGCCGCAAGCGCAAGAAGAGCGCCGAGGAGGGCATCAAGACCCTCTCCGATTGCGTTGACACCATGATCGTTATCCCTAACGACAAGCTGCTCGACATCGCCGAGAAGAAGACCACCATGCTCGAGGCCTTCGCGATTGCCGATGGCGTCCTCTCCCAGGGCACCCAGGGTATCACCGACCTCATCACCGTCCCCGGTATCATCAACCTGGACTTCGCCGATGTTAAGACCATCATGAAGCAGGCCGGTACCGCCATGATGGGCATCGGTACCTCCTCTGGGGACACCCGTGCCGTCGACGCTGCCCAGCAGGCCATCTCCAGCCCGCTGCTCGAGAGCTCCATCGATGGTGCCACGCGCGTGCTGCTCTCCATCGCTGGTTCCAAGGACCTGGGCATCCAGGAGATCAGCGACGCCGCCGACGTTGTCGCCAACGCCGTCGACCCCGAGGCGAACATCATCTTCGGTACCGTTGTCGACGAGTCCCTGGGCGATCAGGTGCGTATCACCGTCATCGCTACGGGCTTCTCCGATTCCAACGTCAACCGTCAGGACGAGCTCTTTGCTGCTCAGCAGTCTCAGAGCAAGGCCGCTGCCTCCGCTGAGCCGCAGCGCACCGCTCCGGCTGCCAGCCCGGCTCAGGCCGCTCCGACCCGCAACGTCGGTGGTACCGAGCTGCCCAACTTTGGCAACGACCAGTTCGAGCTTCCCGACTTCCTGAAGCGCGGTAGCTTCTAGTTCGTTTTTCTCAACGACCTGCACGGGGTGTGTCCATTTGGATGCACCCCGTTTTGTTTCTCGTTTGTAAACGAAAGCCTCCAATCTCCTTACGTTCCCTTTACGTTTGGTCCCTACCGCTGCGGGTATCCTTTTAAGGAAGTATGACAGCCGTATAAACGCTGGCTGTAGCGGCGATGCCGCGGTACTTGTGTTATTAGGAGGCTTTAGTATGGCAGCACGTGCGGACAACGTTTCGCGTGTCGACCATGATGGAGTTACGTTGGTGGAGGGCGCGACATCCGATGTTCGCTTTGCCTTTACCGAGCGCACCGGTGGCGTTTCTGAAGACGCGTACTCCTCGCTCAACCTGGGCTCGCATGTAGGCGATGACCCCTTTGCTGTTCAAGAAAATCGTCGTCGAGCGCTCGAAGCTATGGGCGCCACTGAGTGCGAGCATAATCTGCTCGTGCCCAATCAGGTACATGGTGACCATATCGTTACGGTGACTTCGAACGGCGCCGACGATCTTGAGGCTGTTCGCGAGCAGATTGCCGAGGGTTGCGATGCCATCGTCTGTACGGCCCATGACGTGCCCGTGCTTCTCTGCTTTGCTGACTGCGTTCCCGTGGTGCTGGTGGCCCCCGGCGGATTTGCCGTGGTGCACTCCGGTTGGAAGGGCACGATTACACGTATTTCTGCCAAGGCGTGCCGGGTGCTTTGCGATGCTGCCGGCTGCGATGCGAGCGACGTTTCCGCCTATATCGGCCCCCATATCTTGGCTGACGAATATGAGGTATCCCAGGAACTCATGGACCGCTTTGCCGCCGAGTTTTCGTGCATCGATGCGGGCGCTTCTCGCATGCTTGATCTATCTGCCGCCATTCGTGAGGCGCTGGTAGATATCGGTGTGGACGCGGATAATATCGTGGATACCCAGCTTTCGACTGTGCGTCAGAACGACCGCTTTTATTCCTACCGTAACGAGGACGGCACCTGTGGGCGCCATGCTGCGATCGGCGTGATGCTATGAGAAAGATCGTATCGGTCCTGAGCGCCGCTGTGCTTACGCTTACGCTGTGCGCCTGTTCTTCGGGATCTTCTACCTCTTCCATTACCGTGGCCGGCTCCACGACCTGTCTTCCTATCGCCGAGATTGCGGCAGAGGGCTTTAAGGAGGAGACCGGCATCGACGTGCTCGTCTCTGGTTTGGGCTCTTCCGCTGGCATCGAAGCCGTCAGCGCTGGCACGGCCGATATCGCCAGCTCCTCCCGTGGACTCAATGCCGACGAACAGAATCTGGGCCTGACTCCCATCGTCATTGCCCACGACGGTATCGCGGTCATCGTGAACGACGATAACCCCGTCGATAACCTCTCGACCGAGCAGCTCCGCGATATTTACGCCGGTAAGATCACCAACTGGAAGGAAGTCGGCGGAGAGGACCTGAAGATCCAGGTCATCAACCGAGACGAGGCGTCTGGCACGCGTGAGGCCTTCCGCACCATCGTGATGGACGGCACCCCGTTCGATCGCCGGTCCGCCGTTCTTTCGGGCACGGGCCAGGTGCGCGACGTGGTATCTCGTTCGCGCGGTGCCATCGGCTACATTTCGCTGGGCTTCGTCGATAGCCTCAACGCCAAGACCTCGGTCAAGGCCGTCTCGGTCAATCATGTTGAGGCGTCCGAGAAGACGGTCGCGAGCGGCGGCTATCCCATCTCGCGCGACCTTTACTTCTTTGTGAAGGGTGCACCTTCGCAGCAGGCGCAAGATTACATCGACTACGTGACGTCCGAAAAGATGGACAAGCAGATTCGCGAGGCGGGCTTTATTCCCGTCACCAACGACGAGAAGGGGAGTGAGTAGCATGGAAGCACAGGAAAACTCCCAGACTGAGCAGAATGGTCAGGCGCCCAAGAAGCGCGAGCTGGCGCTCGTATCGCGCAGCACCTATATCAAGGAGAAGGCGCTGCAGTGGATCTTCTTTGCCTGCGCGTTCTTGGCGGTTGTTACCGTCATCCTGATTTTTGTCTTTACCACGTACTCGGCGCTGCCCGTCTTTACCGACATCGGTCTGGCAGATTTCTTTAGCTTTACGTGGGCGCCCTCTGAGGGCCACTACGGCATCGTGTCGCTGCTTGCCGGCTCGGGTCTGGTGACCGTCGGTGCGCTCGCCATGGGTGTGCCCCTGGGCGTGGGCACGGCTGTGTATCTGGTCGAGATCGCCGGCAAGCGCGTACGCAAGCTCATCAGCCCTGCCGTTGACCTGTTGGCCGGCATCCCTTCTATCATCTATGGCTTCTTTGGCATGATCATCATCCGTCCGTTTATCGCGCAGGTGACCGGTGGTCTTGGTTTTGGTGCGCTGACGGCGTGGTTCGTGCTTGCCATCATGATCGTCCCTACCATCACCACGCTCACCATCGATGCCCTCAATTCCATTCCCATGGGCATTCGCGAGGCATCGTATGCCATGGGCGCCACCAAGTGGCAGACCATCTATAAGGTCGTGCTACCTGCCGCCAAGCTGGGTATCGTGGATGCCATCGTGCTGGGTATGGGCCGTGCCATCGGCGAGACCATGGCCGTGCTCATGGTCGTGGGTAACGCCCCGGTTATTCCCGACAGCATTGCGAGCCCCATCTCGACGCTCACGAGCCAGATCGCGCTCGACATGAGCTATTCCTCGGGTCTGCACCGCTCGGCGCTGTTCGGCATGGGCGTGGTCCTGTTTATCATCTCCGCCACGCTGGTGGGCGTCGTCCGTCTGATTTCCAAGAAAAAGAGGGGGTAGGCTATGTCCGATTCCGTTGACGCGACGGTCGATACGACCTCGTCGCGCGAGCGCATCAAGCGTGCCCTTTCCCACGGCAAGAAGGGCCGCATCAACAAGGACTTGTCCAACAAGATCATGCTCGGCGTATTCCGCGCGGCTGCCTATATCACCACGCTGGTGCTGGTCGCTATCATCGCATATGTGGTCATTAACGGCCTGCCGCATATCTCGCTCGACTTTATCTTCGGTTGGCCCCAGGGCGTCAACGCCGAGGGTGGAATTTGGCCCACGATCGTCTCGACCGTCTATGTGACGGCGCTCGCCATGCTTATCTGCACGCCGATTGCTGTGCTGGCAGCCGTCTATCTGGCCGAGTACGCCAAGCAGGGCAAGGTCGTCGAGCTCATTCGCTACGCTGCTGACGCTTTGGCCTCGGTGCCCTCTATCGTTATGGGCCTGTTTGGCTACGCCTTGTTTGTCGAGGCCATGGGTCTGGGCCTTTCGATGGTCTCGGCCGCTCTGGCACTCGCGCTCTTGATGCTTCCCATCGTCATGCGCACCACCGAAGAGGCCATTCGCGCCGTTCCGCGCTATATCCGTTGGGGCGCGTACGGCCTGGGCGCCACCAAGTGGCAGGTCGTCTCCAAGATCGTGCTTCCTTCTGCCTTTGGCCGTATTGCCACGGGCATCGTGCTTGCCATCGGCCGCGCCATCGGCGAGACCGCCGTCGTGCTCTATACGATGGGCCAGGCCATCAATCTACCTATTTCGCCGCTCGATTCCGGCCGCCCCATGACGGTTCACCTGTACCTGCTTGCAAACGACGGCATCAACATGAACGCAGCCTACGGCACCGCGCTCTTGCTGATGGTGATCATTCTGGCCTTCAACCTGTTTGCGCGCTTCCTGTCGCGCAAGCGTCGCTAGTTAAGGAGTCCCATGTCCGTTTATCAGTCCGCTCCCACGCTGGAGCAAGCGGCCATTACGGCCAAGGATTTCAACTTTTGGTACGGTGACTTTCATGCGCTGACGGGGCTTGACCTCAACATCGCCAAAAACGCCATCACCTCCTTCATTGGCCCTTCGGGCTGCGGCAAGTCGACGTTTTTGCGCTGCATCAACCGCATGAATGATCTGATCGAGGGTACGCGCGTCGAGGGCACCATGACGCTCGACGGCAATGATATCTATGCCGAGGGCGTCGACCCGGTCGATCTCCGTCGTCGCGTGGGCATGATCTTTCAGCAGCCCAACCCGTTTCCCAAATCCATCTACGAGAATGTCGCCTTTGGCCCTCGTCTGCAGGGCGTGACTAGCAAAAGCGACCTCGATGACATCGTGGAAGAATCGCTCAAGCGCGCCAACCTCTGGAAAGAGGTATCCAATCAGCTCAACAAGGATGGTTTGGCGCTCTCGGGCGGTCAGCAGCAGCGTCTGTGCATCGCGCGCGTGCTTGCGGTGCAACCCGATGTTCTCCTGATGGACGAGCCCTGCTCCGCCATCGACCCCACGTCCGTCTCTAAGGTCGAGGATCTGATGGCCGAGCTGGCGCCCGAGATGACGATCATCATCGTCACGCATTCAATGCAGCAGGCAGCTCGTATCAGCGACTACACCGCATTCTTCTTGCAGGAAGTTGCCGGCGAGCCCGCCACGCTCATCGAGTATGGTCAAACCGACGCGATCTTCACCAGCCCGGTGGATTCGCGGACGGAAGACTATATCACCGGCCGCTTTGGCTGATCGGTGCGACTAGTCCCAAGCCGATCGGACCTGGTCCGGTGCGTATTCACTGTGCGGGCGGCATGACCGCACCCAACTGATTGGAGTGAACCATGCGCAAACTGTTTTCCCGTCAGCTCATCGAGGCCCGTCACGAGATGCTGAGCATCTATGAGGCCGTCGATCTGGCCCTCCACGATGCCGTGAAGGCCTATGTGACCGACGACCGCAAGCTCGCCACCAAGACCAAGAAGCGCACGCTTTCGATTGACGCGCGCTGCGCCAACCTGGAGGCCGTCTGCTATAACCTGATCGCCACGCAGTCACCGGTCGCCTCCGACTTCCGCCTGCTTCAGACGATCATCTACGTCGACTTTAACCTGCAGCGCATGACCGATAAGGTCCGTCAGATCTGCCGTGCCACGCGTCATATGATCAAGGCCGACATCTCGCTGCCCAAGGAGCTTGTCGGCACGGTCGAGGCCGAGGCTGAGGCCGTCTACCAGGTGCTGGGCTCTTCGCTTTCTGCGCTCGTCACCAATGACATGTCCATCATCTGCAACCTGGCCGTCGAGGACGAGCCGGTGCACGCCGCCTACGAGAAGTTCTTCCGCACCTTTAACCGTATGGATACGGGCGACTTTATGGACGACGATAGCAACTATGACGACCTGCGCCGCGCCATCATGGTTTCGCGCTACCTCGATCGCATCGCTTCGATTTCCATCGATGCCGCTTGCCGTCTGACCTTCCTGTTGACTGGTCAGCGTATGAACGCCGGCGATATTGCCCGCACTGATGAGGATGAGCTCGAGAGCATGCGCGTGCCTTCGGGCGAGGGTGTTATCATGAGGCCCGCCGTCGACGCGCGCTACGTTGCCAAGGTGCCCGCCAACGAGGTCAGCGAGGGTCTTCGCTACCTGCTCGATCATCTTGAGGACGAGGACGATGGCGAGGACGACGAGGAGTAAGTAGCCCCGTTCGTCGAAAGATTGTAAATACCTAAGTGGGCGCGGCCTTGCACATGCAGGGCCGCGCTCTTGCGTTAGCATGGGACTACTTGTTTGGCTGTCAGCGGAGGCGATTAGCAATGGATAACTATTTGGACTTGATGCGCGCTCGCCGCGAGCAGATTCTGGAACGTTTTTATGCGGCGCTCGATCACGCGGGCCGCCCCCACGACGCCGCGCGCCTCATTGCCGTGTCCAAGACCGTTGGTGTCGATGAGACTGTTGCTGCCATCCAGGCGGGGTATCGCCATTTTGCCGAGAACCGCCCGCAGGAGCTGGTTCGCAAGCTTACGGGTCTGGAGGAGCATCCGGAGCTGCCCGAGGTGCGCTTCGATATGATCGGCAACCTGCAGACCAATAAGATCAATGCGGTGCTGGGCTCAGCCGAGCTGATTCACTCGGTGGGTTCGCTGCATCTGGCACAGGCGATCTCGAGCCGTGCTGTCCGCAAGATTGAGGCAGGCGAGCTCGCCGGCCCCCAGCGCGTGCTCATTGAGGTCAATGTGAGTGGTGAGGAGTCGAAGGGAGGCTTTTCGCCCGATGAGATTCGCGCCGCCGCGGGTGAGCTTGCGGAGCTCGAGGGAATTTGCGTGCAGGGGCTTATGACTATGGCGCCCCGGGGGAATAAGGATGTGGCACGCCGCACCTTTGCGGGGCTTCGTGAACTGAGGGATGAGCTGGAGGCGGCGCATCCCGATTTGAACCTGCCTGAGCTTTCCTGCGGGATGAGCGAGGACTTTGAGCCTGCCCTTGAGGAGGGCTCTACGCTCGTTCGCCTGGGCAGGGTAGTATTTAGCCCGGAGTTTGCAGTAAAATAAGGCTCTGAAGTGCGCACTGATTATCGGGGCGCCTGCACTAAACCGCGAGAGGACACAACCATGGGCTTCCTTGACGAGATTAAAAATAAGATGCACCTGGGCGGCCAGCAGGGTTACGACCAGGGTTATGGCCAGGACGACGACTACGGCTACGATGACGGCTATGACGATGGTTATCAGGGCAACGGCTACAGCGGTGCTTCGGGCGAGGGCTTCTACACCCAAGACGAGCCGAGCAACGGCCTGCTTGGTCAGACGCGCCGTGGTGAAGCTGAGTCGGTTGCCGTGTATACGCGCTCCGGTCAGCTTGTCGGCGATGACTCCCGCCATGCCACGACGTATAACCCGCCTTCGCGCTCGCAGGACAGCGTTGCGAGCGGTTATCGCCCTGGTGCCTATGACACGCCGTCGAGTTACGCCGAGAACACCCGCGCCCGTGCCGCCGCTGCGCCCGCGCCTGCACCGAGCGACGCCTCGGCCTATGCGAGCAATATCATCAACGCCACGCCGCAGCTGCCGGCTTATGTTCTGCGCCCCGAGAGCTATGACGACGTGGAGACTGTGGTGCGCCGCGTTCGCACCAAGCAGCCTGTCGCACTGATTTTTGTGGGCGTACGCACCGAAGTTGCCAAGCGCGTCTTGGACTTCTCTTACGGCTTTGCCTGCGGTCTGGGCGCCACGGTCAAGGAGGTAGGCGACCGCGTGTTCATGGTGCTGCCCGCCGGTTGCGAGGTCAAAGATTCCGATCTCAAGAAGCTTCGTGCGGACGGCTACCTTAAGTAAAGACAAGACGAGGAGATTCCCATCAACATCTACACTATCGTCCAGCTGGTCAACACGCTGTTCAACTTCTATTCCACGCTCATTGTCGTCTACTGCTTTATGACGTGGATTCCCATGAAGCAGGGTGGTTTGCTTCAGGATATTGCCGCGGTGCTTGATAGCGTGTGCGGTCCGTGGCTCAACCTGTTCCGTCGTTTCATCCCGCCGATGGGCGGTATCGATTTTTCGCCGGTCGTTGCGATTATTGCGTTGCAGTTGGTGCAGAGGCTGGTTCTGCAGCTTCTTATAGGTATACTCGTGTAGAACTGACTTAGTAACTTACGTCGGGCGTGTAGCGCCGAGGCGATGAAAAAGGAGACTTGTTATGGCTATTACCCCTGCAGACATCCAGGCTCAGACTTTCTCTGAGGCCAAGCGTGGCTACGATCCTGCTGAGGTCGACGTCTTCTTGGAGACGCTGTCCTCCGAGGTTGACGCTATGCTCGCTAAGATCGTCGACCTTAAGGGTCGTCTGACTGCTACCGAGCAGCAGCTTGCCGATGCGCAGGCTCAGCTTGCCCAAGCTCAGGATGCCACCGCCCAGGCCGTTCCTGCCGCCCCCGTGGCTGCTCCCGCCCCTGACTTCTCCGCTCAGGAGCGCCAGATTTCCGCCGCCCTGATTGCCGCCCAGCGGACCGCTGAGAACATCGTCAACGATGCCAACGAGAACGCTGAGCGTATCCGCAACGAGGCTGACGCTAAGGCCCGCGAGGTTATCCGCCAGGCTCTGACCGAGAAGCAGGCCGAGCTCGAGGAAATCGATCGTCTCAAGGCTTCCCGCGAGGAGTTCAAGGCCGAGTACCTCAAGCTCATCCAGCACTTCATGGATGATGCCCAGAACTCCTTCCCTGCCGACCTCATGGCCTCCACGCCGGTCGGTTCTGCCGCTTCTCCTGCGGTGACTGTTCCCGCCGAGCCGCTGCCCGTCGCTGACCCGGTTGTCCCCGTGGCCGATCCCTTCGCCCCGATCGACAACTTTGCCGCCGACGACTTGGACTAACGCCGGATTACAATCAGTCGAAAAAAGGACCCGCAAGTTGCGGGTCCTTTTTTATTGCATGTCCCAAAAAACTACTTGATGAGGAAGTCGGGGAGGGGAATGGTACGGGCCTCGCGATGCTCGGGGTCGGCAATATGGTCGGCGGGATAGCCGCAGACGAGCATGTGATAGGGGTAGACGCCCTCGGGCAGGTCGAACTGCTCTTGTGCCACCTCAGGCTTAAAATGGCACACCCAGCACGTTCCCAGGCCCTGCTCGGTGGCCTCCATCATCATCTGATCGCACACAATGGAGGTATCGATAGTACTGGAGTTCATCTGGTCATACGGACGCACCCAAGCATCGTCGGTAACGCTGCAGATCAGAAAAATAAGCGGAGCCCCAAAGATAGACCCATCGCGAGCAAACCGCGGCTGACAAGCAGCAGCCTTCTCCAACAACTCAGGAGTATCCAGCACCATCACACGGGTCGGATGATTATTACAAGCAGAAGGAGCAATCCGCCCAGCCTCAACAATGGCATCCACCACAGCCTGCTCAACAGAACGATCCTCAAACTCGCGACAAGAATAACGACCCCGAGCCAGATCCAAATAAGACATACAAGCCCTCCTACAATTAAAAATCAAACAAACCCAAAGTAACCCAAAGAGTACCCAAAGCAGCAATCAGCCAAACGCTCATCAAGGGCCAAAGTGTCCGAACGAGTACCAAAGGTCCCTTCAGCCAAACCTCCATTGCGCTACAACTATCAGCCAAAGTTCCCAATGGTGATACGTAAGGCGAAGGGCCGGCCACGGTTTACTTTCGAACGACTCTGCAAAGCGGCCGGAGTGAGAAAGCAAACCGTGGCCGGCCCTTCGCCGCCGGGACACGTACCCCCAATTAACTGTTCTTCATCACAATCGAATCCACAACATCAGCCACATTCTCGCAGCAGTCGGCGCAGTACTCCAGGAAGGCATACACGTCACGCCAAGCGATGACCTCGAGCGGGTCCTTGCCGTTAACGTGCAGGTTGCGCATGGCATTGATGTAGAGCTCGTCGGCCTCAGACTCGATGGTGTTGATCTGGATGACGAGCTCGCGCAGCGTCTTGGACTTGCGGTAGTTGGGCAGCTCGACCATCAGGTCCTTCATGGCGCGGCAGGCATCGGTCACCTTGTGGGC
>CAKUEU010000043.1 GCA_934646865.1 uncultured Collinsella sp. | reverse complement strand
GGGAGAACGACGAGGTTGCCCACGCTATCCGCGATCACTATCGTCCCCGCTTTGCCGGCGACGAGCTGCCCGAGGGCACCGCTGGCTGCATCGTGGCCTGCGCCGACAAGCTCGATACCATCGCCGGTATTTTTGCCATCGGCGAGCCCCCGACCGGCTCTTCCGACCCGTACGCGCTGCGTCGTGCCGCCATCGGCATCATCAACATCCTGCGTGATCGTCTGCCGATTGACCCCACGTCGCTCATCGACTTCGCCCTTGAGCTCTATACCGAGCAGGGCATTGCCTTTGACGCCGCCGAGGTCGCCCAGCAGGTTCGCGACTTCTTCCACGGCCGTCTGGTGAGCATGGCCCGCGATGAGAAGATTCCGGCCGATACCGTTGCCGCCGTCTCCGCGGTGCATATTATCGCCCCGTCCGTCTTCTTCGCCCGCTGCGCCGCCCTCGACGAGGCCCGCAAGAACGACGCTGAGACGTTCGACAACCTGGCGACCGCCTATGCCCGCGCCGCGCACATCTCCAAGCCCGAGCTGGGTGCGGAGTACGACCGCAGCCTGATGGGCGAGGTCGAGCTCGCGCTCGCCGACGCCTCCGAGGCTGCTCAGACCGCTGTCGATGCCGCCCTTGCTGCCGAGGACTACCCGGCCGCATTTGCCGCCCTCGCCGCCCTGCGCGCGCCCATCGACCGTTTCTTCGATGAGGTCATGGTCATGGACAAGGACGAGCAGCTTCGCGATAATCGCCTTAAGCTGCTCAACCGCTTCGAGGCCGTTTTCTCCGGCATCGCCAACATCGGTGAGCTTGCCCGCAAAAAGTAAGCCAGCCTGCGCATAAGCGCAAAAGGAGCCCCGCATGGATTGCCCGGTCACCGCTCGTCCCACCGTTATCGTTATCTCCGACTCGCTCGGTGATACCGCTTGTGAGGTGGTGCTTGCGGCGTCCGGGCAATTTGATGAAGGGGCTTTTCGCGTTTTGCGTCTGCCTAAGGTGACCTCTGTGGAGCAGGTCAAGTCATTTGTGGGGCCGCGCGTCGATGCGGACCATCGCGATATTGCCGTGTTCCACACCATTGTCGATCCGGCGCTTCGCGCCCGCGTGCTCGATTACCTGGGTATGCTGCATATCCGTTCGGTCGACCTGATCGGCCCGACGCTTGCCGTGCTGTCGTCGCTCATCGGTGTGCCGCCCAAGGGCGTTGCGGGCGTGATTCACAAGACCGATGACCGCTATTTCCATCGTATCGAGGCTATGGAGTATTTCGTTGAGCACGATGACGGTCGTGGTTGTGACGATCTGTCGGGTGCTGATATCGTGCTGCTGGGCGTGTCGCGCACGTCCAAGACGCCGCTGTCGATGTATTTAGCCTATCAGGGCTACAAGGTCGCCAATGTCCCACTGGCGCATGGCATGGAGCCGCCCAAGTCGATTTACGAGGTCGACCCGATGCGCCTGTTCGGCCTGATTTCGACCGTCGATGTGATTTCCGAAATTCGCGATAGCCGCTTGGGCGATGACTACGCCCGTGCCGTTGCCGGCTCCTATGCCGAGCCCGAGAGCGTGCGTAGTGAGCTTGCGGAAGCCCGCGCGCTCATGAAACGCCTGGGCTGCTTTGTAGTGCGTACTGACGGCAAAGCCATCGAGGAAAGCGCTGCCGAGATCATTGCTCACCTCGAAGAGATTCAAGAGGCAAGAGCCCGCCGTGCCGCCCGCCGCACTCAACAAAAGTAGCTCACTTGGGACAAGGTTGTTTGGGTAGCTAATTTGGGACGGGGCTCTTTTAGCTACCCAAAGAGAATACTTGGAAATAATGCTGATAAATGGTAAAGCGATTTAGCAAAAACATCGCATCCTACCTGCATTTTCCTTGTAGTGGTATCTTCATAAGGTAACCACCTTTACCTACCGTTTACCGCCGGTTTTAGCACGTTTACCAAACCGCGCACCCTCTGCTCAAGCCTGTCCAAAACCCGCCGTATAGTTCCCTCACGGCCCGCATCCGGCGGGTCGATTCGTTACCACGGTCGTGCGCGTAAGCGCATGGAAGGGGAAGTATCGTGAGCGATTGCAAGAGGGTTTACCGTTTTGGAACCGACGCCCAGGGCACCTGTGTCACTGAGGGCGACAAATCCATGAACTTCGCGCTTGGCGGCAAAGGCGCAAACCTTGCCGAGATGAGCCGCATCGGTCTGCCGGTTCCTGGTGGCTTTACCATTACCTGCCAGACCTGTGTCGAGTACTCCGGTGCCGGCAACGTCTGGCCCGAAGGCGCACTCGATGAGATCGTTGCCGCCGAGGCCGACCTCGAGGCCCGCTGCGGCAAAAAGCTCGGCGATGCCTCCGATCCGCTGCTCGTATCGGTTCGCTCGGGCGCTCCGTTCTCCATGCCCGGCATGATGGACACAGTCCTCAACCTGGGCCTCAATGACGATTCCGTTCAGGGCCTTATCGCCCAGACACAAAACCCGCGTTTTGCCTGGGATAGCTACCGCCGCTTTATCCAGATGTTCTCCAACGTCGTTATGGGCGTCGACGCCGACCTGTTCGAGAACGCTCTGACCCAGGCACGCTTGGTCGCCGGCGTTCGCGTCGATTCCGAGCTTTCGGCCGAGGACCTGCAGGAGCTCGTCGAGACTTTCAAGGGCATCTTCTCCGAGAACGTTGATGCCGCCCTGTACCCCGAGCTCGAGGTTGTTGACGGCAAGCCTGTCTTCCCGCACGACCCGGAGCTCCAGTTGCGCCTTGCCATCCAGGCCGTCTTTGGCAGCTGGATGAATGAGCGCGCCTGCATTTACCGCAAACAGCACGGCATCTCTGACGAGCTCGGTACCGCCGTCAACGTCCAGGCCATGGCCTTTGGCAACAAGGGCGAGACCTCTGCGACCGGCGTCGCCTTTACGCGCAACCCGGCCGACGGCACCAAGGAGTTCTATGGCGACTTTTTGGTCAACGCCCAGGGCGAGGACGTTGTCGCCGGCATCCGCAACACCGAGCCCATCGCCGACCTCAAGACCACCCCGGGCCTCGAGTCTGCAGGTGAGGAGCTCGAGCGCGTGTTCCTGACGCTCGAGGATCACTATCGCGATATGTGCGATATCGAGTTCACCATCGAGCAGGGTAAGCTTTGGATGCTCCAGACTCGCGTGGGCAAGCGCACCGCTACCGCCGCCCTGCGTATCGCCATCGAGATGGTCGAGGAGGGCCTGATCACCCGTGAGGAGGCCGTGAGCCGCATCGACCCCGCACAGCTCGACCAGCTCCTGCACCCGCAGTTCGACGCCTCCAAGAAGTACGAGGCGCTGGCCAGCGGTCTGAACGCCAGCCCCGGTGCCGCCGTGGGCGAGGTCGTGTTCTCGAGCGATGACGCCGTTGCACGTTCCGCCGAGGGGCATAAAGTCATTTTGGTTCGCTGGGAGACCAACCCCGACGACCTGAAGGGCATGGTCGCCGCCGAGGGCATCCTGACCAGCCACGGTGGCAAGACGAGCCATGCCGCCGTTATCGCCCGCGGCATGGGTACGCCCTGCGTTTGCGGCGTTGAGCGCTTCCACATTGACGCGGCAGAGAAGGTCGTGCGCATCGAGGGCAGCGACCGCGTGCTGCGCGAGGGCGATGTCATCTCCATCGACGGCACCCAGGGTATCGTCGTCGACGGCGCGGTCGACCTGGTCTCTGCAGAGCTCACCGGCGACCTGGACACCATCCTGTCTTGGGCCGATGAGATCCGTTTGGACGAGACCGACGGTCACGCCAACCACGTGCGCGTCAACGCCGACAACCCCGAGGATGCTGCGCTCGCGCTCGAGTTTGGCGCCGAGGCCATCGGTCTGTGCCGCACCGAGCACATGTTCCTGGGCGATCGCAAGAACATCATCCAGAGCTTTATCCTGTCTGACGATGAGGCCGTGAAGCAGCAGGCCCTGGCCGACCTGCTCAAGGTTCAGACCGAGGACTTCTTGGCGATGTTCAAGACCATGTCCGGCCGCGATGTGGTCGTTCGCCTGCTCGATCCGCCGCTGCATGAGTTCCTGGATGATCCTCGCGAGCTTGAGGTCGCCATCACCAAGAAGGAAGCCGCTGGTGCCAGCGAGGAAGAGCTTGCCGCCCTGCGTGCCCGCCTGCGTCGTATCGACGGCATGGTCGAGTCCAACCCGATGCTCGGCCTGCGTGGTGTGCGCCTGTCCGTCGTCTTTAGCGATCTGCCGCTCATGCAGGTTCGCGCCGTCGCCACGGCTGCTGCCCGCCTTATCAAGGAGGGTGTCGACCCACGCCCCGAGATCATGGTTCCGCTCGTTTCCATCACGGCAGAGCATGTCCAGACCCGCGAGGTCATCGAGCGTGTCATCGCCAAGGTTTCCGCCGAGGAGGGCGTCGAGCTCAACATTCCCGTGGGCACGATGCTCGAGCTGCCGCGCGCCTGCATGGTCGCCGACGAGATCGCCCAGCACGCCGACTTCTTCTGCTTTGGCACCAACGACCTTACCCAGACGACCTTTGGCTTCTCCCGCGACGATGCCGAGGCCAAGTTCATTCCGCTGTACCTGCACAAGAAGATCCTGAAGGACAACCCCTTCGAGACCATCGACACGGCGGTTCTCGAGCTCGTGCGCATGGCGGTGGAGAAGGGTCGCGCCACCAATCCCGACATGCACTTTGGCGTGTGCGGCGAGCACGGCGGCGACCCCAAGTCCATCAAGGGCCTGTTTAACGTGGCCGACGTGGACTACGTGTCCTGCTCGCCCTATCGCGTGCCCCTCGCACGCCTGGCTGCCGCTCAGGCCAAGCTCGAGGCCAAGCGCAACGCCTAGCGCCCCGCACATCGACGTCTAGTGTAGCCCCCTTCATGCCGCCCGTCTCATTCGTGAGGCGGGCGGTTATCATGTGCGGGTTTTGTCTTTTTGTCTGCGTAAAAAATTGTTCTTGCAGCAGAAACCCGCGCGTGTATACTCGAATACGTTTGTTCAACTACGTGCCGGCCAAGATGGTACGGCACCTCTAGAAGAGTAAGGAATTGCACATGGATTACATCCGCGCAATCGAGCGTCAGCAGATCCGCGAGGACATTCCTCAGGTTCGCGTCGCCGACAACGTCAAGGTTCACTACCGCATTAAGGAAGGCGACCGCGAGCGCATCCAGGTCTTCCAGGGCGACGTCATCCGCATGGCCGGCGCCGGTGCCCGCGAGACCTTCACCGTCCGCAAGATGTCCTTCGGTGTCGGTGTTGAGCGTACCTTCCCGCTTCACAGCCCCAAGATCGCCAAGCTCGAGGTCGTTCGCCATGGTCGCGTCCGTCGCGCCAAGCTGTACTACCTCCGCGACAAGGTGGGCAAGGCTGCTCGCATCCCCGAGAAGCGCTAAGAAGATCGCAGCGTCTGTCCACTCGTTTGGACACAAGGGTCACCTTCGGGTGGCCCTTCTTTTTATCTGATTTGCATGCAAGGAGGGCCTGGTATGGCCAACATGACGAGCTCGGTTTCGGCATCGCAGGTTGCCGGTGAGTTGGCGAGCGCTACGTTTGAGGAGATTCCCGCCCTTGTGGAGCATTATCGCGAGGACCCGCGCCAGCAGGTGATCAAGGCTTGTGAACGCGCCCTCAAACGCCATGCCAAAGAGCTTGCCGAGCGCGAGCGCGTCAATGACATGTACGAGCTTATGCACGAGCTTGGCGGCGATGGGGTGGTCGTTGGTGTCGACGAGGTGGGTCGCGGATCGGTGGCCGGTCCTTTGACGGTATGCGCCGTCTGTCTTCCTATGGAGCCGCGCGTCTGGGGCATCAATGATTCCAAAAAGCTCACGCCCGCGCGCCGCGAGTTGCTCTCAGTGAAGATTGCCGAGGTGGCGACGGCGATCGGTTTTTGCCATATCGCGCCGAAGGATATCGATGAGATGGGCATGGCCCGTGCTATCCGTACCGCCGTCGCGGGCGCCGTGGCCGATACAGGACTCGAGCCCGACTGCGTCCTCATGGATGGCAATCCCTTGGGCGCCGTTCCCAACGAGCGCGATGTGGTGAAGGGCGATGCCAAAATCGCCTGCATCGCCGCGGCGTCTATCATGGCCAAGGTCACGCGTGACGAGATGATGGTCGAGTACGACGCCGAGTATCCCGAATACCATCTGGCCGAGTCGAAGGGCTATGCAAGCCCCGAGCATATCGAGGCCATTCGCAAACATGGACTTTGTCCGCTGCACCGCGTGAGCTTTTGCGGAAACTTTCTGCAGACCGAGCGCCTTTTCTAGGCCAATTGTGGAGACAGGGACCTCTGGCGTTTTATAAACCTGCTGGTAGCGGGCCGTGTGCAAGGTGATTGTTGCGTGCGGCCCGTTTTTTGTCGGTATTTGGTTGGCGTTTGGTTTGTTTCCGGTACTTACCCGCATGAAAGGTGCCCTCATCATCGGGGCAATGCAGTGTGCGGGAAAGGAGACCCCATGTGTGCCGCAAGCAAAAAGAGCAAGACGCAGCAACTCAAGGAGCGTTGGGAAGACGGCGAGCTCGATTGCGGGTCGATTACGCCCGAGTTTATCAAGGAGCTCAGTCCTCGCGAACTTGGCATGTTGGGTGAGCTCATTACCATCGACTACTTTAACGAGCGGGGCTATACCTTGCTTGAGCAGGGCTATCGATGCGCCGAGGGCGAGGCCGATCTGGTGCTGCTCGACGAGCTCGACGATGTCGTGGTGATGGCCGAGGTCAAGACCAGACGCGTCGCTCTGGATTGCGCCACGCGGGTCTTTCCCGAGGAGGCCGTAGATGCTCAAAAGCAACGCCGCTATCGCCGCATCGCAAGTTGCTATCTCATGGAGCACTATCCGCTTAAGGCGATTCGTTTTGATGCCGTTGGCGTGACCATCCGTGGTGGGCATATCGCCGAGATCGAGCACCAGTACAACGCGTTCGATTGGCAGGTGTCGTGATGGCGTTCGATACCTTTGCCGTTCACGCAGCCTGTATCCGCGGCGTCGAGGCGATTCCCGTAACCGTCGAGGTTTCGCTTGCCGGTGGCATCCCGGGCATTCAGATGCTCGGTATCCCGAGTATGGAGGTGATGGAATCGCGCGGGCGTATTCGCTGTGCCATGCGCTCGGCAGGCTTCGAGATTCCTCGGTCGGGCATTACGGTCAATCTGGCGCCCGGCGATATTCGCAAGACCGGTAGCGGCTTTGATCTGCCCATCGCCATCGCGGTGCTGGCGGCCGATGGCCAGATTCCCCGCGACAACCTTGATCGTTGCCTTATCGCGGGCGAACTTGGTCTGGACGGTACGGTGTTGCCCGTCAAGGGTGAGGTGGCGTTCCAGCTGCTCGCGCGCGATATGGGGCTTTCCTTTATCGCGGGCAGGTCAGATCAGCATGTGCCGCTCGCGGGCGTGGACTGTGGCTTTATCGATCATCTCTCGCAACTTGCCCACG
This sequence comes from uncultured Collinsella sp., assembly GCA_934646865.1. Lineage (GTDB taxonomy): Bacteria > Actinomycetota > Coriobacteriia > Coriobacteriales > Coriobacteriaceae > Collinsella. Next base: position 7,504 of record CAKUEU010000043.1, on the reverse strand, counting down.
GTATGGACGATGCCGCGCGGCATTATCTGGATTCCGAGGGTGTTGAGGCTACTTTTGAGCCCGAACTCGACTATGCCGACGTGCTGGGGCAGGAAGTCGCTAAACGCGGCATGGCGCTTGCGGCGGCAGGTGAGCTCGGTTTGCTTATGATCGGGTCCCCGGGATCGGGCAAGACGATGCTCGCCCGTCGTATGACCGGCATCCTGCCCGAGCTTTCCGTTGAGGACCAGCAGGAGGCGCTGTGCATCCATTCGGTGCTGGGCGAAAACATCGATGGGCTACTGGCGGGGCATCGGCCGTTCCGCAGCCCACACCACAGCATTTCGACCGCGGGCCTTATCGGCGGTGGGCGCCCGGTGCACCCGGGTGAGATCAGCCTTGCTCATGGCGGCGTGCTCTTTTTGGACGAGCTTGCCGAGTTTCCCACGGGTGTGCTGCAGACGCTGCGTCAGCCTATCGAACGCGGTTATGTGAGGATCGTACGCGTCGACGGGGCCTTTACCTTCCCGTCGCGCTTTCAGCTGCTGGCTGCGAGCAATCCCTGCCCCTGCGGCTTTTTGGGCGATCGTGAGGTGCCGTGTCGCTGCTCGGCGGCGATGGTCGAGCGTTATCGGTCTAAACTGCGCGGTCCTTTGGCCGACCGTATCGACATGATGATCGATGTGACCCGTCCCGACCCCCAAGTGATTATCGAGGGTGCGGAGGGTATGTCGTCTGCCGAGTTGCGTGACTACGTTGTGCGCGGTCGCGCTTTTCGCGCTTGGCGCGAATCCCGTATGGACGATGCGGATGCCGAGGCCGAGGATGATGAGACGCGGTCCATTGACGGCGTCGTTTCGACCTTTGAGCTCGATGATGCGGCGGAGAAGTGTGTGCTCGGCCTGTCGAAGCGCACGCATCTCACGGGCCGCGGCATCGTGCGCCTGGTGCGTATCGCGCGCACGATCGCAGATGTCGCCGAGAGCGAGCAAGTGACGCAGGACCACGTGCTCGAGGCGGCGATGTACCAGGGAAGGAGGGACCAATGATGACCGAGGGGACCTTCGAGCTGCATCCAGGTGATGCGTTGTATCCCGAGACTGTTTTGGAGCTTTCTGATGTACCCCAGACGCTCTATGTGCGCGGCAACCCCGAGGTGCTTTCGACGCCTGCGCTCTCCATCATCGGCGCGCGCAAGGCATCTCCGTATGGCCTTGCCGTCGCGGAACTTGCTGCCAAGGTGGCGGTTGAGGCGGGCGTCACGGTGGTCTCGGGTGGCGCGGTCGGTTGCGACCAGGCATCGGGTTGGGCTGCGGTCAACGCCGGCGGCAAGCACGTCGTGGTGCTGGGGACGGGCGCCGATGTGGTCTATCCGCGCTCAAGTGCCGGCCTCATCACGCGTACGCTCGATACGGGCGGCGCGGTCGTGTCGATCTCGCCATGGGGTATGGGCCCGCGCAAGTTTGCCTTCCCGCGTCGCAACCGCGTGATCGCGGCCCTGTCGCAGGCACTCTTTGTGTCTGAGGCCGGCATGCCCTCGGGTACATTTTCAACGGCCGAGGCAGCCATGGACCTGGGACGTGAGCTGCTTGCGGTGCCGGGGTCCATCCTATCGCCCGAGTCGCGCGGGACCAACTATCTCATCGCTAACGGGGCCTGCTGCATTATCGACGAGGAATCCATCGAGATGGCCATCTCGCGCATCTACGGCACCCTGCGTTACTCGCGTCCTGATGCACCCGGCATCGCGGATCTTGACCCTACGCAGCAGGCCGTGATGCATGCGCTCATCGCCTCGCCGCTCAAGGTGGACGACATCGCGGCACTTGTCTCGCTCGATGCCGTCGGCGTGCTTAAGCTCTTGGGTTCGCTCGAGCTCGAGGGACTTATCGAGCGGATGATGGATGGAAGGTATGCGCCCTCAAAGTTTGCCCTTCACGCTCAGACACCCTTCGGTCACAATGGAAAACGTGTCAATTAGAAAGGTGTTTGCAGATGCAGTTCGATCAGGTGACGGTTATCGGTGGCGGTCTGGCGGGTTCGGAATGCGCGATCCAGCTGGCAGATCGCGGGTTTGCCGTAAAGCTGTGCGAGATGCGTCCCCAGGTGAGCTCCCCGGCTCACCATACCGATCATCTGGCCGAGCTCGTCTGTTCCAACTCGTTTAAGTCGACCCGTCCGGATTCTGCGGCGGGCTTGCTCAAGGCCGAGCTCGAGCGCATGGGCTCGGTTCTGCTCGATTGCGCCCATCGCGCGGCCGTTCCCGCCGGCGGCGCCCTGGCGGTCGACCGTGTCAAGTTTTCCGAGCTTGTCGAGGCCGAGGTTGCCGCACGCCCCAACATCGAGGTTGTGCACGGCGAGGTCACGCAGATTCCCGAGGGCCATGTTGTCATTGCCGCGGGACCGCTGTGCTCGCCGGCGTTGAGCGAGGAAGTCATGAAGCTTGTCGGTGGCGATGCCCTGGCGTTCTTTGACGCGGCGGCCCCGATTGTCGATGCCTCCACGCTCGACATGGACGTGCTGTTCTCGCAGTCGCGCTATGAGGAGCAGGGGAGTGGCGATTATCTTAACGCCCCGCTCAACAAGGAGGAGTACGAGGCCTTTATCGAGGCGCTCACCACGGCAGACCGCGTGGTGCTCAAGGACTTTGAGGGCGGAGACCTGTTCCAGGCCTGTCAGCCTGCCGAGGAGGTTGCGCGCACCGGCAAGGATGCCATCCGTTTTGGCGCCATGAAGCCCGTCGGACTCACCGACCCGCGAACCGGCCGTCGTCCTTGGGCGGCGATTCAGCTGCGCGCCGAGAACAAGGAGAAGACCGCCTATAACTTGGTGGGTTTCCAGACCAATCTGACCTTTGGCGAGCAAAAGCGCGTGTTCCATATGGTTCCCGGCCTGGAGAATGCCGAGTTCTTCCGCTATGGCGTCATGCATCGCAATACCTTTGTCGATGCGCCGCACGTGCTCGACGGGACCTTTGCCGTGCCCGGTACGAGCGTGCGCCTGGCCGGCCAGATTACCGGCACCGAGGGGTACATGGAAGCGGTTGCGACCGGTCTGCTCGCTGCGGTCAACACCTATGCCGAGGCTGTCGGGGCGGATCCTGTCGAGCTGCCTCGCGTGGGCGCCCTGGGTGCGCTCGTGGGCTATGCGACCGATCCCGCCACGGTGGGCTACCAGCCCATGCATGTCAACTTTGGCCTGGTGCCGCCGCTCGAGGATGGCAAGCGCCGTAGCAAACGCGACCGTTACCAGGCCTATGCGGACCGCGCCCTCGAGGCTCTCGATGCCTACTTGGCAACGCGTTCCGACCTGTTTGGAGGCGACCGTTCATAACTTTTGACCTGTACGATACCATCGACTCATTTATCGCCTATATCGCGCGCGTCGAGGGTCTGTCTCCCAACACGGTTGCCGCCTATAGCTCGCGCCTGGAACGTTTTGCGGCTTGGTGCGAGCGTACGGGCACCGATGCGCGTGCGGCCGACGTGCGCACCGTTCGAACCTATCTCGCCGAGCTCTCGCGTGAGAAGGTGGCGCCGCGCACGATTGCCGCGCACCTGTCTGCTATTCGTTCGCTCTATCGGTGGATGGCCACCGAAGGGATCGTTGAGGGCGATGCGGTCTCGGCGATCTCCTCGCCCAAACTCCCGCGTGACTTGCCCGGGGTACTGACGACCCAGCAGGTCGAGGAGCTGCTCCGTGCCCCCGACACCGCGACGCCCGCGGGATTGCGCGATGCGGCGATGCTCGAGCTGCTCTATGCCTCTGGAGCACGCATCTCGGAGCTCGCGGCGCTCAATGTGGAGTCCATTGCATGGTCCGAGCGCACGCTGCGGCTATGGGGCAAGGGCAGCAAGGAGCGCATCGTGCCGCTGTATCGCCGCGCTCTCGAGGCGACCCGAACCTATATCGAGGAGGGGAGGCCGGCACTGCTCGCCCAGGCAAAGCGTCGCGATGCCGCAAATGGCCCGCATCCGTTGTTTATCTCGGCGCGGGGCAACCGCATGAGTGCTGCTATGCTCAGGCGGCGCTTTCATATGCTGGCGACGCTTGCCGGCATTCCGGCTGACATTGCCCCGCATGCGATGCGCCATACGTTTGCGACCGATCTGCTCGAGGGTGGCGCGGATCTGCGTTCGGTGCAGGAACTGCTGGGCCACGCGAGCCTGTCCACGACGCAGATCTATACACATCTCACGCCCGATCGGCTCAAGAACGCCGTGGCCCAGGCCCATCCCCGTGGCGAGTAGATATGGCTTTCCGCGCAAAACCGTGCAAAACCGCCAAGGTGTGTGGTTTTGATTGCGGGTTGGCAGGAAGAGGCAATCCTGCTATCATTCATCGGGTTGCTTCACGGCAACAGGTTTTTATCACGCACGCGCGGCTACTTCATACCGTGGTGCCCGGGCTTTGGTAGCACATGTCCGGGTTGGTTTTGGAGGATGACCCCGCGCGGAGGCAAACCACAGGAGGTTTAACATGGCTACCAAGATTAATATCCGCACCCTGCTCGAGGCCGGCTGCCACTTCGGTCACCAGACCCGTCGCTGGAACCCCAAGATGAAGCCGTTCATCTTCGGTGAGCGCAACGGCATCTACATCCTCGACCTCAAGCAGACCATCCTTGACGCCGACCAGGCCTACACCTTCGTCAAGAACGTCGCCAAGGGTGGCAACGTGCTGTTCGTCGGCACCAAGAAGCAGGCTCAGGAGGCCGTCAAGAACGCTGCTGAGCGCGCCAACATGCCCTACATCAACCAGCGTTGGCTTGGCGGTATGCTGACCAACTTCGTGACCATCCGCTCCCGCATCAACCGCATGGAGGAGCTCGAGGCCATGGTCGAGGACGGCCGCATGGCTGTTCTGCCCAAGAAGGAGCAGGCCGTTTTGGGCAAGGAGCTCACCAAGCTCCAGACCAACCTCGGTGGCGCCCGCGATATGAAGGGTCTGCCCCAGGCTCTCTTCGTCATCGACACCAAGCGCGAGGAGAACGCCATCAAGGAGGCCCAGCGCCTGAACATCCCCGTCGTCGCTCTGATCGACACCAACTCCGATCCCGACGAGGTCGAGTACGGCATCCCCTGCAACGATGACGCCATCTCCGCCGTCACCCTTATGTGCGAGCTCATGGCTGACGCTTGCCTCGCCGGCTCCGGCAAGGAGCAGGTCTCCGAGGCCGAGATGGCCGCTGAGCCCAAGGCCGAGTAAATCAGTCTTAGTTCATTCTTTTTCATCTCTTTGAAAGGAACCACAATGGCCCAGATTACCGCCGCTATGGTCAAGCAGCTCCGCGAGATGACCGACTCCCCGATGATGGAGTGCAAGAAGGCTCTCGTCGAGGCTGACGGCGACATGGACGCCGCTGTCGACGTTCTGCGCAAGAACGGCCTTGCCAAGGCTGCCAAGAAGGCTGGTCGTGAGACCAACGAGGGCGCTGTCGCCGCGTTCGTCTCCGAGGATGGCAAGTCCGGCGCTCTGCTCGAGCTCTCCTGCGAGACCGACTTCGTCGGCTCCAACGCCAAGTTCACCGGCTTTGCTTCCAAGGTCGCTGAGGTTGTCGCCACCACCGAGCCGGCTGACGTCGACGCTCTGCTCGAGAAGCCGATGGGCGAGGAGACCGTTTCCTCCGAGCTCACCGAGATGATTCACATCATGGGCGAGAACATGAAGATCGCTCGTTTCGCCGCCCGCAAGGCCGAGAACGGCGCTCTCGCTTCTTACATCCACATGGGTGGTAAGATCGGCGTCCTCGTCGAGTTCGCTTTCGAGAAGGCCGAGACCGCTCAGGCCGAGTCCTTCAAGACCTTCGCTCACGACGTTGCCCTTCAGGTTGCCGCCGTCGCCCCGATCTGCGCTACCCGCGAGCAGGTTCCGGCCGAGACCGTCGAGCACGAGAAGCAGATCTACATGGCTCAGGCTGCCGAGTCTGGCAAGCCCGAGGCCATCCAGGAGAAGATGGCTGTTGGCCGTCTGGAGAAGTTCTACAAGCAGTCCGTGCTCACCGAGCAGGAGTTCATCAAGGACAGCTCCCTCACCATCAAGAAGTACGCTGAGCAGGTCTCCAAGGAGCTCGGCGACACCATTACCGTCGTTGCCTTTGACCGTCTGGTCCGTGGCGAGTAAATAAGCTCTTGTAGCTGGTAATGAGCAGGCTGTGGGTTTTACTCACAGCCTGCTTTTTCATGGCTCCCCGTTAAGCCTTTGTTATCATATTGAGAGTCTAATTAAAGGAGGATCGCTTTGTCCGACATCCGATATAAACGCGTGCTTCTTAAGCTTTCCGGCGAAGCACTGATGGGCGACGGCCAATATGGCATCGACCCCAAGGTTACCGACCATCTTGCCAAGCAGGTCAAGGAGCTGCTCGCCGTTGGCCATGAGGTCGGCGTCGTTGTCGGCGGCGGCAATATTTTCCGCGGCATGGCCGGCGCTGCCGGTGGCATGGAGCGTGCTCAGGCCGACTACATGGGCATGCTCGCGACCGTTATGAACGCGCTCGCCCTGCAGGATGCCTTCGAGCATAACGATGTTCCCTGCCGCGTGATGAGCGCTATCCAGATGAACGAGATCTGCGAGCCCTATATTCGTCGTCGCGCCATCAACCATCTTTCCAAGGGCAATGTCGTTATTTTTGCCGCCGGTTCGGGCAATCCGTACTTTACGACCGACACCGCCGCGGCTCTTCGTGCGTGCGAGATCGGCGCCGAGATTCTGATTAAAGCCACCAAGGTTGACGGCATCTACGACAAGGATCCCGTCAAGTGTGCCGATGCCGTCCGTTTTGACAAGATTACCTATCACGAGGTTCTCGTTCGCGGCCTGCAGGTTATGGATTCCACGGCTACGGCCCTGTGCCAGGATAACCGTATGCCTATTTTGGTCCTCAACATCGATGGCGAGGACACCGTCAAACGCGCGCTCGCGGGTGAGCCCGTCGGCACGCTCGTCTATCAGGAGGATTAAGCATGGCAGAGAACATCACCGCCCATATGGACAAGTCGCTCGAGTCCCTCAAGCATAACTTCTCCAAGGTCCGTACCGGTCGCGCCAACGCCAACATTCTGTCCGACATCACCGTTGATTATTACGGTGTTCCCACGCCGGTCACGCAGGTTGCCGCCGTCAAGACCCCCGAGGCTCACATGCTGCTCATCGAGCCGTGGGACAAGGCGCTCATCAACGCTATCGTCAAGGCCATCGGCGCTTCCGATCTGGGCATTACACCCAACTCCGATGGCACCGTCGTTCGTCTGCCGTTCCCGGCCCCCACTGAGGAGCGCCGTCGCGAGCTCGTCAAGGAGTGCCGCGAGTACGCCGAGCAGGCCAAGGTGTCTATCCGTAACATCCGTCGCGACTTCAACAACAAGCTCGAGCGCGATGAGGAGCTCACCGAGGACGATGTCCGTCGCGAGCAGGCCAAGGTCCAGAAGCACACCGATGAGTATGTCGCCAAGGTCGAGGAGCTTCTGAAGGAAAAAGAAGCCGAGGTCATGGAGATCTAAGGTGCAATACGACGAGCATAAAC
>CAKUEU010000042.1 GCA_934646865.1 uncultured Collinsella sp. | reverse complement strand
GCCATCCCCGAGGGCCTGGTCGCCGTCGTGACCATCGTGCTTTCGCTCGGCGTGACCAAGATGGCCAAGCGCCAGGCGATCATCCGCAAGCTTTCCGCTGTCGAGACCCTTGGCTGCACGCAGACCATCTGCTCCGACAAGACCGGCACCCTTACCCAGAATAAGATGACCGTGGTCAAGCACGAGCTTGCCGCGCCCAAGGAGAAGTTCCTGGCTGGCATGGCCCTGTGCTCCGACGCTCAGTGGGACGAGGAGCTGGGCGAGGCCGTGGGTGAGCCGACCGAGTGCGCGCTCGTCAACGATGCCGGCAAGGCGGGCCTCACCGGCCTGACCGCCGAGCACCCGCGCGTGGGCGAGGCCCCGTTCGACTCGGGCCGCAAAATGATGTCCGTGGTCGTCGAGACCCTGGACGGCGAGTACGAGCAGTACACCAAGGGCGCGCCCGACGTGGTGATCGGCCTGTGCACCCACATCTACGAGGGCGATAAGGTCGTCCCGCTGACCGAGGAGCGTCGTGCCGAGCTCGTGGCCGCCAACAAGGCCATGGCTGACGAGGCCCTGCGCGTGCTGGCGCTTGCAAGCCGCACCTACACCGAGGTCCCGGCCGACTGCAGCCCCGCCGCGCTCGAGCATGACCTGGTCTTCTGCGGCCTGTCCGGCATGATCGACCCGGTCCGCCCCGAGGTGGCCGACGCCATCCGCGAGGCGCATGACGCCGGTATCCGCACCGTCATGATCACGGGCGACCACATCGACACCGCCGTGGCAATCGCCAAGCAGCTGGGTATCGTCACCGACCGCAGCCAGGCTATCACGGGTGCCGACCTCGACCGCATGAGCGACGAGGAGCTCGACGCGCACATCGAGGACTACGGCGTGTACGCCCGTGTTCAGCCCGAGCACAAGACCCGCATCGTCGAGGCCTGGAAGTCGCGCGACCAGATCGTTGCCATGACGGGCGACGGCGTCAACGACGCCCCGTCCATCAAGCGCGCCGACATCGGCGTCGGTATGGGCATCACCGGCACCGACGTCACCAAGAACGTCGCCGACATGGTGCTTGCCGACGACAACTTCGCCACCATCATCGGTGCCTGCGAAGAGGGCCGTCGCATCTACGACAACATCCGCAAGGTCATTCAGTTCCTGCTTTCGGCCAACCTTGCCGAGGTCTTCTCGGTGTTCATCGCCACGCTCATCGGCTTTACCATCTTCCAGCCGGTGCAGCTGCTGTGGGTAAACCTGGTCACCGACTGCTTCCCCGCGCTCGCGTTAGGGATGGAGGACGCCGAGGGCGACATCATGAAGCGCAAGCCGCGCAACGCCAAGGACGGCGTCTTTGCCGGTCACATGGGCCTGGACTGCGTGGTCCAGGGCCTGATCATCACCGTGCTGGTGCTGGCGAGCTTCTTTGTGGGCGTGTACTTTGACATGGGCTACATCCACATCTCCGATATGATTGCCGGCAACGCCGACGAGGAAGGCGTGATGATGGCCTTCATCACGCTCAACATGGTCGAGATCTTCCACTGCTTCAATATGCGCAGCCGCCGCGCGTCGCTGTTCACCATGAAGAAGCAGAACAAGTGGCTGTGGGCTTCGGCCGCGCTGGCGCTGGTGCTGACGGTGATCGTGACCGTGCAGCCGACGCTTGCCGAGATGTTCTTTGGTCCCGTGACGCTTGAGCTTAAGGGCGTTATCGCCGCGCTGGGCCTGGCCTTCCTGATCATCCCGCTGATGGAGATCTACAAGGCGATCATGCGCGCGGTCGAGAAAGAGTAGGTCGAAAGGCCATCCTTCCCACCGGCCCGACCGCCTGCGGGGTTTCCACGGGCACGTCCTCGCGCTTCGCGCTGCGGGATGTGCCCTTAGGAAACCCCTCCCGGCGGGCGGGCCCTACGGTGACTTTGCTGGCTTTTCTCCTGTGCGGATGATAAAGGCTGAGGGAAAGTTTGTGAGCTGGTCGGGCTTTGCCCGGCCAGCTCTTTTTGATTTAAAATACCTGCTCAGTTGTGTGGTTGGGTGCTGGGAGGCGCTTGTGGGCAAGGCTAAGGCAAAAGCGAAGAAAAAGACGACGGGGGCGCGGGCTAAGCGTGATCGTCGTCGGAAGCTTGCGACCGAGGCCCCTGCGTCTGCCGAGGAGTTGCTGGCAAGTGTGCCGGGGCTCGATGCTCTGCAGGATGTTCCGGCGTTTGATGACCTGCCGGTCGATGCGGCTCAGCAGGCTGCCTTCGATGACTTTTGCGCGCATGCCGAGGAGCCCGAGCAAATGCAGCTGGGCGCCGTGGTGCGCCTGGACCGCGGGTTTCCGCTGGTGGCGACTGCCGACGATACCTTCCGTGCCGAGCATGCCGTGGGGTTTGCCAAGTCGCGTGGCGAGGACGAGGTCCTGCTGCCCGCCGTGGGTGATCGCGTGGCGGTGCGTCGTGCTCCCGGGCACGACATGGGCGTGATCGAATGCGTGCTGCCGCGCCGCACGAGCTTTGAGCGTTGGCGCGGTCGCGCCCGCGGGGAGCGTCAGGTACTCTGCTCCAACGTGGACAGCGTGCTGATCGTGCAAGCGCTCGGTGCCGGCGAGGTGCTGCTTGATCGCGTGGCGCGCTCGCTCGTGCTGGCGCTCGACTGCGATGCCGAGCCGGTAGTGGTGCTCACCAAGGCAGATCGCTGCGAGGCTGACGAGCTGGAGCGCGACTTGGACCGCGTGCATCGCTTGGTGGGTCCGGATGTGCGCGTGATCGTGACCTCTTCTGCCGAGGGCCGCGGTCTGGACGAGGTGCGCGCTTGCGTGCCCGCCGGGAGCTGCGCCATGATCTTGGGCGAGTCGGGTGCCGGCAAGTCGACGCTGCTCAATGCGCTGCTGGGCCACGATACGCTGGCCACCGGTGGCGTGCGCGAACGCGACGATCAGGGCCGTCACACCACGGTCGCACGCGTGATGGTGGCGCTGCCGGGCGATGCCGGCGTGATCGCCGATGCCCCGGGCCTGCGCAGTCTGCCGCTTGTGGGCCACGAGCGGGGTCTGGCGCGCGCCTTCCCCGAGATTGTCGAGGCGTCGCGCGCATGCCGGTTTGGCGATTGCACGCACACCCACGAGCCGGGTTGCGCCGTTCGCGAGGCCGAGGATGCTGGGCAGATTGACAGCCTGCGCCTGGAAACGTTCCAAAACCTGGCGTCATCCATGCGCGTGAGTGCTCAAATGCTCGACCCCGATGTGCATCTGTGATTGGAATTTCCTATGACAGCCGTCTCTCAACTGCTTGGGAGGCGGCTTTTTTGCTGCCGAAGCGCTCTAAAACGTGCAGTTTGCCGACGTGCTGACCAAAACCTTGCCACGAGCTTGACGGGTTGGTCAGCTTTTGGTCAGCAATTGGTTTGACATCGAAAACCAAGATTGCGATCGCGCCGCTTTGCGCCCTGGTCGCCCAGACAATGGTGGTGCGGGCATTCGCCCGGCACTGCCATGAGAGGAGCGGCCGTGAACAAGAGCAAGCGCATCGCCATCAGTCTGGTCGCGGGCGTGCTCGCCGCGCTGCTCTGCATGGTCTACGCATCATCGATCCGCTCGCAGGCCGAGCGGGCCCAGGCCGAGACCTTGGCCAAGTACGGCGGCGATCGCGCCGAGGTGTGCGTTGCGGCTCGCGATATCGATGCGGGCGAAACACTCGACGAGACCAATGTCGTAACTCAGGAATGGCTGACGAGCCTGCTGCCGCGTGACGCGGCGACCGAGCTGCGCCAGGTGCGCGGCGACGTGACGACCTCGCGCATTCCCAAAAACGCCGTGATCTGCAATGTCTATACCAAGGCCGAGAGCCACAAGCTCGAGGTGCCCAAAGGCAAGGTTGCCGTTTCGGTGGCGGTCGATGCCGAGCACTCGGTCGGCGGCGCTACGGGCGTGGGTAGCTACGTGGACGTCTACGTGCAAAAAGACGGCGTGACCGATCGGCTGTGCGGTGCGTACGTAATCGATACCAGCGAGGAGGCCGGCGCCACGCGCGAAGGCAAGATCGAATGGGTAACGCTGGCTGCCGACCCCGAAGACGTCAAGGAGTTGCTGGGGGCCTCGGGCAAGGGAACGGTCAGCTTGACGATTCCCGCCACGGCACGCGGCAAAAAGAGCGGAGGCGACGAGTGATGAAGGCGATTTGGCTTGCGTGCTGCGCGTGCGGCGATTACGGGCTGCTGCAGCAGGAAGTCGAGGGCCGCGATGCAGGCGCGCAGGTGCTTCGTGTGGGTGACCTGGACGGTTTGGTATCCATGGCGCGGGCGTTTCCGTCGCGTCGCGGAGCCGCCATCATCGCAGCGTCTCTGTTCGATGCCGAGACCGTGCGAAAGACCGTTGCGCGCTTGACGACTGAGGGCCGCGTGAGCCGCGTTGTCGTATTGATAGAGACGCTCGACCCGTCGGATATCGAAGGACTGTTTCGTGCGGGGGCGACCGAGGTCATCGCTGCGCACAGTTTGTGCGGCAACGGGTGCACGGGTGAGGGAGCGGTTGATTCCGATCGGCGCATGACGATTGAGCCCGATGCTTTTGTTGATAGGGAATCCGGGGCGCCTCGCGCTACAAGAGGCCCGCGTGTTGATGATTATGGAAAAGCGGAAGCCGAGCATGGTCGGCGTCCCCGGGACCCCCTTACATACGATGACGCTGGAGGGCCAGTGCCGTATAGCGATGACGTTCCGGCCGAAGATTTGGGATACGTTCACGGCGTGAATCTGGTCGATGGGCTCGACGAGGTTGAGGGCTTTGCCGGGTGCGACGAGGCGTTGCCGATGCAGCGCGAACAGATCTCGCAGACCAATCAACCTGTCATGCCGGGTTGGGCACAGCGTGTGGCGATGGGGGAGACGGGAACGTTGCCTCCGGTCCCCGCGGCGTCACCGGTTTCCGTGTCACCAACGGACGCCGCGTCACCGTCGCGTCGAGCGCCGGTCATCTGCGCCGTTTCGGGATCGGGCGGCTGCGGCAAGTCGACGATTATCGCCACCATGGCGCACGCGGCCTCGCTGTTGGGTCTGCGAGCTGCCGTGCTCGACTTAGACCTCATGTTTGGAAATCTCTACGACCTGCTGGGTGCCGATAGTCCGCGCGATATGGCGGCACTTATCGAGCCGTCGGCTGCGGGCGCGCTGGTCGAGCCGGACGTTGTCGCGGCATCGATGCGCGTGGCCCCGGGTGTCACGCTTTGGGGGCCAGTCGCCGCGCCCGAACAGGCCGAGCTCATGGCGCGTCCGGTAGAGCTGCTTCTTGATATTCTGCGTCGCGAATCCGATGTGATCTTTGTCGATACCTCGGTCTTTTGGGGCGATGCCGTTGCCGCCGCGGTGGCGGCGAGCGACCGTTGCCTGATCGTAGGCGATGCGGCGGTGTCATCCGCGACATCCGCTTCGCGCGTCATTGAGCTGGCGGGTCGTGTAGGCGTGCCGCGCACGCGCATGAGCGCCGTGTTCAACGGATTTGGTGCGCGCGGTGCCGACGAGGACGTCGCCATGCGTTTTGAGATTGCCTGTGCGTTGAGCTCCAAGATTCGTATCGCCGATGGCGGACAGGACCTCGCGGCGCTCATGGCGTTCGGTCGCGCCGACGAGGCAGTGGGTCAGACCAGCGCTTTTGCGACGAGTGTGCGCGAAGCTACGCGCGAGATGCTCGTGGAGTTGGGCTGCGCTGTCGGTCCCTGGAGCGATATGGTCACCGATCGCGCTACGCGTACCGAGCGTCCGCGTATTCGTCTTCCTTGGTCGCGCGAGGGTGATCGCCGATGAGTTTGCAAACGAGGATTAAGGCTGCCGGTGTGGCGGCAACGGCAACACATGTCGATGCGGGACGGCGCCGTGCGGTCAAGCGTCGTACCAAGCGCGCCGTGATGGACCGCATGGGCTACGATGAGGTAGCGCGTATCAGCGCCTACATCGATCCGGCGCTTGCACGCTCAGAACTGCGACCGGCGGTGGAGGCGGCGCTCAACGTGGAGGAGCCGACTGACCTGGCGACGCCCGAGCGTGAGACTATCATTGACGAAATCTTGGATGACGTGGTTGGTCTGGGGCCGCTGCAGCCGCTTATCGAGGACGATAGCGTCACCGAAATCATGGTCAACGGCTGCCGCTCGGCCTTCTTTGAGCGCGGCGGTGTTTTATATCCCATCGAGCATGCGTTTGAGGACGATGAACAGATTCGCGTGCTCATCGATCGCATTATCTCGCCGCTGGGCAGGCGCATCGATGAGCGCAGTCCCATCGTTAACGCCCGCCTCAAGACGGGCTATCGCGTCAACGCGGTGATTCCGCCCGTGGCGATCGATGGGCCAATCCTCACTATCCGCAAGTTTTCGGACCGCATCTGCTCGCTGGATGAGCTCGTGGCCCTGGGGTCGCTGCCGCTTTGGTATGCGCAGCTGCTGTCGTGCGCGGTGTCGTTGCGGCAGGATCTGGCGGTTGCGGGAGGCACGGGCTCGGGCAAGACCACGCTGCTCAACGCGCTGTCGTGCGAGATTTCCACCGGCGAGCGCGTCGTGACAATCGAGGATTCCGCCGAGCTCAAGTTTGCGCACCATCCGCATGTGGTGCGCCTGGAGGCGCGCGAGGCGTCGATCGAGGGCGAGGGCGCGGTGACAATCCGCGACCTGGTGACCAATGCCCTGCGCATGCGCCCCGATCGCATCGTCGTGGGCGAGGTGCGCGGTGCCGAGTGCTGCGACATGCTGCAGGCCATGAACACGGGTCACGACGGATCGCTCACCACGCTTCATGCGGGCACCGAGCAGGAGACCGTGGTGCGTCTGACGTTGCTTGCACGCTATGGCATCGATCTGCCGAGTGAGCTTATCGAAGAGCAGATTGCCATGGCGCTCGACGGCATCGTGATGTCCGAGCGCCATGCGGACGGCAGGCGTTTTGTGTCCTCGTATTCGGGGGTGCGGCGCGGCGCATCGGGTGGTGTGGAGCTCGAACGCTACGTGACCTTCGATGCCGCCGAGCGCACCTGGACGCTCGACCGCGAGCCGCCGTTTATTGCAGAGGGCTTGCGGTCGGGAACGCTTACACAAGAGGAGGTGGACGAATGGAGGTCGTTGTGCCCCTCGTCGTAGGGGGTTTGGCGGGGCTTTCGGTCGCGACGGCGTGCGGGGCGGAGCCTCATGTGCCGCGGATGCCACTGGCGGAGTTGGCGCGCCAGACGCTCGAATCGACGGCGGAGAAGCTGCCGCGTGAGCTGGTGGAAAACGATCTGCTTAAAAAGATCGCCCGCTCGTGGGCGTCGTTGGTCCCAGTGCATTGTCTTGGCTTTGTTATTGAGGATAATGCGGCGCGCCTGGCGTTTCTGTTGCTGTCGAGCGGTGCCAGCTGCATTGCTCTGACCATGGTGTCGCTGTCGCCCGTCGGCTTTGTTCTGGGGCTGGTAGCGCCGCTTGGCGTGGGCGCTGCGCGTGACACCTTCGACCATCGTCGTGAGCAACACGATGTAGAAGAGGCCATGCCCGAGGCCTTTACGGCGCTTTCAATGTCGCTTGCCTCGGGGCACTCTCTTGCGCAGGGCATGCGGTTTGTGGGCGCCCATGCGCAAGAACCAGTGCATACCGAGTTTTTGCGGGTAGCGGCGGCGATTGATTGTGGTATCTCGGCGACTGATGCGTTGGATGACCTGCTTGTTCGTATCGATGCCCCTGGTCTTTCGCTCGTAACGCTGGCGCTCAAGGTGTCGCAGCGTACTGGCGCTCCGCTTGCCGATTTATTGTCCGAGGCATCGAGCATGGTGGGTGAGCGCATTGAGCTCAAGCGCCGCCTGGATGTCAAGACGTCGCAGGCGCGCATGTCGGCACATATGGTCGCGGCGATGCCGGCGGGCATGTGCGCAGTGCTGGCCCTGCTTTCGGCCGACTTTCGTCGTGGCCTTGCAACGCCGGCGGGCGCCGGCGCCGTAGCGCTGGGGCTTGCCCTCAACGCCGTTGCCCTGGTGGTTATCCGGCGCATTATGCGGGTGGAGTTATGAGTGCCCTGGTCGGTGTCGCGGCTTGCCTGTGTGCGCTCGGCGTGTTCGTCGCGACGGGTTTGGACCGGGCGGATGCGCGCAAGCTTGCCGAAGCGTGCAGGTGCGAGGCGGTGCTAGTCGTTGCCGCGGCTCGCTCGATGGCCGATACCCTGGCGACACGATTGAAGAGTGCGTTCGACGCGGGCGGCCCGGCGCAGGTGTCGCTCGGTGAGGTGTCCGAGATGATCGACGTGGTGCGTCTGGGTCTTTCGGCAGGCCTTTCGTTCGATGCAGCGCTCGAGATCTTTTGTGCCAACCGTCGGTCGGTACTGGCTGTTCGTCTTGAACGAGCCTGCATGGCGTGGCAGGTGGGCGTGGGCACGCGCGAGGACGAGCTGTTGGCGGCTGCTTGCGACCTGGACGTGCGGGCGCTCGAAACCTTTGCGATTACGGTGGGGCAGGCGCTTGCCCTGGGTGCCCCGCTTGCTGAGACACTTGCTGCCCAAAGTCGCGAGATCCGTGCGGCGCATCGTGCCGCGGTCGAGCGTGAGATCGAGCGTGCGCCCGTAAAGCTGCTGGTCCCCACCGGCACGCTCATCTTACCGGCGTTGCTTTTGTCCATATTGGGCCCGCTGCTGGGAGCAGGCGGGATGATGTAGGGAGGAATACATGGATACGATGACTGACGTTGTTAGTAGAGCTTGGAGCCGGGCGTTCTGCCAGGTGGTGTGCGCTCGCCAACGTGCCAAGGCGTTGTTGCAAGAAGAAAGCGCGCAGGGTACCACCGAGTATGCCATCTTGGTGGGCGTACTCGTGGTGATCGCGATCATTGCCATCGTCGCGTTTAAAGGCAAGGTCGAAGACCTATGGAACGCGATCAAAGACGGCATCAACAGCCTGTAGCGGGCGGGCGTCCTGTCGGAGCGCTGCTGGTATTTGCCTGTTTAACCGTGGCGATAGCGGCGGCGCTTTGGGGACTTTACTTCGCGCGGCAGCAGCGTCCTGGGACCTTCGTCGATTCTGGCTCAGATTCGGCGAAGGTGTCTAAAAAAGATGAGATGCGAGATGCGGATGACTCTGATGTTGTCGTCACGACGCAAACCTTTTTGCGGGCACTCGACGAGCGGTCGGGCGTCGCGGTGGAGCCGCCTGCAGATAATGCGATTGCGGTTCGGCTCGCATGGACTGAGGATCGACCGATGACCGAAGCGGCGGCAGATCTGTTGCGCGCCTACCGCGAGGTGCCTACAGCGCAGCTCGCCCTGAGCGGCTACCTCGACATCAAGGGCAATGTTTGGGGCGCCATCGTGCGTGACGGACGCGGCTGGGTCGACATGGTGACGGTTGCCGCGGGTGCCGGTGATGCCTCGTGCCGCTTGCGCGCGGTGCGCCTGGCTCCAAAGACGGCGGGCTCAAAGGAGGGGTTGTGAAATGCATGACGTTCTGCGTGAGGAATCTGCCCAATCGACGGTCGAATACGCCATCGTCACGGTGGCGCTGCTTTCTATCGTGCTGGCAATCGCGGGACTTTGGCGCGCCGGCACCGATGGGCGCCTGGCAGCACTGGTCGAGCGGGCGGCGTCTCATGGCGTTACCTCGACATCGGTTATCGACGCCGCTGCGGGCGCTAAGGACATCGCGTTGTATTGATATTGCGCGCGAGGACCGGGCGCAGTCTACGGTCGAGGCTGCCTTTTTGCTGCCGACGTTTCTGACGCTCATCCTTCTCGCGCTACAACCGGTGTGCCTGCTCTATACGCGCGCGGTTATGGAGTCTGCCGCCGCCGAGACCGCGCGGCTCATGACCACGACGACGGCGGAAGACGACGACCTTAAGGAGTTTGCCCGTCGTCGACTTGCCGCGGTGCCCAATGTCTCGATCTTCCATGCCGGCGGGCCGCTGTCGTGGGATATCGAGCTTGGTCGGGCCGGCGCGGGTGGCGTTTCGTCTGTGTCCGTTGTTGGCGAGGTCAAGCCGCTGCCTGTGATTGGTGCATTTGCTCAGGCCATGGGCAGTGCGGGCGAGGGCGGCTATATCGAGCTCAAAGTCGATGTTTCGTATCAATCGCGTCCCGAATGGCTGGAGGGAGATTATGATTCGTGGATTGCTGCGTGGGATTAAACGCTGCCTGCTGCGGGCGATGCGAGGGCTTGCAGACCGTTGTCGGCCGGGCGCTCACCGCAAGCGGGGCGGCTTTATGGGCCGCGCCGGCGTCGACCTGTTTATCGAAGACGGTGCCTACACCACGCTCTCCTCTGCGGTGGTCATTCTAGTCGTGCTTACGTTGCTGTTTTCCTCGACCGCGGCAATATGGAGCATGTCACGTGCGGGGGACACCCAGGTGGCTGCCGATAGTGGCGCTCTGGCGGGCGCCAACGTGGTGTCGTCCTATCACACGGCAGCCACGGTGGTGGATGCGAGCATCTTGAGCTTGGGACTAGCGGGGTTTGCCACGATTGGCACCGGCTTGGTCGCCATCCTCATTCCGGGTGCCGAGCCGGTTGCCGGCAATATGGTCGACACGGGAATTGAGATTATTAAAACGCGCAACAAGTTTGCCAAAAGCGCATCGGAAGGCTTACAGAAAATCGAGACGGCTTTACCGTATCTGGTCGCCGCGCGAGCTACGCAGGCGGTGTCGGCGCAGGATACCGATAGCGTGACGTATACCGGAACGGCGCTTGCCGTTCCTCGGACATCCGAGTCAGACTTCGTTGCGCTCAAGGGTTCCGAGATCTCGACCGATGCGATTAAAGACACATCGGAAGATTTGGAGTACGCGGCCGAGGAGCTGCAGAAGGCTTCCGAGGAGACGGCGAAGGCTAAAGAGCGCGCCTGGCTGGCGGATTGCGGCGGGCCGGATGAGAGCGCGATTGGCAGGTACTCATGCATATGGGAGCGCGCGAGGAGTTTGGCAAAGCTATCGGATATTGAGAATCCGCACTTTGCCTCGAGTGTCACATGGGAGCCACAGGTTGCCCTCGATCGTGCGAAGACCTATTATCGCCAGCGTCTGGCGAATGAAGAGCCTCAGGGTTCGAGCGCCGAGATGAAAGCTCAGTCAGCTGCTCGAAGAGCGTTCTATACCTATGCGATTGAAGAAGTTGATCGAGCATATATAAGAGACGATGGCGAACAGTTTTCTGCCTATATTCCACTATTGCCACGTGTCCCAAACGAAGTGCGGCCGACCGAGCTTTATACCGATGTTGCATGGCCTGTAAGTAGCAATGACGGCAGAACATACCTGCACTATGGAACCGATTGTCCCGTCTATCAGAAAGGGACGCCGAGCGGGCTGGCGTCTGTTGCCGATTATGATGGTCATGATACGTGCGAAGTATGCGGCTTCGGCGTGGTCACGCTTGGAAGCGCTCTTATGCCTCCGTCGTCCATAAAAAACGGCTTCGAATACCATTTCAATGAGTTCAAAGAGGCCCTGGAGGACTATGCCGACTGTCGCAACAAAGAGCTCGAGCTCATGCGTCAAACCGAAGACGAGGCCGACCGTGCAAGCAATGCCTTCGACCAGGCCATCAAGGCGCTTTCGGGCGAACGACCGCGCATCGCTCCGCCTGGGCGCAATGGCGTGGTTGCCTTTGCGGTCTCGGACGACATATCCAGTCCCGACAAGCTCAACTCTTCGTTTAACTCGGCGGTCAAGCTGGGCAGCCGCGGTGCGATCTCGGCCGCGGTCCTGGCACCCGACGAGGCAACCGCGCAAAACAATGTCCTCTCACGATTTTTCTCGACATTGGAGGAGCGCTCGGGTGGTGTTGCCGGCGTACTCGACGGCGTCATGGATGTTTGGGGACGGCTGCTCGTAGGATACGGGGATATCCAAGGCTCGGCCGATGAGCTCATGGGCGAGATGATCAATGACTTGGGAGGGGGTAGCGGCGCGCTGGGTTCCATTGCATCGTGGCTCGGCGACACGGTCTCGTCTTCCGTGGCGGCCCTCGGGCTCGAGCCGTGCGACCTGCGCCTACGAAAGCCCGTGCTGACCGATACCGCCAACGTCATTAGGAGTCCGGGCTCAGACATCACGGGTCTTTCTAAAACGCAGGACAAGCTGCGAAGCATCCCGCTGGGCGTGACCGATCCCAAAGCACTTTGCGAGGCGTTGGAATACCAAGTCGAGCGCACCATCAGCGGCACGGTGTTTACGCTTGCAGAGATTCCGCTGCCCGGCGGCGGCTCCATCCCGCTTACCGTCGATGTCGCCACGCTGGTGGGCGCCTTGGGCGGTGGGTCGTAATGAGCGCTCGTGCAATCATGCGCGAGGAACGTGCTCAGGCAACGGTCGAGATGGCCGTGGTCACGCCCGTCTTGCTGGTACTGGCGCTCATCGTGTACAACGTCATGGTCTTTGCCAGCGCGGTTGCGCGTTTCGACCGCGTGGCGCCCGACATCGTGCTGGCGCATGCCGTGGCGCCGGAAGGGGAGGGCGACGAAAGTTCCATTGATGCCTCGGCGACGGTTCAGACTCAAATTCTGAATGCCATGGAAGGCTATGACTTGCAGATCGAAGTGTCGAGTGAACAAGGCGCGGCGACATCGGATGGTGGACTGCTCTCCCTATCCGGAACGTTTAGGACCTATACCTGCACCATGCACTACGAGCCATGGCCGAGCTCGCTGAGCATTGCCGGTCTTTCTTTGGGTGCGCCGGCACAGTTGTCGCACGAGCGCGTGGTAACGATCGACCCATGGCGTCCGGGGGTGGTTATGTGACTGCGGTTTCGTCCTACATCGCCTACGCGCGGGCGCTCAACAGGTTGGTCTGGACGCCGGCAGAGTTTGTGGTGGCGGAGTCGTTTGCCGCACGCCTGCGCGGCATGCTGGGGCGGTCGCCGATCACGGCTGGCGGCCTTCCGCTCGTCATGGCGTTCCCGCAATGTTCCTCGGTCCACACGTGCTTTATGGCCTATCCCATCGACATTGCCTTCATCGATCGCAGCGGCAACGTCCTCGCATGCTACGAAAACGTTCGCCCTTGGCGCATGTGCTCCCACCCATGCGCCTGGGCCGTGCTAGAACGCCCCTCAATGCTCGCATCGCCCCCTGCTTTCCAACGAGTACCGGCTTAAGAAATGGCGACAGCGGACTTTCGTCATACGAAATTGGGTAAGATGGAGGGGAAGATGCATGGACGTGGAGATTCATCCCAACGCCAAAAAAGCACCTGACGGAAAGGGTCGATGATGGGCAAGACATATACGGCCGCTAATGGTCAGGTTGTAACGGATGAAATGATTGACACGTGGTGCGAGTCGTACGAGCGTGGCGAGTTTCCGGATGGCGAACACACCGTTGGGGGGATCGTGCACGGGCGGCCCCCGCTCTCAAGTGAGGGGACGGCAACGCTATCGGTCAAGATTCCCCTGGGAATGAAGGAAGCGATTCGCCGAAGGGCGGCAGCCGAGGGGATGACGCCAAGTGAGTTTGCCCGTGTGGCCCTGAGTGAAAAACTTCTTGCGGCTGGGTGATGCCTCTGACGTGCTGTTCTGTGGGGCGAGGTTGGGGCTGACGCCGTGCTCAAAAACTTTTTTAAAATTCTCGGTTGACCGGAGCGCGTCCTTGGTTATACTAATCAAGCCTTGAAACAAGGCACACCTCAAATGGCTGGGTAGCTCAGTTGGTAGAGCAGAGGACTGAAAATCCTCGTGTCAGGGGTTCGATTCCCTTCCCCGCCACCTTGAATTGACTAGGACCTCTGCAAAGGGGTCCTTTTCTTTTATGTAGCCCTCGCATGGAATCGAACCCCGTGAGGGCGCGGAGCTGAGGAAACGCGATAGCGTTTGCCAGCGGAGCTCGCAAGGCGCGGAAGCGCCGCAGCGGTCCGCACGCGCGGAGCGCGGGCGCGATTCCCTTCCCCGCCACCTTGAATTGACTAGGACCTCTGCAAAGGGGTCCTTTTCTTTTACCGAGTGCTCCAGCGGAAACTGTATCCCCACTTTCCGGTTGGGCCTGCTAGCGGAAAATGCATCCCACTTTCGCGTCACTTTGTAGACCGTTCGGTCGCCTGTCCGCACGCGCGGGTATACTCAAAACGATACTTATCCTATGCAATACGATGCGGGCCAAGCCTGCGCGATTCGAAGGGGGCCGTGATGGAGAGGATTCTCGGCGTTAATCTCTCTGGCTGGTTTATTCCCGAGCCCTGGGTGACCCCGTCGCTTTATGCGGCGACCGGTGCATCCAATGCGGCGGAGCTGCAAGAGGCTATGGGCACTGCTGCCTATAACGAGCGCATGCGCCGCCATTACGAGACGTTTGTGAGCGAGGATGATTTTCGTCGCATGGCACAGATCGGCCTCAACGCCGTGCGCCTGCCGGTGCCGTGGTATGCCTTTGGCTCGCAGGAGTCCGACGCCTCATACATCTCGGTCGTTGACTATATCGACCGTGCGATTGAGTGGGCTGCCAAGTACAACATCCGCGTGCTGCTCGATCTGGCGACGGTGCCCGGCGGTCAAGGCGATTCTAACGATTCGCCCACCACGCCGGAGACCGTCGCCGAGTGGCATTCTTCCACCAACGGTCGCCATGTCGCGCTCGACGTGTTGGAGCGCCTGGCAGATCGATACGGTGAGGCCGAGAGCCTGCTGGGCATCGAGCTGCTGGATACGCCGCAGATGAGCGTCCGCAAGAGTCTCTTTACCATGACGGATGGCATTCCGGCGCACTACCTGCGTAACTTCTATCGCGATGCCTACGAGCTCGTCCGTTCGTATATGCCCGAGGATAAGATCGTCGTCTTCTCGTCTTCGGGGCATCCCAGCGAATGGAAGCACTTTATGCGCGGCGCCAAGTACAAGAACGTCTACATGGACCTTCACCTGTATCATTACCGCGACGAATATGCGCTCGACATCACGAGCCCCCGTGGCCTGACGACGGCGATCTCGCGTAACAAGCGCGAGCTCAAAGAGGCTATGGCAACTGGGTTCCCCGTGCTGGTGGGCGAATGGTCGGGCGCGGCGATCTTCGCCAACTCGTCGGTTACGCCCGAGGGCCGCAATGCCTACGAGCGCGTGTTTATCGCCAACCAGCTGGCATCGTTTGCGCCGGCGGCTGGCTGGTTCTTCCAAACGTGGAAGACCGAGAAGCGCATCGCGGCATGGGACGCCCGCGCGGCACTCGGCACACTCGAGCGCGGCATGATTGAATAGGTTGATATGACGCAAAACGGCGCCCGCACGGGCAAACTCTATGTGGTCGGCAC
>CAKUEU010000041.1 GCA_934646865.1 uncultured Collinsella sp. | reverse complement strand
GCCGACCCCACAACAAGAAGGTTGGTGAGCGCATTCATGGAGCGTGCAAGCGGCGTCCTCATGCCCGTCTCATCTCTGCCCGGACCATACGGAATCGGCGGCTTTGGCTGGAATGCCTACGACTTCGTCGATTTTCTCGCCTCGTGCAAACAACATTACTGGCAGATTCTGCCCCTTACGACGACCAGCTATGGCGATTCGCCCTATCAGTCGTTCTCGGCCCGCGCAGGCAACCCCAACTTTATCGACTTTGCCGAGCTTATCGAGGCAGGGTATCTGGAGCAGCGCGATATCGATGGCGTGTATCTGGGATCCGACCCCAGCAATGTCGACTACGGTGCTATCTTTGGCGGCCGCCGTCAGATTCTCGACCGCGCCGCCGAGCGCTTTGCTGCCGACAAGCCGGCCGATTTCGATGACTTTATCCAGGCCAACGAGGACTGGCTCATCCCCTACTGTGAGTTCATGACCGTCAAAGAGGAGTGCGGTCTCAAGGCGTTTTGGGAGTGGCCCGCGGAGCTCCGCACCCGCGGCGAGGCTTCCGCCAAGGTCTGCGCCGACCATCCGGCGCGTATGCTCTACCACCAGATGACGCAGTACTTCTTCGATCGCCAGTGGAGCCGCCTCAAGGCCTATGCCAACGAGCGCGACATTCTCATCATCGGCGACCTGCCCATCTATGTCTCGCGTGACTCCGTCGAGATGTGGGCGACGCCTGAGCTCTTTAAGATCGACACCGCCGGCAATCCCGTGAGCGTCGCCGGCACGCCGCCCGACCAGTTCTCGGCCACCGGCCAGTACTGGGGCAACCCCATCTACGACTGGGACGCCATGGAGTCCGACGGCTTCTCCTGGTGGGAGGGCCGCATTCGCGCCGCCCTCGACATGTACGACGTCATCCGCCTGGATCACTTCCGCGGCTTCGAGGCCTATTGGGAGGTGCCGTTCTCCTCGCCCGATTCGTCCTACGGTTCGTGGACGCAGGGTCCCGGCCTCAAGTTCTTCAAGACGCTCGAGGAAAAGCTCGGCACGCTGCCCATCATCGCCGAGGACCTGGGTTTCCTCACCCCCGGCGTCATCGACATGCGCGACAACTCGGGTTTCCCCGGCATGAAGATCCTGCAGTTCGCCTTTGAGGGCACCAACTCGTACTACCTGCCGCATAACTACATCGCCAACACCGTCGCCTATGTGGGCACCCACGACAACGAGACGGCGCGCGGCTGGTTTGAGGGAACGGCCACCCCGCGTCAGCGCGAGCAGGCAGCCCTGTACACCCATCAGCAGGCCGGCGAACCCATGGCAGATGCACTCAATCGCACCATCGCCGCCAGCGTGAGCGACACGTGCATCTACACCATGCAGGACCTGCTTAACCTGGGCAATGAGGCGCGCATCAACACCCCTGCCACCCTGGGCGGCAACTGGACCTGGCGCATGCTCGACGGCGCCATCACCCGCGAGCTCGAGCACAAACTCACCGACTGGACCGAGACCTACTTCCGCATCCCGTCGGAGGCCGAAATCGAGCTTCCTCAATAGGAGCTACCGCGCCCGACCCCTCCCCACCGTGCGGACGCGCTTGCTTTTCCCGCGCGAGGCCACCCCAATCCCCTCGCGCGGGATTCTTTTGAATTTCTGACATGTAGTCAACTCACCACAGGAGGAAACATGCCCCGCATCAATCTCGCGGATCTTGCCGAGCAGTCCTTTGGAACTTCGCTCGAGCAACTCGATGACCGCCGCATTTACAAACTGCTGGTCAAGCTCGTGCAGGAGCGCTCTGCCGCCTGCCCGCTCAACAACGGCAAGAAAAAGCTCTATTACATTTCCGCCGAATTTTTGATCGGCAAGCTGCTCATCAACAACATGATCGACCTCGGCATCTACGACGAGGTTAAGGACCAGCTCACCGCCGCAGGCCACGACCTCAACAAGATCGAGGAATTCGAGGTCGAGCCGTCGCTCGGCAACGGCGGCCTGGGCCGCCTGGCCGCGTGCTTCCTGGATTCCATCGCCACGCTGGGCTTGACCGGCGATGGCGTGGGCCTCAACTATCACTACGGTCTGTTCCGTCAGCGCTTTGTCGACAACCAGCAGAAGGCCGTCCCCGACGAGTGGCTCGGTGAGCAGGACATCCTAGTCGACGATGACCGCTCCTACACCGTCGAGTTCGGCGATTTTGCCGTTACCTCCAAGCTCGTCAACATCGATGTGCCCGGTTACGACCAGCCCACCAAGAACCGTCTGCGCCTGTTCGACCTGGCGAGCGTCGACGACGGCCTGGTCCCCGGCAGCTCCATCGACTTCGACAAGACCGAGATCGCCAAGAACCTCACCTTGTTCCTCTACCCCGACGATTCCGACGAGCAGGGCCGCCTGCTTCGCATCTACCAGGAATACTTCATGGTGAGCAACGCCGCCCAGCTCCTGATCGACGAGGCCATCGAGCGCGGCAGCAACCTACATGATCTGGCCGACTACGCCGTGGTCCAAATTAACGACACGCACCCCACCATGGTCATCCCCGAGCTCATTCGCTTGCTCACCACCGAGCATGGCATCGAGTTTGACGAGGCCGTGACCATCGTACGCTCCATGGTCGCCTACACTAACCACACGATTCTTGCCGAGGCGCTCGAGAAGTGGCCGCTCGCCAGCCTGCAGAAGGTCTCCCCTGCCATCGCCGACATTATCGTCAAGCTCGATGAGATCGCGAAGGCCGAGCACGATGACCCGCGCGTCGCCATCATCGACGAATACGACACCGTCCACATGGCCCACATGGACATCCACTTTGGCTTCTCCATCAACGGCGTAGCCGCCCTCCACACCAAGATTCTGGAGGACACCGAGCTTCATCCGTTCTACGAGATCTATCCCGAGAAGTTCTCCAACAAGACCAACGGCATCACCTTCCGCCGCTGGATCCATGGGGCCAACCCCGCGCTCGCCAGCCTGCTCGACGATGTGATCGGCACCGACTGGCGCAGCACCGGCGATCTGAGCAAACTCGCCAAGTTCGCCGACGACAAGGATGTTCTTGAGCGCCTGGCCGCCACCAAGACCGAGGCCAAGGCCATCATGCGCCAGTTCATGGCGCTCGAGCAAGGCGTGACTATCCCGTCCAACGCCATCATCGATGTTCAGGTCAAGCGTATCCACGAGTACAAGCGCCAGCAGATGCTCGCACTCTACATCATCTGGAAGTACCTCGATATCAAGAACGGCAACAGACCTAAGCACCCCGTCACCATCATCTTTGGCGGCAAGGCGGCGCCTGCCTACACTATCGCACAGGACATCATCCATCTGATCCTGACGCTGTCGCAGTGGATTGCAAACGACCCCGACGTGGCTCCCTACCTGCAGGTTGTCATGATCGAGAACTACAACGTCACCGCCGCCGAGCGCGTGATTCCCGCCGCTGACATCTCCGAGCAGATCAGCCTGGCCTCCAAGGAGGCGAGCGGCACCTCCAACATGAAGTTCATGCTCAACGGCGCCCTAACCCTGTGCACGCTCGACGGTGCCAACGTGGAGATTGCCGAGCTCGTGGGCGACGAGAACATCTATACCTTTGGTGCCTCGTCCAAACAGGTCGAGCAGCTCTACGCCGACGGCACCTACAACGCCGGTGCGCTCTACCGCAAGCCCGGAATTAAACTGCTGGTGGACTTCGTCACCAACCCGGCCTTTATGGCAACCGGCAACGCCGAGCGCCTGCAGCGCCTGCACGACGACATTAAGGGCAAGGACTGGTTTATGGCCCTGCTCGACATTGAGGAGTACATCCAGACCAAGGAGCGCGTGCTGGCCGACTACGAGGACCAGGACGCTTGGATGCGCAAGGCGCTCATCAATATCGCCAACGCCGGCACCTTCTCGTCCGACCGCACCATCTCCCAATACAACGACGAGATCTGGCACCTGAGCTAGCTCATTCCCCTTACCCATCCTCTTGAGAAACGGAGTCGTGGCAACACGGCTCCGTTTTTTGTGCCCGCACGTTACCCTGTGATCCGAC
Organism: uncultured Collinsella sp.; assembly: GCA_934646865.1. Classification (GTDB taxonomy): domain Bacteria; phylum Actinomycetota; class Coriobacteriia; order Coriobacteriales; family Coriobacteriaceae; genus Collinsella. The sequence goes on along the minus strand of CAKUEU010000041.1, from coordinate 11,246 downwards.
TCGGCCAAACAATCTCGATCCGTAGCAATTACTCAACCAAAACGGTCCCAGCCGTTACAGATTGAGACATACCGGCCCCTCCCCTTGGGTTTATCTCAATCTGTAACATCTAGCAGGTGTAATTCGCCTTTGGTGTTACAGATTTAGATGAAATGGTTGGCACAGCGGAACCGTCTCGATCTGTAACATCTAACGTCCGAAATCGGCCCTACCTGTTACAGATCAAGACAAACTGACAGACGGAAAGCCCCAACACAAAGAAAGGCTCCCCTCTCGCCCAGTGGACAGGAGGGGAGCCTTATATGTGACCACGGCAAAAGGATGGCAAAGCCGCAGTCGCCCAAAGGGAGGGCCTGGATGCACCGGGCCTAGATAAGGTTCTTGCCAGACACCTTATCGAAGAGATGAGTCGCGTTCTTCTCGAACTTGAACCAGATGGGGTCGCCAGCCTTGAGCGCGCCCTTGGCCTCAAGGTCGACAACGGGAATGATCAGGACGAACTGGCCATCGGGAGCAGTCACGTGGACATGCTCGGTCGAACCCATGAGCTCGGTCACCTCGACGGTGCCCTGGAGCGCACCCTCCTCGCCCTTGTCGGCAAGCAGGATCTGCTCGGGGCGCACGCCGGCCGTAATCTCCTTCACGTCGCCGCCGTCCCAGTTGAGGGCAAGCTGAGCGCAAGTCTCGGGGGCGAGCGCCACGTTCATATCCTCGGTCTTGACGGTAAAGCCGTTGCCCGAGCGTACCAGCTGGGCATCGAAGAAGTTCATCTGCGGCACGCCGATGAAGCCGGCGACGAAGATGTTCGCGGGATGGTTGAAGACCTCCTGCGGCGTGGCGATCTGCTGGACGACGCCGTCCTTCATGACCACGATGCGATCGCCGAGGGTCATAGCCTCGGTCTGGTCGTGAGTAACGTAGATGAACGTGCCCTTGATCTCGTGACGCAGCTTAATGAGCTCGGCACGCATCTGGTTACGAAGCTTGGCATCCAGGTTGGACAGCGGCTCGTCCATCAGGAAGACCTTGGGGTCACGCACGATGGCGCGGCCGATGGCGACGCGCTGGCGCTGGCCGCCCGAAAGCGCCTTGGGCTTACGGTCGAGGTACTCGGTAATACCCAGGATCTCAGCAGCGGAGCGAACCTTACGGTCGATCTCGTCCTTGGGGACCTTCTTGAGCTCGAGCGTAAACGCCATGTTCTCGTACACCGTCATATTGGGATACAGAGCATAGCTCTGGAACACCATGGCGATGTCGCGGTCCTTGGGAGCGACGTCGTTGACGCGCTTGCCATCGATGAGCACATCGCCCGAGGTGATGTCCTCCAGGCCGGCGATCATGCGCATCGTCGTGGACTTACCGCAGCCAGAGGGGCCAACGAGGACGATGAACTCCTGGTCGTGAACGGTGAGGTTGAAGTCCTCTACAGCAAGCACACCGTCCTCGGTAACCTTAAGGTTGTGCTTCTTCTCCTCGGTCTTCTTCTTTTTGCCAAAGAAGCCCTTCTTTTTTGACTCGTTGTTGGGATACACCTTCTGAACATGTTTGAGAACGATCTCGGCCATGTCTTTACCTTTCGATACGCGGCGCCGCGCTGAGGGGCGCCGCCAAAACTTGCAAAACAGTTACGGCATCAGCCCTTGACGGCACCTGCCACAACGCCGTCAATGATGTACTTCTGGCAGAAGATGTACATGATGACGATGGGGATGACGACCATCATGATGCATGCCATCATGGGGCCGAGCTCGACGTGGCCATAGCCGCCGCGGAAGTACTGGATCAAGATAGGAATGGTCTTGTACTTGGTGGAGTCGAGCGTAAGGTAGGGCAGCAGATAGTCGTTCCAGACCCACATGGTCTCGAGGATGCCAACCGAAAGATAGGTGGGCTTCATGATGGGAAGGACGATCTTAAAGAACACCTGGACCGGGTTGCAGCCGTCGATCATGGCCGCCTCTTCGATCTCGAGCGGGATGTTCTTGACAAAGCCGGCGAACATAAAGACCGCCAGGCCCGCGCCAAAGCCGAGGTAGATAAAGCAGATGTTGAACGGCGTGTTGAAGCCGATGCGGTCCGCCAAATTGGACAGCGTGAACATGAGCATCTGGAACGGTACAACCATCGAGAAGACGAACAGGTAATAGAAGAAGTTCGAGATCTTGCTGTTGACGCGCACCACGTACCAAGCGCACATGGAGCAGCACACCAGAATCAGCACGACCGACGTGACTGTGATGATGAGCGAGTACATAAACGCCGAGGCAAAGCCCTGCTCGTTAAGGGCGTGCATGTAGTTTGCGAGGCCGTTGAACGTCTCGGGCGTGAGCAGATCGAATGCCGTGGTGGTGCTGATTGCAGTTGCCTTTTTAAAGGAATTGAGCGCAATCATGAACACGGGATAGATCCACGCGAGCGACAGAATCGTAAAGAAAATCGAGAGCGCGCGGTTGATAACCTTATCGCGTTTCATTACTGCTGCACCTCCTTGGACCTCGTGGCCTTAAGCTGGATCATAGAAATAGCGACAACCAGGATGCAGAAGATAACTGCCTTGGCCTGACCGATGCCCTGCCATGCGATGCCAGCACGCGAATAGAACGTGTTGTAGATGTTCAGGGCGAGCATCTCGGTGGAGTGCGCCGGGGCGCCACCGGTAAGGGCGAGGTTCTGGTCGAACAGCTTAAAGCCGTTGGTGATGGACAGGAACAGGCAGATGGTGATGGTCGGCATCAGGTTGGGGATCTTAACCTTCCAAAACGTCTGCCATGCCGTGGCACCGTCGACCTTGGCGGCCTCGATGTAATCAGACGGAATGGACTGCAGACCGGCGATGTAGATGATCATCATGTAGCCGACCTGTTGCCACAGGGTCAGGATGATAAGGCCCCAGAAGCCAGCGGCGGAGTTGAGGGCGATAAGCTGGGCACCCACGTTGGAGAGCAGGCAGTTGATCAGAATCTGCCAAATGTAACCCAGTACAATGCCGCCAATCAGGTTAGGCATAAAGAAAATCGTACGGAAGATGTTGGTGCCCTTGAGCGCCTTGCGAGTGAGCGCCTGCGCAATGGCCAGCGCGATCACGTTGATGAGCACCGTCGACAGGAAGGCAAACGCCACGGTAAAGAAGAACGACGTGGAGAACTGCGGGTCGGTCAGTGCGCGCATGTAGTTCTCGATACCGACAAAGTGCGCGTTATTGATGGTAATAAACTGGCAGAACGAGAGATAGAAACCCTGGATAAAGGGAATCACGAACCCGATCATAAACGCCAGGCACGTGGGCAGCATAAAGAGCGGCCACCAGCGCTTGAGTGCTTTGCCCATAGAAGGGTCCTTTCAATATGCAGGGGGCGGGCAAACCTACGTCTGCCCGCCCCCTGTCGCTAATCAGATAGCTTGGGCAGCAACTGCTTACTCGGAAGCAGCCTTCTCGGTCTTCCAGCCATCGACGAAGGCGTTCTTGACGCCGTCCCACTTGGTGTTGTCGGCAGCATAAGCGATGAGAGCCTGCTTGAGGTTCTTCTTCCACTCCTCGGAGGGGATGTAAACGAAGTCCCAAGCGACGGTCTTCTTGCCGTCCTTGGCCATGGCAACGGCCTGCTGCGAGAAGACGTTGGTGGTCTCCTTAGCGCTCTTGAACGGGGCGGTCAGACCCATCTTGTCAGCGATGATGCTGGTGGCGGTGTCAGAAGTGACGCACCAATACATGAAGTCCTCGGTGGCCTTCTGGGCATCCTCGGAAGCCTGGGAGCTGACGCACCAGTAGTTCTCGCCGCCGGAGCACAGGCCCTGGTTCTCCTCGCCGTCGACGCCGATGTAGATCGGCAGCATGCCGAGCTGGTCGTCGGTCATACCGGCCTTGGTGAGGTCGGCGTAGGCCCAAGAGCCGTTCTGATAGAAGACGGCCTTGCCGGTTGCGAACTCGTTGGTGGCGTCGTCACCGGTCTTGGAGGCGAGCTGCGAAGGATCGCAGGTGGAGTCGGTGATGTACAGGTCGAAGATCTGCTTAAAGTTGTCGAGATACTCGCCCTTGATCTCGTCGTCCTCCTGGTTGTGCTCCTTCTCGAACTCGTAGTAGAGCGGGAGGTTGGCGAGGTGGGTGGTGTAGCGCCAGCTGGAGGAGTCATCCATGCCGGCGGAAGTGAAGGCACCGTCAACGCCGAGCTCGTCCTTGCGGGCCTGGATGTCATCGGCGCAAGCCTTCAGCTTGTCGAAGGAGTTGATGTCCTCGGCCTTGTAGCCAGCCTTCTCGAGGAGCTCCTTGTTGTAGATGATGCCGTAGCTCTCCTGAACCCAGTCGATACCCAGATCCTTGCCGTCGGACTGCAGAGCCAGGGAGTCGTCGATGAGCTCGCCGCGGAGCTTGGTGTCGGACAGATCGGCGCAGTAATCCTTCCAGTTCTTAAGACCGGTGGGGCCGTTGACCTGGAACAGCGTCGGAGCGGAGCTCTTGGACATCTCGGACTTGAGCTTCTCCTCGTAGGTGTTGGAGGCGGCGGTCACGATCTTGACCTCGACGCCCTTCTCCTTCTTGTACGCCTTGGCGATCTCCTTCCACTCCTTGTCGACCTCGGGCTTGAACTGGAGGAAGTAGACCTCGGCAGCGTCACCAGAAGCAGAGGAGCCAGAGCCGGCAGAACCACCGCAGCCCACGAGGCCCAGACCAAGAACCGCAGCCGCGGAACCAGCAAAGCCCAGGAACTGCCTTCTGCTCATTTCGTTCTTCATTACAATCCACCCTTTCACACCGTGGCGGCACCCTTTGCCGCCGCCTTCGGAGATTGGCTCGGGGACTTTGCCCCTTTTGCTGATTTGTACAATACGCTATTTGGCTAGTTGTTTGAACAAGTATTACTAGAGCGGTAGAAAAACTTCGGTGAACGGTAATTTCGACTTGATACTTGACAAGTTTTGTATAAACAATTATTTGTTATCGAATGCAGAGAAAACGCCCGGTCAAGCCGATGCATCGTCGGTTTGACCGGGCGTTTTCTCTTTGAGGGCATGAGTCTCGTCAGGCTGCGAGCTAGCCGGCTATCGCTTGGAGTTGACGCGGTAGTGGAAGATCTCAGGATGCGTGCGGGCATGCGTGACCTCGAACAAGATGCCGTCCGAGGTGTACGACTGGCTCTCCATAACGGCGACGCAGTTGTACTTGCCAAGGTCCAAGTAGCTGCAGTCCTCATCGTTGGCAAGCTCGACGCTCACCGTACGGCGGCTCGCCATCACTTTGACGCCACGCTTGTGCTCCAGATAGTCGTAGATAGAGCTTGCCGCAATCTCGGGGGTCAGGCCCTTGGCGATCGACTCCAAAAAGTAGCCATGGTCCACCTGGCGCGCGCTGCCGTTGAGGCTTCGGACACGCACTACACGAATCAGCTCCTCGCCCACCTTAAAGCCTAGGCGACGAGAAAGTTGCTCCGTGCAAATCAAATGTTCAAAAGACTTGACCTCGGTCGATGCGACGGCATTGTTGCGTTTTGCGAACTCGCCAAACGACTCAACCTCTTCGAGTGCGCCCAACATGTCGGTTTCGCCCTTAAGCCAAATAACGCGCACGCCCTTGCCGTGTATGGGCTGCACAAACATCCCGTCGGCCAGCATACCCAAGGCGCGACGGACGGTATTGCGCGTGCAGCCAAACTCCGCGGTCAACTCAGCTTCGGTTGGCAGCATCTCCTGAAACGCATAGGTCCCATTAATGATGCGCGAGCGTATTTCTCGGTAGATTCCTTCGTATATCGCTTTTGGCATTGTTTCACCTCTAATTAATATGTATGGCTAGGCACGATAGCATTTCTTTGGGTTGTTTAAACCGATTATCGGTAAAGCACGGATTATTTACCGTCGACGGTTCCCCCGAAACCCAAATCGGACCGAATCAAAACCGTCAATGCGGCAAGCAGCCAGTCCTCTACAATGAGTTCATTGTTTAAACGTTCTTGCTCGCACAGCATGTTGCATCCGAAAGGCATATTATGCTGCAGAAAATCCAACGTTTTGGCGGAGCCATGTTCGCGCCCGCCATGCTGTTTTCTATATCAGGCCTCATGGTCGGCATCTCCGCCCTCGCAACGACCGTGGATATCGTCGGCGACCTCGCCGTATACGGAACCCCCTGGTACGTTTTCTGGACTATCATTCAGCGCGGCTCGTGGACGGTCTTTAAGCGCCTTCCACTCCTTTTTGCCGTAGCGCTGCCTATCGGCCTTGCCCAAAAGCAACCGGCACGCTGCTGCCTCGAGGCGCTCGTAGCCTATTTTGCCTACTGTTTCTTTTTGAGCGAGATCATTAAGCTGAGCGGCGACAACCTTGGACTTAAGTACCCGTCGTCTTTGACCCCCGCCAGCGGCATAACCGTCATCGACGGCATCAAGACGCTCGACACCGGCATTATCGGCCCGCTGGCGGTATCGGCAACCGTCGTTGCCATCCATGACCGCTTCTACGATGCCAAGGTTCCCGATTGGCTCGGCACGTTCTCCGGCTCCTCACTGGTCTATCTCATCAGCTTTTTCGCTGTGCTCGCCCTTGCCGTTATCTCGGCCGCCATCTTGCCCTTCGCATACACGGCGACCGAAACGCTGCGCCACGCGCTTACGGGCGTCGGCCCCTTCGGCGTAGGCATCTTTGTGTTTTTAGAGCGAGCGCTCGAGCCCATGGGGCTGCACCACCTGCTCTATATGCCCATCTATTACGACAATCTGGTCATTCACGACGGTATTTACGCCACGTGGACCAACCTGCTCCCCATTCTCTCCCATAGCACGCGCCCTTTAAATGAACTTGCGCCCTGGGCAGGTTTTACCGCCACCGGCTGGGGCAAGCTCTTTGGCCTTCCCGCCATCGCAGCAGCATTCTATTTCACCGCCAAACCCGAACGCCGCGCCGGCCTTAAGGTCATCCTTTTGCCCGCCATCGTCGCCTCGGTGGTCTGCGGCGTCACCGAGCCGCTCGAGTTTCTCTTTATGTTCACCTATCCCGGACTCTTTTTGCTCTACGCCGTCCTATCCTCCTGCCTTGCCATGACCATGAACTTCTTTGGCATCGTCGGCATCTTCTCGGGCGGTCTCATGGAAATGACGGCCTTCAACTTCATCCCACTCATGCGAATGCATGCCGGCTCCTACCTTTTGGCGCTCGGTATCGGTCTGATGTTTAGCGCTGTCTTTTTTCTGGTCTTCCGGGGCCTCATTCTGGCTTTCGACCTAAAAACCCCAGGCCGCGAGGACCATATCGCCAGCGATGCGGCGCTCGCACGTCTGACGGGAAAAAGCTCTGCCAAAGCAGGCGCGGCCCAAAACGGCACCGACAACCAATCATCCCAAGATCATCTGCTTGCTGAGCAAGTCGTTGCGCTCTTGGGTGGCGTTAGCAATATTGTAGGAGCGACCAATTGCGCCACGCGTCTGCGCGTTGAGGTCGCAGAACCTTCCGTTGTCGCAGACAACGCAGCCTTCGTCGCGGCGGGCGCCAAGGGCCTCATCATTACGGGCAAGACCGCCCAGGTGATCATCGGCATCTCCGTTCCCCGCGTTAAAGAGCATTTTGACCAGATCATAGGCCTCGAGCCGGGATTTGTACCCACCAACTCGGCCTCCCCTGCCGCCAGCCCAACCCACAAGCACGGCGATATCTGCTTCTTCGACATTGACGGCACGCTCGCGTGGCAAGACCCTCGAGTGGCACAAGAGCTTCCCGAGAGCGAGCGAGACCTCTCCCCCTATCCCAATGAAGCGGTCTCGCAAGCCATCCGTGATTTTGTCGCCAAGGGCAATATGGCGTTTATCTGCACAGGGCGCACGCTGAGTTGCATCCATCCAAAGCTGCTCGAGCTGCCCTGGACCGGCATCGTCTGCCTCGCGGGTGGCTATGTCGAACTTGAGGGACACGTGATTCGCGATTTGGCGATGACGCCCGGCATGCTGCAGCGCCTTGCTCCCATTCTTGAGCAATCGGACGAAGTGATTCGTTTTGAGGGACTCAATGGCGTCGTTCGCATGAGTGCCGATGCGCCCGACGCCCCCGGATACGCCCGCACCGTGGGCGATGCAATTACGCAGCTGCAACATTACAGCGCCTACAAGATCTTAATGTCCACGTCGCTTGCCAACCGCATCGCTCAGGATCAAGCGTTTGAGCCGCTGCTCTGCTTTAACGAGCTCGAGCTCGAAGTGACCGAGATTTCGCCTCGCGAATGCACCAAGCGCGAGGGTATCCAGTCCGTACTCGACGCTCTCGACCCCAACCATGGAACGGTGTATGGCATCGGTGATGCCAGCAATGACATCTCGCTGATGAACGCCGTCGATGTCGGTATCGCCATGGGCAACGCACCGGACTTCCTCAAGGAAAAGGCCGACTATGTCACCGACAGCATCGACCACGACGGCGTCGTCACCGCGCTCGAACACTTTGGGCTTATCTAGCCAAGCCCCTACCGCACTTGCGGCCGCATGGACCAATCGTCTTCAACCGCCGCGCTCGACGCCCTAATGTGGCAATATGTTGTCTGCATAATGCAACGATGCAACCTATCAAAGAATGCGAGAACCCGTGTCCAGTCCGTTTACCAGCTTTTTAGCCCAGCACTTTGACCAGATTAACGACTATCTGGCCACGTTCTTTGACGGACAGGCGACTTCCGCCGATATCGAGCGCTACCTGTATACCCCGCTCTCGGCATTTACGGCAAACGCTGGCAAGCGCCACCGCCCGCTCATCTGCATGCTCGCCGCCACCGCGGTAGGCGGCAGCTTTGAGAGCGCCCGCAGCGCCGCGGCGGCCATCGAGCACTTTCAGTCGGGCGCACTCATCCACGACGACATCGCCGACAACGGACAGCTGCGCCGCGGCAAGCCCTGCATGCACCTCACCGAGGGCACGGGCCTTGCCATCAATTGTGGCGACCTAGCGCTCACCATGGTCACCAAGACGGTTCTCGACGACCCCACACTCAACGCAGACGTGAAGCTTCGCGTGCTCCACGAGCTTACCGAGATGATAGTCCGTACCATCGAGGGCCAGGCGCTCGACCTGGGCTGGGTCCGCGACGGGCGCTTTGACATTTCGGTCGACGATTATCTGGACATGGCGACGCACAAGACCGCGTACTACAGCGGAGCGACGCCGCTTGCCGCCGGAGCCATCATTGGCGGAGGCAGCGAGGAGCAAATTGAGGCACTGCGCGCCTTTGGCCTGCACACGGGCCTTGCCTTCCAAATTCAAGACGACCTGCTCAACTTGATCGGCACCAAGGAGGCCGCCAACAAGGACTTCCGCACCGACATCACCGAGGGTAAGCGCACGCTCGTTGCCGTGCACGCCCTGTCTGATGAGCGCTATCACGACGAGATTGAAGCGATCCTTTCCTCGGGCACCGAGGACCCCGCGCAGCTCGCACGCACCGTGGAGATCTTCCAGGAGACCGGCTCTATCGATTACGCCCACACTTATGCGCTCGACCTGACCGCCAAGGCCAAAGCGGCCATCGAGGACGTTTCGCTCGACCCGCATGCACGTGAACTGTTCCTCTCCATGGCAGATTTCTTTGTGGAGCGCCTTAACTAGCGGGGGTTATAAAACCTGTCAGCAGCGTATTTGGGTACAACTTGCTACACTGTTGAGTGCATGTTTATGCATCCCTTTGCGTTGTCTATCCGACACACGCTCAAATAGTACGAATGGTACGCCGAAAGGGGTTCGTTCATGGAACCTATTACAACGGGCATGCAGGGAGCAGCCGTCGAGGACGTCCAGTCCCGCCTTCTGCAGCTCGGCTATACAATCGATGACACCGAGGTTGCCGACAAGCGCTTTGGCACCACCACCGAGCAGGCCGTCAGCACCTTCAGGCTCGACAGCGGCCTTGCTGCCGGTCATGCCGTCGATATCCCCTGTTGGAGCGCCCTGGTCGACGCCTCGTATAAGCTGGGCGACCGCACTCTGTATCTGCGCATGCCCAATTTCCATGGCGCCGATGTGCAGGCCCTGCAGCGCGCTCTCAACGTTTTGGGCTTTGCCTGCGGCGAGGACGACGGCTACTTTGGTCCGCATACCGAGGCCGCCCTGCAGCAGTTCCAGGAAAATGTCGGCCTGTTTGCCGACGGCATGGCCTTCCAGGACACCTACGCCTACATCAACCGCCTGCACCATGTGTGGGAGGGCAAGCCCTCGGTCACCGAGGCCGAGTCCCGCATCGGTTTTGCTCGCGCCGCCAACGTGCTCGAGCGCTTCCAGATTGCCGTTATCGGCGAGGACCCCATCGCGCGCAGTGTTGCGTCGCGCATGTGGAATATCGCCACGGCAACGACCGACAACAGCGGCATGATGCTCTGCGACTCCGAGGTCCCAACCAACGTTGACCTGGTGCTCGAGATCGCAAGCGACGAGCTGCCCGCCGACGCCGCGCCACGCGCCACGATTGCCCTCGCCGAGTGCCACAACCTGGCCCAGCGCATCCGCACCGCCAATGTCGCCGCGCAGCAGAAGCCGGCTCGCATTCGCATTGAGCTCACGGGCATGACGCGCTACAACGGCACCTTCACGGCCAGCGACGCGCAGACGCTCGCCGTACGCCTACTCGACGGCGTTTGCGATGCCCTCGCAGATTAGGTAAACTAGACGAGTTGCTTTTGGGCAACACCACACATTGGGACGTAGTTCAACGGTAGAACTCCGGTTTTTGGTGCCGGCTGTTGGGGGTTCGAATCCCTCCGTCCCAGCCATTAAAACTGAGCGCCCTAAGCCCATAACGGCCCAGGGCGCTTTCTTGTGGGCAAGCGGAGGAATTCGAACCCGCAAGGGTGCGGAGCTGAGGAAACGCGAAGCGTTTTCCAGCGCAGCACGCAAGGAGCGAAGCGACGCAGCGGGGCGCGGCCGCCGACCAGGCGGACGCGGAATCCCTCCGTCCCGCACCAGTCAAGAGCCCCTCACGTCAAGCAAATCGAGCCAACGCCGCCAAGCGGAGGGATCCGAACCCGCAAGGATGCGGAGCGACGCAGCGGCGCGCGGCCGCCGCAGGCAGACGCGGTGTCGGCACTTAGGGACGTTCCTAAAGTGCCAGCTCGGGACTATTTTCGAGGACCCTCCGAAGGACTGTGGCCAAAATACGGCAAATATGAGTACTGTTACCGTTGTAGCTACATTATTTTCGTTAATCAAAACCACCCTTAAAAAGGGTGGTTTGCTCTTAGGGTATAACCCACGGGCCCCGGGCTCGCGTCTAAAGGCGCGGGCCC
>CAKUEU010000040.1 GCA_934646865.1 uncultured Collinsella sp. | reverse complement strand
ATGGGCGTGCGCGATCGCGTTGTGCTTGACGAGCTGGTCGAGGACTCCCTGCGCCGCGCCGCATTGTGGGACGAGGTTAAGGACAAGCTCAAGGAGTCGGGCCTGGGTCTTTCGGGCGGACAGCAGCAGCGCCTGTGTATCGCCCGTGCGCTGGCGGTGCAGCCCGACATTCTGCTGATGGACGAGCCGACCTCGGCGCTCGACCCTGTGTCGACGCTTGTGGTTGAGCAGCTGGCCTGCGAGCTCAAGGAGACCTGCACGTTGGTAGTCGTTACGCACAACATGCAGCAGGCCGCGCGCATTTCCGACTCGGTCGCATTCTTCTTGCTGGGCGAGCTGGTGGAGCACGCGCCTACCGCGCAGCTCTTTAAGAATCCGACCGATCCGCGTACAGCGGATTATTTGACGGGCCGTTTTGGCTGATACCGTCTAGTACAGGCGCCTTTAGGGTTAAGATGCGGTCATGCCGGCCGCAAAGGGGTTCAACATGATCTATTACGTCGAGGACGATGACAACATTAGGGATTTGACGGTCTACGCGCTGCGCAAGCAGGGGATCGAGGCCGAGGGCTTTTCGTGCGATGGCGAGTTTAAAGCTGCCGTGGCGCGACGGGTGCCCGATGCCGTGCTGCTCGACATCATGCTGCCCGATACCGACGGCTTGGCGATTATGCGTCGCCTGCGCGCCGATCGCCTGACGGCGACGGTGCCCATCATGATGCTTACCGCCAAGGACACCGAACTCGACAAGGTCATGGCGCTCGATGGCGGTGCCGACGACTATCTGACCAAGCCGTTTTCGCTCATGGAGCTCGCGAGCCGCTGTCGTGCGCTGTTGCGTCGTGGCGGCATGGTCAAACAGGCGAGTGATGTGCTCAACGTGGGCGATATCGTGCTTTCGCCTAGCCACCGCGAGGTGACTGTTGCCGGTGAGCCGCTTAAGCTCACGCTACGCGAGTTCGATCTGCTCGAGTACCTTATGCGCAAACCCGGTGTGGTCTTTACCCGCGAGTCGCTGCTGCAGAGTGTGTGGGGCTGGGACTTCGACGGCGGTTCGCGTACCGTCGACGTACATGTGCAGACGCTCCGCCAAAAGCTCGGAGAGCACGCCGGCGCCATCGAGACCGTCCGCGGCGTGGGTTATCGCCTGGCTGAGCCTTCGGCCGGTGATGGTGCCGAAGGTGACGACGCCGCCACATCGGAGGAGTAACCCGTGGTCTTTGCCCCCCAGGGAAAACACACGTTGTCGCACCGCGTTTTTGCGACGATCTTTGTCTGTGCCATGGCGGTTATCGTGGCGTTTACGGTGCTGGGCGCGTTCTTTGTGCAAAATACCCTGGCGGATGCCACGAGCGCCAACCTTTCGCAGGAAACTGAGCTCATCGCCGCCGCCCTCAACGAGCAGCAGGAGCCTATTGCGTTCTTGCGCAGCCTCGATCGCGAGGATTTGCGTATCACGCTGATTAACCATGACGGGTCGGTTGCCTACGACAACCAGGCGTCGCCTTCCATGCTGCCCAATCACGGCGATCGCCCCGAGGTCGCCGAGGCGCTTGAGAGTGGTGCGGGCTCCGCGGAACGCTCGAGTTCAACGCTCGACGAGATCATGTTGTACCGCGCCATGCGTCTTGATAACGGGCAGGTTGTTCGTCTGGCGCAAGCTCAACCCGGCGTTGCGGCGATTTTGCTGTCGATGGTGGCACCGATGCTGCTCATTGCGGCGGCGGGCGCGGTACTCTCGTTTTTCCTGGCGCGCCGTGAATCCCGCACAATCATCGCGCCGCTGCAAGAGGTAGATTTGGACCACCCGCGCCGTAGCTATGAGCATGCCTATGCCGAGATGGTCCCCATGCTCGAGCGTATTGAGTCGCAGCGCCAGGAACTCAAGCGCCAAATGGCGGTGCTGGCGGACAACGACCGTATGCGCCGCGAGTTCACGGCCAATATCACCCACGAACTCAAGACGCCGCTTACGGCGATTTCGGGCTATGCCGAGCTCATCGCAAACGGCATGGTCGAGGGCGAGGACGACCTGCGCAACTTTGGCGGTCGCATCTATCGTGAGGCGGGCCGCTTGGCAGCGCTTGTCAACGACATCCTTACGCTGTCTAACTTGGACGAGGCCGAGCGTGCGACTGAGGGCGAGGCGGTGCCCATTGGGTCCACGGAGCCTATTGAGCTCTCTCGTGCCATCTATGCGGTTGAGCAGCGTCTTGAACAGGTCGCCCGTCAGGCGAATGTGACGATAAGTCATGAGACCAAGCCTGTGGTCATCGAAGGCGTGTCGCGCTTGATCGACGAGCTCATCTATAATCTGGCAAGCAACGCCATCCGCTACAATCGGCCCGGCGGTACGGTTACGCTGCAGTGCGGCACCAACGACGAAGGCCATCCGTTCCTCGCTGTCGCCGACACGGGAATCGGTATCGCGCCTGAAGAACAGGGCAAGGTATTTGAGCGGTTCTATCGCGTGGACAAGAGTAGGTCCAAGGCACGCGGCGGAACCGGCCTGGGGCTTGCCATTGTCAAGCATGCGGCCCTGTATCATCACGCCACGCTCGACCTGTCGAGCGAGTTGGGCGTGGGAACCACCATTACGGTGACGTTTCCCATACAGCAGGACGAGCCATTCGCATAGCGATACAACATAGATATTGATGTAGACGCCGCATTTGACTTTCGGGTGCGGCGTTGTTGTGCAATTTTACGATTGCTTCCGACATTTTTACAGGAGAGCCTGTTTCTTATGTATAGAGTTTGGTCTCGGTAAAAAGATGCGATAACATACGGACAGTTTTGTCAATCCGAACTGGGGAAATGAAAGGCAAGCTGCATGACCCTTCTCGAACTGTTCCAGCTGCTGAAGAAGCACCTCAAGCTGGTCATCACCCTTCCGGTGGTCTGCGCGATCGCCATGGGCATCGTGTCCTTCGTTGCGATGGACAACACCTATACCGCGACGACGAGCATGTACATTCTCGCCAAGACCGACGATAGCGGTCAGATGAGCTACAACGATCTCTCGGCGAGCCAGATGCTTTCCAACGATATCGCCACGCTGCTGGATAGCGATAGCGTTAAGAGCGGCGCCGCCAAAGAACTGGGCCTCACCGATCTGGATGACTACAAGGTGTCTGTTTCCTCCGAGACCACCACGCGTGTCATTACGCTTTCGGTTACCGGCACCGATGCCAAGGAGACGGCTGAGGTCGCAAAGGCCATTGCCAGCTCGGTGAGTACGGTCGCTCAGAACGTCGGCGCTGCCCAGAGCATCAACGTTATCGACGAGGCTAAGACCCCCGAAGCCCCCAGCGGCCCCAAGCGCACGCTGTATATTGCCGTCGCGTTCCTCGCCGGTATCTTTATCGCAGTTGCCTATGTCGTTTTGGCAGACATGCTCAATACCCGCATCCGCGGTGCCGAAGAGGCAGAAGAGCTCCTGGGTATTCCCGTTGTTGGCCGAATTCCGGCTATGAAAGGTGGTAAATAGGCATGGCTAAGGCAAAGAACACCGATAAGCTCGTTGTGCAGAATGCCGCCAAGACCCTTCTGGCCAACATCCGCTTTGCGAGCGTGGACGACCCCATTCGCACCATCACCGTTACCTCCTCGATTCCCAACGAGGGCAAGTCTACGGTTTCCATTAATCTTGCTCAGGCAATCGCCACGAGCGGCAAGTCCGTGCTCCTGGTCGAGGCCGATATGCGCCGCAGGTCCCTTTCCGATATGCTTGGCGTTCGTTCGCGCGGCGGACTCTATGCGGTCCTTTCCGAGCAGATTTCCATTGACCAGGCAATTGTCGAGACGGGTCAGAAGAACTTCTACTTCCTCGATGCCGAGCCGCACATTCCCAATCCTGCCGACATCATCGTCTCTCACCGCTTTGCCAAGCTGGTAAAGGCACTGTCCGCCAAGTTCCAGTACGTCATCTTCGATGCTCCTCCGGTCGGCACCTTCATCGATGCTGCCGAGATTGCCAGCCTGACCGACGGCACGCTGTTCGTGGTGCGCGAGGACTTTACCAAGCGCGAAGAGGCGCTCAACGCCATCGGTCAGCTTAAGAAGTCCGAGAAGGTCAAGCTCATCGGTACCGTTATGAACTACTGCGAGACCGAGACCAGCGAGTACTACTATTCTTACTACACCAAGGACGGTAAGAAGGTTAAGAAGGGCTCCGACGATCAGGGCACTTCCAAAAAGGGCATCTTCACCAACCGAGCAAACGTTTAGTTGATTGAGGCCGACCTATGCGTGACATTCATTGCCATATCTTGCCGGGTGTAGACGACGGCGCCGCCGATCTCGAAGAGAGCTTGGCGATGCTCGAGGCTGCCAAGCGGGCCGGTGTAACCAGAATCGTTTGCACTCCTCACTGCCGTGATCCCTATTTTGATTACGACAAGATGTGGGATGCCTTTGAGTTGCTGCGCGATAACGCTGACGGTTTTCCGCTCCAGATGGGCTTCGAGGTCAATCATCGAAAGCTCGTTGAGCTTGGTATCGATGCCGCGGAGCACCTGCATTTCGATGGGACCAACGAGTTTCTGCTCGAGCTTTCGACGCATGCCGATGCGTATGCGTTTAGAGAGTACGAGAACACGATTTACGATTTGCAGTGCCGTGGCTACCAGGTGATCATCGCTCATCCTGAGCGCTATCGTGCGGTTCAAAAGGATGTAAGCGTGGCGGAGCGCCTGGTCGATATGGGCTGCAAGCTGCAGGCTTCGGCGGACTTTATTGCCGGCGGTCGCTTTGGTCGCGAGAAAAAGCCGGCGCAGCGCCTGTTCGATCAGAACCTGTACAGCTTCATCGCGAGCGATGCCCATAACGTGGGTCATTACGACTGCCTGGCGAAGGCTCGCGCGAAGTTTAGCGTGCGCGGAGCTCATTTTCGCTAAAATCTGTCCCTAACGTTCGCATTGAATGAGAGGGCAGCCATGGATATCCAACTTAAGACGGGATGCTTTGATGACGCGGCGTTGGTGCGCCGCGTCGTTTTTATGGACGAGCAGGGCTACGAGAACGAGTTTGACGCTATCGATGAGGATCCGAACTGCATTCATGTGACGCTCTATGTAGACGGCGAGCTTGCCGGGTGTTCGCGCGTGTTTCCCGAGGAGCTTGAGCGCGCGGCCGACGCGGAAGCTCCGGTGTCCCCGGCATGCGAGATGGACGAAGGCGTTGCGGCAGGGGAGACCTTCATTATGGGACGCGTCGCGGTGTTGCCCTCGATGCGCCGTCGTGGTCTGGCAAGCAAAATTGTGGAGGCGAGTGATACCGCCGCGCGCGATGCCGGTGCCAAGCTCATAAAACTGCACGCTCAAGAATATGTCCTGCCTCTCTACGCCAAGGCTGGCTACACGCAGATCGCGCCGGTGGACTATGAGGACGAAGGCCAGCCCCATGCCTGGATGGCCAAACGCGTGAGCGACAGATAGGGACGTTCCTTTTCGGCCGGCAGCGGGGGGGGGGGGGGACACTCCTCGGCAATCGACGCATGGGCGTTCCGACATACAGTTTTTCGATTCCGTATGTATATATGCGCGCTAATGGGTTATAAAATCTAAGTCTGAACATAGCAGGTCTGCAATGCGGCTCGGGCAACCGAGCCGTTTTTGCGGGCAGGGGTAGCGCGAAAGGACTGCACATGCGTCAATTTAAGACCGAGAGCAAAAAACTGCTCGACCTCATGATCAACTCCATCTACACCAATAAGGAAATCTTCCTGCGCGAGCTTATCTCCAACGCGAGCGATGCCGTCGACAAGCTCAACTTTAAGAGCCTGCAGGATCCGAGCGTCAAGCTCGACCAGGGCGACCTGGCCATTCGCGTCTCCTTCGATAAGGATGCCCGCACCATTACCATCTCGGATAACGGCATTGGCATGACCGCCGAGGAGCTCGAGCGCAATCTGGGCACCATCGCCCATTCCGGCTCCGAGGAGTTTAAGACCGAGAACGCCGAGCAGCAGGGCTCCGATGTCGATATCATCGGTCAGTTTGGCGTGGGCTTCTACTCTGCTTTTATGGTCGCCAGCCATGTGAAGGTCGTCAGCCGCGCCTATGGGGAGGACACCGCTCACGTGTGGGAGTCTGATGGTCTTGAGGGTTACACCATCGAAGACGGCGAGCGCGCCGAGCACGGCACCGATGTCATCCTGACGCTGCGCGAGAACGAGAAGCTCGATGCCGACGGCGAAGCCGAGACCTACGATCGCTTCCTGACCGAGTGGGGCCTCAAGAGCCTGATTCAGCA
Source organism: uncultured Collinsella sp. (assembly GCA_934646865.1). Taxonomy (GTDB): domain Bacteria; phylum Actinomycetota; class Coriobacteriia; order Coriobacteriales; family Coriobacteriaceae; genus Collinsella. Next base: position 9,374 of record CAKUEU010000040.1, on the reverse strand, counting down.
GTACAGCAACTATGTGCGCTACCCGATCCAGATGATGGTGTCCAAGAGCCGCCAGAAACCCAAGCCCGAGGACGCCGGCGACGATTACAAGCCCGAGTACGAGGACTACCAGGAGCTCGAAACCGTCAACTCCATGACGCCGATCTGGAAAAAGCGCAGCTCCGATGTTGAACAGAAGGATTACAACGAGTTCTACAAGTCCACGTTCCACGACTTTGACGATCCGGCACGCACCATCAGCTTCCATGCCGAGGGTACGCTCGAGTACGACGCCCTGCTGTTTGTGCCGGGCCGCGCCCCGTTCGATCTGTACAGCAAGGACTACGAGAAGGGCCTGGCGCTCTACAGCTCCAACGTGTTGATTATGGAGAAGTGCGACGACCTGCTGCCCGACTACTACAACTTTGTCCGCGGCGTCGTGGATTCCGCCGACGTGTCGCTCAACATCTCGCGCGAGACGCTGCAGCAGAACCGTCAGCTCAAGGCCATTGCCAAGCGCGTGGAAAAGAAGATTACCGCCGACCTTGAGGATATGCGTGACAACGACCGCGAGGCCTACGAGAAGTTCTTTGAGAACTTTGGCCGCGGTCTTAAGTACGGCATCTACTCGAGCTATGGCATGAAGGCCGATGAGCTCGCCGACCTGCTGCTGTTCTGGTCTGCCAAGGAGCAGAAGATGATTACCCTGGCCGAGTATGCCAAGGGTATGCCCGAGGACCAGAAGGCCATCTACTACGCCGCCGGCGATTCGCGTGAGCGCTTGGCCAAGATGCCCGTGGTAAAGGGCGTGCTCGACCGCGGCTATGACGTGCTGTTGCTGACGCAGGATGTGGATGAGTTCACGTTCCAGGCTATGCGTGAGTACGTTGCCGCCGATATGCCTAAGATCTACGAGGACGACGCCGCCCGCGAGGCTGCCGAGAAGGCCGTTGCCGACGGTGCCGAGCCCGAGGTCGAGGATCGTCACCTGGAGCTCAAGAACGTCGCGACTGGCGATCTTGATCTGGCGACCGAGGACGAGAAGAAGGAGGCCGAGGACGCCACCAAGGAAAACGAGGACCTCTTTAGCGCTATGAAGGAGGCGCTCGGTGACAAGGTCGAGAAAGTTGCCGTCTCCGCGCGCCTGACCGATGCCCCCGCTTGCATCACCACCGAGGGTCCGCTTTCGCTCGAGATGGAGAAGGTGCTCCAGAAGGGACCTGAGGGCGCGCCCGACGGCATGCCCAAGAGCCAGCGCGTGCTCGAGCTCAACGCCAAGCATCCCGTCTTTGCCAAGCTCGTCGCCGCCCAGAAGGCGGGCGACGCCGATAAGATCAAGCAGTACTCCGGCCTGCTCTACGACCAGGCCCTGCTGGTCGAAGGCATTCTCCCCGAGGACCCCGTAGCCTTCGCTGCAGCTGTCTGCGAGCTTATGTAGTTCGGGAATGCGGCACCGTAACTAGATTAGAACGAGAGTGGATAATCTCCCGCTTTTGGCTCGAATGTGGGCTTGAAGTGGGAGATTTTCCACTCTCGATATATAGGCGTCCGAAAATCCACTCTTGTTGCCAAAACATCGGCGTGACCGTTGGGTAGCTAATTTGTGCGGGTTGTGGTTTTGTGAGCTGCGGGAATTTGAGATACTGTACATCTGTACGTTAACTCATCTTCGTAGTATATTGCTACCCGCAAAACTCAGCACCATTGTGCTGCGAGGCGCCAAAGTGCCTCCGTACAATGGTTGTTAATAGCATGATTCGGCTAAACGACAGGATGGATGGTCCAAGCGTGAGTCTCGGCAGCAAACTATCCGATGCAAAGGTGTCCTTTGCGATCTTTAAACGCGACATCAAGCGATTGCTCGTGAACCCCGTCGCCCTGGTGGTTACCCTGGGCGTGTGCGTCATTCCCTCGCTATATGCCTGGTACAACATCGTTGCCAACTGGGATCCGTACGGAAATACCCAGGGCATTAAAATCGCCATCGCCAACAACGATCAGGGCACCCAGAATGACCTGGTGGGCGAGCTCAACGCAGGCGATAAAGTGGTCGACCAGCTCAAAGAGAACGACCAGCTGGGCTGGACCTTCGTCGACTCGGCCGCCGATGCCAAGGAGGGCGTCGAGAGCGGCGAGTATTACGCTGCCATCGTGATCCCCAAGAATTTCTCTGACAATCTCGTATCGATGCTCGACGGCAATTACCATCAGCCCAAGCTCACGTACTACGTCAACGAGAAAAAGAGCGCCATTGCGCCTAAGGTCACCGATACCGGTGCCAATACTATTGAGGAGCAGATTAACGCGGAGTTTGTCTCCACGGTGGGCGAGACCGTAGCCGGCATTGCGAAAGATGCGGGTATCGATCTTAAGGACAAAGCTACCCAGACGCAGAATTCGCTGACGAGCTCGGTGTCCGAGGCGTCCGAAACTTTGAGCGAAGTGCGCGACTCCATCGGCGACATGAATACCGCCATCGATAAGACGAGCGGTGCCATCGCTTCTGCTGACGTGGCACTTGCCGGCTTGCAGGGGCAGACGCCTTCGCTTACACAGGCGATTTCCCAGGGTAATGACTTGTTGGGCGAGGCTCGCACCACGGCGGGCAAGTCCATCACCTCGCTTTCGAAGGCGCTCTCTGAGGGCAGCCTCGCGCTGACCAAGACATCGGCATCCGCAAACGCTGCCGTCGGAAAGATGACGGGCGCCCTGACGTCAACGACCACTCGTATCGACAACTCGCTCGAATCGCTTCAGACGACGATTGACCACAATAAGGCCCTTATCGATAAGCTACAGGAGCTTGCCGACAGCGCGCCGACGGGTTCGGAGGAGATCAACGCGCTGATCGCGTCGACAATCGACACGCTACGAGGACAAAACGAGAGCCTTCAGGCCGTTAAAGATAATCTCTCTGCACAGTCAAGCGCTATTGCGAATGACGCCTCGGCCGTTTCGGGTGCCAGCGATGCTATCAATAGCGCGATTCAAACCGGCGCGACCAACATTGGCCAGGCCCAGACGGATCTGGGCCAAAACGCGCTGCCGAAGGCTTCGAGCGCGCTTGATTCCTTTGCCGCCGTTTCAGGCGACCTGACCGGTATCGTGTCGGGGCTTACCCCTACGATCGCAAATGCGCGCGGCACGCTGTCGCAGCTCGATGCTACCCTCAAACAGGCAAAGACCACGCTCTCCCAGACCGATGCCTCACTTGCCAAGGTTCAAGACAAGCTTGCAACCGCTGCCAACGATATCGCGGCGCTTCAAACGTCCGAGTCCATGGGCGAGTTGGCCGACCTGATGAATGTCGACGTCAATGACGTGGCAGATTTCATGGCGTCCCCGGTTGAGCTGACGTCTAAGGCAATCTATCCGGTCAAGAGCTTTGGCTCGGGCATTGCTCCGTTCTATACCAACCTGGCGCTTTGGGTAGGCGGCTACGTGCTCATCGCCATCTACAAGCTCGAAGTCGATCGCGAGGGCATCGGCACCTTTACCGCTCGCCAGGGCTACTTTGGCCGTTGGCTGCTGCTGGTAATCCTGGGCGCGTTCCAGGCCATTATCGTGACGGTGGGCGACCTGATTATCGGCGTGCAGTGCGTCAATCCATTGTTCTTTGTGCTGGGCGGCATCGCCATCTCGTTTACGTACGTCAACATTATCTATGCGCTGTCCACCACGTTTAAGCATATCGGCAAGGCGATTGGCGTCATTCTCGTCATCGTGCAGATCCCCGGCTCGTCGGGTATGTATCCCATCGAGATGATGCCTGGCTTCTTCCAATGGCTCCATCCGCTGCTGCCCTTTACCTATGGCATTAACCTGCTGCGCGAGACCGTCGGCGGCATGTACTCGTTTAATTACCTCTTTAATCTGTGCATCCTGGGTGTGTTCCTGATCATCGCGCTCTTTATCGGCCTGCAGCTGCGTCCGCTGCTGCTCAACCTCAACCTGCTCTTCGATAAGGAACTCTCCACGACGGGCATGATGATCTGCGAATCCAACGACCTGCCTCGTCAGCGCTATTCACTGCGCACGGCCATGCGCGTCATGCTCGATTCCGATTCGTATCGTCGCGAAGTCCTCCAGCGCGCCGTGACCTTCGAGCATCGCTATCCGTACTACATCAAGGGCGGCTTTGCCGCCGTGGTGGGCGTGCAAATCTTGCTCTTCGTGTTGTCGATGGTTCTCGATATCGACAATAACGGCAAGATCATTCTGCTTGTCATCTGGATCATTTCGGTTATCGCCATCTGTGGCTGGCTCATCAATATCGAGTACATTCGCGCGAGCCTGAATGTTCAGATGCGCATCTCGGCACTCTCGGACGAGGACCTGCGCCGCGAGATGCGCGAGCACACGGCTGCCATCCCGGCCGCTCGTCGCATGTTTGGCCTCAACGCCAGCGAGCAGGGCTCAACGTCCAAGCCCCAGGCTGCCGACCAGCCCACTCATTTCGATGCGCACCATGTTCCCGAGAACGGGGACGACACGTTTGTGATGAACGAGGACAGCGCTCCGCTTGGCAAGCACTCCAAAGGAGGTGAGGCATAAATGAAGAACATCCTGCACCTGTTTAAGCGCGACGTTCAAAACGTGTCTCACTCTGTGATTGGCATGATCGTTGTGATGGGCCTGATCATTGTGCCGTGCCTGTACGCGTGGTTTAACATCACCGGCAGCTGGGACCCGTATGGCAACACCGGCAACCTCAAGATTGCCGTGGTCAATACCGATGAAGGCTACGAGAGCGACCTGATCCCCGTCGAGATCAACGTGGGTGAAAACGTGACCGCGAGCCTGCGTGGCAACGAGAACTTTGACTGGGTTGTGCTCAACGATCGCGACAAGGCCATCGAGGGCGTTAAGTCGGGGGCCTACTATGCGGCAGTCGTTATCCCCAAGAGCTTTAGCGCCGATATGATGACGCTTTTCTCGACCGACGTGAAGCACGCAGACATTGAGTTCTATGAGAACCAGAAGGCCAACGCCATCGCCCAGATCGTGACCGAAAAGGGTTCGAGTGCCGTTCAGAGTCAGGTCAACGAGACCTTTACCGAGACCATCACGTCCATCGGACTTAAAACGGTGTCTAGCTTGCTCGACTACATGAGCACCGACGAGATCAGCAACTTCATCGCCAACTTGTCTTCGACACTCGGCGATTCAGTCGAGGATCTACAGGACATTCAGGCCAGCGCAGGGTCGCTCGCGGGCATTTTGAATTCAACGTCGGATTCGCTGACGTCGGCGGGTGGTTTGCTCAAGCAGACCGGTACGACCGAGGCATCGGTGAAGCAGCTGATGGAGCATGCCGAAAGCGGCATCGTAGATTCCGAGCAAGCGCTCAAAGCCGCCAGCGACGCGATCGATGCCGCGATTGATGGGAGTGCCGGGTCGTTCGACAACGTATCTACCGAGCTCGCCAAGGCCTTTGATGCTGCGAACCAGCATGTCGACCTGACGGTATCCCAGCTCAACGATGGTGCGGCATCGCTCAATGCGCGTGCCGACGAGATCGATGCGACGGCGGATAAACTCCGCAGTCTTGCCGGCCAGGTGAGTAACGACAGGCTCAAGGCAGGGCTTGAGGACGCGGCTGCGGAGCTTGGTAAAACTGCGACGGAGTACCGCAACAATGCCAAGGAACTGACGAGCATCGCGACATCGCTCACGGACAGCATGGCAAAGGTCAATGCGTCCCGTGCTGAGGTCGACCAGACGATCTCCGATGCCAAGGCTGGCATCTCGGGCGCCAAGATCGATTACGACTCCACGTTCTCGGTCAAGGCCAAGGAGCTCAAGAAGACCATTTCGGGTGTTCTGGATTCCCTGAACGGTATCTCGGGCGATCTCGATAGTGCTGTTGCCGGTCTAACCGACGCTTCCGGTTCGCTCGCGAAGGGCCTTTCCAAGGCCGCTAAACTGGTCAACAAGGCTTCGGATCAGCTGGGCGAGGCATCCGATAAGATCAGTGCTTTCAAGTCCGAGCTCGACGGCGCCCTGATGTCGGACGATCTTGCCACGATCAAGACGATGATTGGCAACGATCCCGAGGGTCTTGCCGTATCGCTTTCGGGCCCCGTCTCGCTCGACCGCAAGCCGGTCTATCCGATCCGCAACTACGGCTCGGCCATGGCACCGTTCTATACGATTCTGTCGCTGTGGGTCGGCTCGATCGTGTTGGCTGCCATGATGAAGGTTTCGGTCAATGACGAGCTCATTAACGAGCTGATTCCCGTGCGCCTGCACGAGATCTATCTGGGCCGTTACCTGTTCTTTGGTGGCTTGGCCCTGCTGCAGGCGACGCTCGTGTGCGCGGGCGACATCCTGTTCTTTGGCATCCAGTGCGATAACCCGCTGCAGTTTGTGCTGGCGGGCTGGGTCGCGAGCCTCGTGTTCTCTAATATCGTCTACACGCTCACGGTGTCGTTTGGCGATATCGGCAAGGCCCTCGCCGTCGTACTGCTGGTCATGCAGGTCGGCGGCTCGGGCGGTACGTTCCCCATCGAGATGACAGGTCCCGTGTTCCAGGCGATCTATCCGTTCCTGCCGTTCACTCACGGCATCAACGCCATGCACGCCGCCATGGCCGGTGCGTACCATATGGAGTATTGGGTTGAGCTGGGTATCCTGGCGAGCTACCTGATCCCGTCACTGGCCCTGGGCATCGTCTTCCGCCGCCCAGTCATCAAAGCCAACGACTGGATCATCGAAAAGCTGGAGTCGACAAAACTTATTTAGTGCAACAACGTGACGTTGCCGGAACATCGAGGTGTTCCTGCTCGGTACTTTAGTACGCTGGATTGCGGTGCAACGTTGGTTGTTGTTACAGTAGCGGGGCGTGCCGGGGGTCCGGTGCGCCCTGTTTTTATTTGACCATGAGGCGGCACGCGGCCATGCGCGTGCGGACACCACGCCCGGACCGAGCGCGAGGATGCCCTATGCCCCAATATGCCGTTGATGAAATCGAAAAGATGCCCGATAGCCCTGTAGCCCGCGAGGATTTGGGTGCCGGTGCCTCCCGTGGAGCCGGAGCGCGATCGCCGCTGTTCTGGAAGGTCTTGCTGCTTTCGGTGGCGGTCATCTGGGGCTATTCCTTTACGACCATGAAGGATGCGCTCGATACCATTCCGGTGTTCGAGCTGCTCTACGTTCGCTTCCTTCCGGCTTCGCTGGTCATGTTCGCTATCTTCCACAAGCGCATCATCGCGCATTTCAATGCCCGTAACCTGATCGTCGGGCTTGGCATGGGCGCGTTGATGTGGGGCGCTTACGGTTTGCAGACGATTGGCTTGGCGCAGACCACGGCGGGCAAGAGCGCTTTTTTGACCGGCACGTATTGCATCCTCGTTCCGTTTGCGAGCTACTTCTTGAGCGGCGAAAAGCTCACTCGCTATAACTTGGGCGCGGCGCTGCTGTGCTTGGCGGGCATTGGCCTCGTGGCGCTCGACAGCGTCGAGTTCAACATCGGCGATGCCATTACGCTGGGCGGCGCGGTCTTCTTCGCGATTCAGATGGCGGTGACCGCCAAGTACGGCCGCAAGATGGACATCAACGTCATTACGTTTTGGATGTTCGTGGGCAATGGCGTCTTGAGCCTGGTTTCGTCACTGCTCTTTGAGACTCAAGCGCCCGCGTCTGTATGGACGCCGAGCTTTATCGCCGTGATGGCTTTCCTCTCGGTGGGCTGTACGTGTGTGGCGCTGCTCATCCAAAATGTCGGTCTGGCACATGTCCCGGCTTCGACGGGCTCGTTGCTTCTTTCGATGGAGTCGCCCTCGGGCGTGCTGTTCTCGGTACTGCTGATGGGGGAGGCGCTCACCTCGCGCCTGCTCGCAGGCTTTGCGCTCATCTTCCTATCGATTATTTTGAGCGAGACGCACTTCGATTTCCTGCGCCGAAAGCCGCGCTTGCAATTGTAAACAACTTGTTGCGCCGCCCTTCTGGGGCGGCATTTTTTATGCATCGCCCTTAAAGTAGTACCTTGCACTTTACGCTGTCAAAGTGCTTGCTGAAAAACGTTATTGGAGGGCACCTATGGCACCAGCTCTGTCCGATTTTCAACCGCAACCAGCGCCTCAGGCCACCACGGCGGCACAGGCCGCTATCGGCGATGGCCTGGTTAAAGAAGCTCAGGCATTTGCCGATGAGCTTGCCGTATGGCGCCATGACCTCCATCAGATGCCCGAGCTCGGCAACAACCTCCCGCAGACGTCTGCCTATATCCAGGCACGCCTGGACGAGATGGATATTCCCTATACCGTGCTCGTTGACGGTTCTTGTGTCGTGGGCCTGATCGGCGCCGGAGCCGCTGCTGCAGCGCAGGGTAATGGTACGTGCGCGGACGAGCAGGCCGGCACGGTCATCATGCTCCGCGGCGATATGGATGCCCTGCCTGTCACCGAAGAGTCGGGCGAGCCCTTTGCCTCCACCAACGGCTGCATGCACGCCTGCGGCCACGATATGCATGCTACAGCGCTGCTTGGCGCTGCTCGTTTGCTCAAGGCCCGCGAGGCCGAGCTTGTCGATGCCAACGCTACCGTCAAGCTGCTGTTCCAGCCGGGTGAGGAGACCTTTGAGGGCGCCCGCGCCGCCATTGCCGACGGCCTGCTCCAGAATCCGCGCCCCCAGGCCGCGTTCGCCATGCATGTCAACAGCCAGTCGCCGGTCGGTCTTGTGCTCTATGGCAGCCCCGCGCTTTCGGGCGTGTACGGTTTTCGCATCACGCTCCAGGGCAAGGGCGGCCATGGCTCGAGCCCCGAGATCTGCATCGACCCCATCACGGCTGGCGTGCATGTGCACCTGGCGCTGCAGGAGCTCATCTCCCGCGAGGTGCCGGCGGCCAAGGAGGTCGCGCTGACCGTGGGCAAGTTCGCCGGTGGACTGGCGGCCAACGTCATTCCCGATACCTGTGTGCTCGAGGGAACGCTGCGCGGCTTCGATGTCGAGCTCATGGCACACCTCAAGGAGCGCATTGCCGAGGTCGTCAACGGCGTGGCCGCAACGTATCGCACGCCGGCAACCATCGAGACGCTCTCAGATGTTCCACCGCTCGTGCTCGATGACGGTATGACGAAGGCGTCGCTTGGCTATGTGGGCGCGGTGCTGCCCAAGGCCGCATTCCTGCCGTTGTTCCACGCCATGGCAAGCGAAGACTTCGCGCTCATTTCGAGCGAGATCCCGAGTGCGTACTTTACCGTGGGCGCAGCCGTGACCGACACGGACGAGCATTTTGCCCAGCACCATCCCAAGGCACGCTTTAACGATGCCGAGCTTCCCCTTGGCGCCGCGGCGTATGCAGCGGTTGCCCTGGGCTACATCGCCGACCACCGGTAGCACCCAACCTTGCCTTTCAAGCCTGCGGGCATGGCCATAAGGCCTATGCCCTTGTC
>CAKUEU010000039.1 GCA_934646865.1 uncultured Collinsella sp. | reverse complement strand
TGCCGGTCCACTACGTGAGTGACGGCGTGAGCCAGGCGTGGATGCGCCGTATCGTAAGCGGCGCGCTCGAGGTTGTCGGCAATCCGTTTGATCCCATTCCCGCCCCGCTGCGCGTCAAGCGCCGCTTGATGAGCAATGCACGTGCACTTCGATCGATTCACTTTCCCTCGAGCATGGCCGAGCGCGATATCGCGCGCCGGCGTCTTGCCTACGAGGAGTGCCTCTACCTGCAGCTGGCGTTGCGTCTGCGCAACGACGGCGGCTTGGTCGAGGTGGTGCCTTATGCCCACGCCGCGGGCGAGCACCTGGCCGCGCTTAAGCAGGCCCTGCCGTTTTCGCTGAGCGACGAGCAGGAGGCCGCGTTCCAAGATATCCTGCGCGATATGTGCGATAGCGGGCGCGTGATGAACCGCCTGCTGCTGGGCGATGTCGGTACCGGCAAGACCGCTGTTGCCGTCTGCGCGCTGGCTGTGGCTGCCGATAGCGGCACGCAGGCCTGCGTTATGGCGCCCACGGGCGTGCTGGCGCGTCAATATGCCGATAAGACCGGCCCCTTGCTCTCTCGGGCCGGTATGACGTGGGCGCTCCTGACGGGCGCCACTCCGGCGGTCGAGCGCGAGCGGATCCATGCTCAGCTTCAGTCTGGTGAGCTCGACGTGCTCTTTGGTACGCACGCGGTCCTTTCGGACGACGTGACTTTCAATCATCTGTCGCTCGTCGTCATCGACGAGCAGCACCGCTTTGGCGTGGGTCAGCGCAACGCCCTGCGCGCCAAGGGGCCGGGGGCGGACCTGCTCGTTATGACGGCGACGCCCATCCCGCGCACGTTGGCGCTTTCGGTCTACGGCGACCTTGACACGAGCATCATCCGCCACCGTCCTGTTCCCGGTGCCGGTGTCACCACGCGCGTGCTCACCGAATCAAGCCGCGACCTGGCCTATGGCGCCATCCGCGAGGCGCACGAGAAGGGGCAGCAGGCCTATGTGATCTGTCCGCTCGTGGAGCCGAGCGATTCGGCCGATGAGCTCGAGGACGTACCCGGCATCGCCCGCGACGACGAGGGCCGCGTGACCGTGCCCGTGCCGTTGCATGACACGGCGACCGAGCTCGACCGCCTGCGCCTGGCGCTGCCGGGACTTACCATCGAGCGACTCCATGGCCGGATGCCGGCGGGGGAGAAGGACCGGGTCATCGATGCCTTCAAGCGAGGCGAGATCGACGTGCTCGTCTCGACTACGGTGGTCGAGGTGGGCGTTGACGTGCCCAACGCCACCGTCATGGTCATAGAGAACGGCGAGCGCTTTGGCTTGGCTGCTCTGCACCAGCTGCGCGGTCGCGTGGGCCGTGGCAGCGTGTCGGGCACGTGCCTGGTCATGACGCACTCCAAGGGCAACGGCGGCGCTTCGGCAGCACAAGATCGCCTGCAATCGCTCGAGAAGACCTCGGATGGCTTTACGCTCGCCCAGATGGACCTGCGTCTGCGCCACGAGGGCGAAATCCTGGGGTACCGCCAGCATGGCGGCGTGACCCTGCGCTTTGTCGACCTGGATGCCGATGAGGAATTGATCGAGTGGGCCCATTTGGACGCAGTCGAGCTCTTGCGGTATGCTTGCAACCTTGACTCCGTGGCGACGCGCCCTCTGCGCGATGCGGTCGCCACGCGGTATCGACACATCTTTAAGGAGGTCAGCGGAGGATGAGAATCATCGGCGGCGAATGGCGCGGTCGCAAGATCGAGGAGCCCCGTGGTCGCGATGTTACCCGCCCCACGACCGATCGCGTGCGCGAGGCGTGCGCATCTATGGTCATGTCGGCATTCGACTTCGATTTGGACGAGGTCCGCGTGCTGGATGCGTTTGGCGGTTCCGGCGCCTTGGGCATCGAGATGCTCTCACGTGGTGCCCGCTCGCTCACGACGTTCGAGATCGATCGGAATGCCGCGCGGCTCATTACCAAGAATATCGAGTCGCTCTGCCGTGACCGTGCGCGTTGGCGCGTGATAACGGGCGACATGCTGGCGAGTGCCTCGCGCGGTCGTGTGCCGGGCGGCCCCTTTGATCTGGTCCTGCTCGACCCGCCCTATGCTTTTGGTGCCGAGCCGGTCCAGGAACTGCTGCAGAACCTTGCCCAGCAGGGCCTGCTGGCCCCTGGCGCGTACGCCCTGTTTGAGCATGCCGCCGCCGACGCGGGCGCGCATCTGGCCGGCTTTGAGACCGTGCGCGAGAAGCGCTACGGCATCACCTCGGTCGATCTGCTGCGTTGGGTCGGCGATAGCAAGGACGACAGCACCGATGCTAACGATAACGACGAGGCAGTATCCCCGGAGGACGCCCATGAGTGACACCATCAACCGCGTAATCGTCCCGGGCACCTTTGACCCCATCACCTTTGGCCACATCGACGTCATTCGCCGTGCACGCCGTATCTTTCCCAGCGTGATCGTGGCCGTCGCCGAGTCGCAGGGCAAAAACGGCGTGGGCACCACCTTTATGCTCGACGAGCGCGTGGCGTTGGCCCGCGAGGCGCTGGGCGATATCGAAGGCGTCGAGGTCCTGCCCTTTACCGGCCTTTTGGTCGACTTCGCTCGCGAGCAGGGCGCCGGTGCCGTGGTCAAGGGCCTGCGTGCCATGACCGACTTCGAGTACGAGCTTCAGCAGGCCGACCTCAACTACCGTTTGGACAACGAGCTGGAGTCCATCTTTGTCATGAGTGCGCCGCAGTACGGATATATCTCGAGCTCGGTGGTCCGACAGATTGCCTCGCTTGGCAGCGACGTGTCGACGTTTGTGCCGCCCAACGTGGTCGAAGCGCTGAAACATCGCTTTTCGTGACGTTTTTTATTGCCTGGTGGCATGTGGTAAACTAGCACGATGATATGTTACCTATGAAAGGAGACCGGATGCCGGGCGAGAATTTTCCTGGCGATAGGATCGTCAGCTTGGTCGATGAGCTCGAAGGGCTGATCGAGGAAGCCAAGCCGCCTTTCGGCAAGAACGCTCAGTTCAAGGTCATCGACGCCGACGTGTTCTTCAACATCCTCGACGAGATCCGCATGAGCTATCCCGAGGAGTGGCAGAAGTCCCGCCGTATCCTCAAGGAGCGCGAGGAGCTTATGGCTTCCGCCGCCGCTCAGGCCGATTCCATCATCGCCGACGCTCAGCAGCAGGCCCTCACCATCGCCGGTGAGCAGGAGATCGTCCGCCTAGCGCAGCAGCAGGCCGATGATATCCGCGACCGTGCCCAGCAGTACGAGCGCGAGACGCGTTATGCCGCCGAGGACTATGCCGAGCAGGTCTTTACGCACCTGGAGGAGAATCTCAAGAGCCTGACCGGCACCGTCACCCGTTGCCGTCAGCAGCTCAACGAGGGTGCCGCCCAGCAGAACGGTCAGTGGTAATGGCTGAGTTCCCGAGCGTTACCGTCGACCTTTCCGAGCAGCTCGAGTTTCCCGGAGACTCGTATCCGCTGACCGGTAAGGTCGATGTGACCACCTACACGGTGGGCGAGAAGGAGTACCAGCTACAGGATGGTATTGACTATGACGTGGTCTTTACCAATGCCGGTACCGGTGTTCTGCTCACGGGCATGGTCCGCGCACACGCTACCGGCGAGTGCGACCGCTGCCTGGAGCCCGCTTCGTTTGACATTGCCGGCGAGATCGAGGAGTTCTACCTCTTTAACGAGCCCGAGGATCCCGAGGCCTACGAGGACGGCTACGAGCTGCTGGGTGAGGATCGCATCGTCGATTTGGGCGAGCCCATCAACGACGCGGTCGTCATGGACACGCCGTTTGTGGTGCTCTGCAAGCCCGATTGTCGCGGTCTGTGCCCCACTTGCGGTTGTAATCTCAACGTCGAGCAATGCGATTGCGCCGCCCAGGCAGAGGCAGAATGGGCCGCTGCCACGGAAAATCCATTTGCAGCATTGAAGAATCTCAAGCTCGATGAGTAAAACTGTGGTAGTATCGCTACTTGCGCGTAATCGCCACACTGGATAGTTCATAAGGAAGGTCACTATGCCCGTACCTAAACAAAAGCAGGGTCGTATCCGCACTCACACCCGTCGTTCCGCCAACATGAAGATCTCGGCTGCGGCTCAGTCCACGTGCCCCCGTTGCGGCGCTGTCAAGCTTCCGCACCACGTGTGCCCCAGCTGCGGTTTCTACAAGGACCGCGAGGTTATCGTTACCGAGTAACGGTATACTCTGGATGTGATGCCGTTCCAAACGGAACCACAATGGCCGGCTCAATGAGTCGGCCATTTTTGTATAAGGAGCATGTATATGAGTAACGTTCGCGTTTGTGTAGACGTTGTGGGCGGAGACGAGAAACCTCAGGTTGTTCTCGATGGTATCGAGGCTGCGCTTGCCGCCGATCCCGATATCGAGGTCTTGGCAGCTGGCCCCGCTGAAATCGTCAATCCCTTTGCTGCTTCCCATGCACGTGTTGAGGCCCTTGAGGCACCCGACGTTATCGCCATGGATGACGATCCCATTCGCGCCGTGATGACCAAGCGTAAATCGTCGATCGTGCTGTCGTGCCGCGCCATCAAGAAGGGAAATGCGGACGCGTTCTTCTCCGCCGGCTCGACCGGTGCCATGACTGCTGCCGCCACCGCCTATGTGACGCCGTTTAGGTATCAGGCCGAAGGCAAGAAGCAGCCGGTACGTCCCTGTCTGACCAATGCGCTACCCAATCGCGCCGGCGGTCTGACGGTGCTGTGCGATATGGGTGCCAACCCCGATGTCGAGGTCGACGATATGGTGCGCTTTGCCCAGATGGGCAGCGCCTATGCCCGCGTCGTCTTGGGTATCGAGCATCCCCGTGTGGGCCTGCTTGGTAACGGTACCGAGGATGAGAAGGGCTCCAACTTTACCAAGGCCTGCTTCCCGGCTATGAAGGCTGCCGTCCCTGGTTTTGTGGGTAACTGCGAAGGTACTGATATTACCTCAGGTAACTTCGATGTCGTCGTTGCCGACGGCATGTCGGGAAACATTGCCCTTAAGGCCACCGAGGGCGCTGCAAAGTTCTTGCTGCAGGAGCTCAAGGGCGCCTTTACTTCCTCGTTCGGCACCAAGATCGCCGCGCTGCTCATGAAGCAGCAGATGCGCGAGATCAAAGCAAAGCTCTCGGGCGATGCTAAGGGTGGCGCGATTCTGCTGGGTTTGCGCGGCGTGGTCCTGATCGGCCATGGCGCCACCTCGGTCGAGGCCGTCAAGAACGGCACACTCGCCGCAGCCGAAGCCGTGCGCGCCGGGCTGGTCGAGAACGTCGCCAACTCCATGGACGGTATCGTTTTGTAAGAGCGAGTTAGAGCGCTGTTATGCGCTTCGCGGCCTGCGTCGTGGGGTAGAATCAAAACCGTGTCTTGGTGCCGCCCACGCGGTGCCAATCTTTTGGTATTCATGCACTATGAGAGGAAGCGCTATGGACCGCTCCGAAATCTTCGACAAGATCGCCGAGGTCGCTGCTGACGTTCTGGGCGTCGATGTTGCCGAGATTAGCGATGAGACCACGTTTGACGACCTCGATGCCAATTCGCTCGAGCGCCTGCAGCTGGTGACGGCTATCGAGGACGAGTTTAACCTCGAGATCGATGACGAGACCCTGCTCTCGCTCAACTCTGTCGCCGACGCCGTCGACGCCATCGAAGCTGCCAGGGAGGCCTAAGTCTTGGCTTTATCTGAACGACTTTCGCGTGCCCAGGAAATCCTGGGCCACGAGTTCAATAACAAGGTGCTGTTGCGCGCGGCGCTCACTCATCCCTCGGCTGTCGAGGGTCAGCCGGTGTCTGCCAGCTATGAGCGTCTCGAGTTTTTGGGCGATTCCATTTTGGGTGCCGTGGTGGCTCGCTCGCTTTTTGAGTCCTACCCCGAGTTTGACGAGGGCAAGCTTACGCGCCTGAAGGTGTCCCTTGTCTCGGGCGCCACGCTGTCCGAGGTGTCGCACGAGCTGGGCATCGACGACATCATCATCTTTGGTGCCTCCGAGACCGGCACCGGCGCGCGCGGCCTACATTCGGCGCTCGAGAACGTCTACGAGTCGCTCGTGGGTGCGCTCTATCTTGATGCCGGCTGGGATGCGGCGGCGGAGTTCATCCACCGCACGCTTAAGCCGCACCTGGCTTCCGAGCGCGCCGAGCATCCCGCGAACCCCAAGTCGTTTTTGCAGGAGTGCGTTCAGGCCGACGGCCATGAACCTCCCGCGTATAAGTTGGTGGGCTCCGAGGGCCCCGCGCATGCGCCTACCTTTACCGCTGTTGTGCTTATCGACGGCATCCGCCAAGGCCGCGGCACCGGCTCCTCTAAGAAGGAAGCCGAGGGAGCTGCTGCGCTCGAGGCGCTCGACCGCATGGGTTACACCACCAACGGCGTGATTCTGAACAAGAAGCTCGTTTAAGCGAGGAACCGTGTATCTCAAGTCCCTCACGCTCAAAGGGTTCAAGTCGTTTGCCGACCGCGCCCATATGACGTTTGAGCCGGGCCTGACCGTCATCGTCGGTCCCAACGGCTCGGGAAAATCGAACATCTCCGACTCAATTCTGTGGGTCCTGGGCGAGCAAAGCGCCAAGCAGCTGCGCGGCCAGGCCATGGAGGACGTCATCTTCTCGGGCTCGTCGGCGCGCAAGCCGGTGGGTGTCGCCGAGGTCACGCTGGTGCTCGACAACTCGGACCATATGCTGCCCGTCGACTTTGACGAGGTTGCCATCACCCGCCGCATGTACCGCTCGGGTGAGAGCGAGTACCTCATCAATTCGAGCCCGTGCCGCCTGATGGACATTCAGGATATTCTGCACGATTCGGGCCTGGGCAAGGATACACATTCCATCATCAGCCAGGGCAAGCTCGACGCCATTTTGCAGAGCCGCCCTGAGGAGCGCCGTGCCCTCATCGAGGAAGCCGCCGGCATCTCCAAGCACAAGCGCCGCAAGGAGCGTGCGCTCAAAAAGATCAAGTCGATGGATGAGCACTTGACCCGTGCCCGCGACATCAATAAGGAAATTGCCCGTCAGCTGCGACCATTGGAGCGTCAGGTCGATCGCGCGCGCAAGTACAAAGAGCTGTCCTCGCGCGCGAACGAGCTTACGCAGATGCTGGCCGTCGACGAGCTGCGTTCGTTGCAGTCGCAGTGGAACGATCTGGAGGGCCGCTCCAAAGAAGGTGCCGCCGAGCTCGAGCTCGCGCAGTACCGCCTGGGCGAGAAGGAGCGCGAGCTCGAGAAGCTCCAGGTCATGCTCGAGGAAAAGGGCCTGTTCGTGGGCGACCTGGGTGATCAGCGCCGCCATATGCAAGATGTGGTCGGCCGCATTAACTCCGACATGCGCCTGCTCGAGGAAAAGGGCCATAACATGGTGTCGCGCCTATCCGATATGCGCGGCCAGATCTCGAGCTCTGAGCATCAGCGCCGTCGCGTGGTCGAGGAGCTTGAGGATGCGCGCGCCCAGCTTGAGGAAGTGACCGGCGCCCATATGCAGGCCCAGGAGGATGTTGACGCCGCCGGTCCTGCCGCCGCCGAGCTGCATGAACGCCGTGTGGCACTCGACAATCAGATCTCGCAGCTTACGCGCGAGCAGCGTGATGTGCAGCGTGTGGCCGATAATGCCGCGCTCGAGCTCGCCAAGGTGAAGGATTCGCTTTCCAACGCCGAGGTCGAGGACAACATGTATGCCTCGCGCCTGGAGCAGATCGACGAGCAGCTCGAGGAGGTCATGGCCTCGCTCGAGAGCCGCCGCGATCGCGCTGAGGAGCTTGAAGGCGCCCTTGAGGCTGCCCGTACGTCCCAGGTCGAAGCCCGTGAGGCCGCCGAGGTCGCTCGCGCGGCGCTCAAGGACCTTCGTGCCCGCGAGAGCGAGGCGCGCAACAAGCTCTCCGAGGTGCGCTCGGAACTTGCCAGTCAAAAGAAGCTCGATGCCCGTATGGCCGATAGCTCGCCGCTGGTGAGTCGTCTGGTGGGCGCGCTGGGCGACGACGTCTCGGGCCGTCTGGGTGATGTGCTCGAGGCTCCGCGTGAGCTCGAGGGCCTGGTTGAGCAGCTGCTCGCCGGCGATATCGATGCGCTGCTGTTCGATGATGCCGCCGCACTGGAGCGCGCCGGTCGCGCCGCTCTGGACCAGAAGAAGGCTTCGGGCGAGGCATTGTTGGTGGCGCGTGGCGTGAGTGGCTCTGCTGCCGCTGAAGGCGCTGCCGGTTCCCGTCTGGTCGATCGTCTGTCCGTGCGTGCGGGCTACGGCCCGGTCGTCGAGGCGCTGCTCGGCGGCTATTACGTGATTGACGATTTGGCCGCCGCACTGTCCGCACCGGTCGTGGACGGCGTGACCTATGTGACCCCCGATGGCGCTCGTGTGACCTGCGGCGGCCTGGTGCGCGTGGGGATCGACGCCGGCGAGGCTTCGGGTGCCCTGGAGCGCAAGCGCCGTATTCGCGAACTAGAGGGCCTGGAGCCCGACTTGGCCGCCGTCTTTGAGCATGTGTCGGATCAGGTCGTCGAGGCCAACTCGTCCGTTGAGGAGGCGCGTGCCGCCGAGGGCGATGCCGCCGGCGAGATTGCCCGTCTTGAGGGCGAGCGCCGCTCGCTGCTCTCCGAGATCGGCCGCCTGGAGCAGAGCGCCAACAACGCCGAGGTCGAGCGCGTGCGCATCTCCAAGCGCCGCGAGCAGGCCGCCGAGGCTGTCCGCGCTGCACGTCCGCGTGTGGACGAGCTTACCCGCTCTCGTGATGAGGCTCGTGCTCAGGCCAGTGACCTTGGCCTGCAGATTGCCGAGGCCAATGACGAGCTCGATCGCGTGCGTCGCGACGACTCCGAGGCCGCCGGCAAGCTCGCCGATGCCAAGGTCCGCTTGGCCCAGACGAGCGAGCGCCTTCGTTCGCTGAAGGGCCGCGTTCCCGATCTAGAGCATCGCCTGGAGGGCATCGATCGTCGTATCCGCGGAACGCGTCAGGCCTCGCGCTCGCTCGAGCTACTGCGCCTGCGCGTCGATCCCATGCACGAGCGCTACTCTGCCCTGTTGGAGCGCGCCTCGGACTGGGCCGCGCGCCTGCGCGACCAGGCCTCTCTGGAGGAGGCGGACTCGGCTTCGCTCAAGAAGACCATCGAGGACGCCAAGGCCGAGGTCGCCCGCGCCAAGGAGAAGGTCGATACCGCCACCGCGACGCAAAACGAGTTCAAGGTCGCACGCGGCAAGCTCGAGGTGCAGGTCGAGGCCGCGATCAAGGCCATCACCGCCGACGGCACCACGGTGCTCGAGGAGGCACTCATGCTACCGGCGCCCACCGATCGCGACGCCGCCGAGCGTGAGCTCAACCAACTCGTGCGTCAGATCAACAACCTGGGCCCTGTTAACCAGGTTGCCATGGAGGAGTACGAGCAGCTCAAGCGCCGTGCCGACTATATCGAGGAGCAGTTGGCCGACCTGGAGAGCGCACGCAAAGCGCTCACCAAGATCACCGTGGCGATCGACCGCAAGATGCGAAAGGCGTTCCTGGTGACGTTTGAGAAGGTCGACGCGAACTTCCGTGAGATCTTCGCCATGCTCTTCCCAGGCGGTCAGGCTCACCTTGAGATGACTGATCCTGAGCATCCAGCCGAGACGGGCATCGAGGTCGTGGCGCAGCCGCGTGGCAAGCGCATCACCAAGATGATGCTCATGTCGGGCGGCGAGAAGAGCCTGACGGCGCTCGCGCTGCTCTTTGCCGTGTACCGCACGCGCACGGTGCCGTTCTATGTGCTGGACGAGGTCGAGGCGGCGCTCGACGACGCCAACCTGTCAAAGCTCATCGGCGCCCTCGATGTGCTGCGTTCCGATACGCAGCTCTTGGTAATCTCGCATCAACGCCGTACTATGGAGGACGCTGATGTCCTCTACGGCGTCTCGATGCAAGCCGACGGCGTCAGTCGCGTCGTCTCGCAAAAACTCGATCGCGAAACCGGAAAGGTCGTGAATGCATAATGGGATTCTTTGACGCTCTCTCGCGCGGACTTGAGCGCAGTCGTGAGGCCCTCAACGAGGTCTTCTACTTTGGCGGCGAGGTCGACGAGGATTTTTGGGAGGACCTTGAGGACACCCTCGTCATGGGTGATATGGGTGCCGAGGTTGCCATTCAGGTCTCCGATGACCTGCGCGACGCCGCGGCCAAGAAGAACCTCAAGACCGCCCCGCAGCTTCGCCGCGCCCTGGCCGAGCAGCTCGAGGGGCATTTTGTGCCCGTTGAGCGCGATCCGTTCTCCGATACGCCGAGCTGTGTGCTGTTCGTCGGCATCAACGGTGCCGGCAAGACCACCACGGTCGGCAAGATCGCGAGTGCCATGGCCAGTCGCGGCAAGAACGTCGTGATCGGTTCGGCCGATACCTTCCGTGCCGCCGCCATCGAACAGCTCGATGTGTGGGGCCAGCGCGCCGGCGTGCCGGTCATCAAGCGTGACCGCGGATCCGATCCGGCGAGCGTGTGCTATGACGTGCTCGACGAGGCCGACAAGCGCGGCAGTGACCTGGTGCTCATCGATACCGCCGGCCGTCTGCACACGAGCCCCGAGCTCATGCGCGAGCTTGCCAAGGTGGTCAACGTGACCCGCAAGCGCGCCGCCAATATGGCCGCCGGCCCCATGCCGGTCTCGGTCGTGCTTGTGATCGATGCCGCCACCGGCCAGAACGGCCTGAACCAGGCGCTCGAGTTTAACGAGGCCCTGGGCCTGGACGGTATTATCATGACTAAGCTCGACGGCACGGCAAAGGGCGGTATCGCCATGGCCGTGGCCGAGAAGCTCAAGCTCCCGATCCTGCGCATTGGCGTGGGCGAGCAGGTCGATGACCTGCAGGAGTTTAACGCCAAAGATTTCTGCCGCGCCCTGGTGGGCGAGTCCAACTAAGGAGTGACTAGTGTTTGATTCCCTGAGCGATCGCCTCAACGACACATTTGACCGCCTGCGCGGCAAGGGTAAGCTGACCGAGGCCGATATCACCTCGGCCATGCGCGACATTCGCATGGCACTGCTCGAGGCCGACGTCAACTTTAAGGTCGTCAAGGAGTTCGTCGCCAAGACCAAGGAGCGCTGCATGACCGCCGAGGTCATGGAGTCGCTGTCGCCGGCGCAAAACGTCGTCAAGATCGTGCTCGACGAGCTCACCGAGATGCTCGGCTCCACCGAGAGCAAACTCGTCTTTAGCAACCGTATTCCCAATGTCATTATGCTCGTGGGCCTGCAGGGCTCCGGTAAGACTACAGCTGCCGTAAAGCTGGCCTACCTGCTCAAGAAGCAGGGCCGCTCGCCGCTGCTCGCCGCGTGCGACGTCTACCGTCCCGCAGCTGCCGACCAGCTGGCCACGCTCGGCGGCGAGATCGGCGTGCCGGTCTTCCGCGGCGACGGCGCGCACCCGGTCGATATCGCCAAGGGCGCTATCCAGGAAGCCGTCGACCACCTGCGTGACGTGGTCATCGTCGATACCGCCGGTCGTCTGCAGATCGACGAGCAGATGATGCAGGAGGCCGTGGACATCAAGAAGGCCGTCAAGCCCGACCAGGTGCTGATGGTCGTCGACGCCATGACCGGCCAGGATATCGTCAACGTGGTCTCGACCTTTGCCGAGCGCACCGACTTTGACGGCGTGATCATCTCCAAGCTCGACGGTGATGCCCGTGGCGGCGGCGCGCTTTCCGTGCGTCAGGTGACCGGCAAGCCCATCAAGTTCGTGAGCATGGGCGAGAAGCCCGATTCGCTCGAGCCGTTCTATCCCGACCGCATGGCCAAGCGCATTCTGGGCATGGGCGACGTCGTCGGCATCATCGAAAAGGCCCAGGAAGCGGCCGATGCCGAGCAGCTCGAGGCTGCTGAGCGTATGCTGCGCGAGGGCTTCACCATGAACGACATGCTCGATCAGATGAAAGCCGTCAAGAAGATGGGCGGCATGAAGGGCATCCTGGGCATGCTCCCCGGTGGCCAGCGTGCGCTCAACCAGATGGGCGGCAACCTGGACGAGGGCATCTTTGATAAGAACGAGGCCATCATTATGTCGATGACCAAGGAGGAGCGCCTGCGTCCCTCCATCATCAACGGCCAGCGCCGCGCCCGTATTGCCAAGGGCGCCGGCGTGACCCCCACCGAGGTCAACAGCCTTATGAAGCAGTGGGGCGAGATGAACAAGATGATGGGCCGCATGCGCACGATGGCCAATCAGGCTCAGGCTGGCGGCAAGAAGGGCAAAAAGGGTAAGAAGGGCAAGAAGATGCGCATGCCCAACATTCCCGGTCTGGACGCCATGGGTCTGGGCGGCATGGGTGGCCTGGGTACTGGCGGCCCCAAGTCCGATATGGATTTGCTGCGCCAGATGGAAGCGCAGATGCGCAATAAGAAATAGGGCTGTAATTGCAGCTTGATATGGCAAAGGCCACTCGGAAGCTTCCGGGTGGCCTTTGTTTTGAGGTTTGATTGTCGGGCTCCGTGTGGCGATGCGCCCCGGGCTCGCGGTACCGTGCCGTTAGTGGCAACCGCAGCCCTCGTGGCCCTCGTGCTCGTGATGGCCATGGCATCCGCAGGACTCGCCATACTCGTGGGTGTGTTCGTGGTCGTGACCATGGCAGCCGCACGTGGCCTCGCCGTTCTGCGCGAGCGTGCCGGCGATGAGCGCCTCGACGCATGCATCGCAGCTGCCCTGGGCACCCGCGTAGACCGTGATGCCGGCCTGGGTGAGCGCGTTGATGGCACCGCCGCCGATACCGCCGCAGATGAGCGTGTCGACGCCGCTGTTGGCTAGCAGGCCTGCAAGGGCTCCATGACCGGTGCCGCCGGTGCCCACGACCTGCTCGTTGAGCACCTTGCCGTCCTGGATGTCATAGATCTTAAACTGCTCGCTGCGGCCAAAGTGCGTAAAGATGTTGCCGTTGTCGTACGTCGTTGCCACCCTCATGGTGCCGACCTCCTTTGCTGGCCATGCGGCCGTCGTTGTGGTGATGGGGGAGTACGCGATATTGCCGCCCTCGATGACGAGTGCCCGTCCGTTAACCAGCGCGTTAGCCACCTTGCGATGGGCGCGGCTGCAAATGGCCGCCACGGTGGCACGGGCGATGCCCATCTGCTGGGCGACCGCCTCTTGGTTGAGACCTTCCAGGTCGCATAGGCGCAGCACCTCGAGCTCGTCGACGGTCATGTCGATGGCGTCGCCGCTGGCCAGGCCATCGGGGATAAAGCCGCGGTATTCGGGGATGATCCCAACGCGGCGTAATTTTTCGCGTCTTCCAGCCATACACGCTCCTTTTCTGACATATGTCACTAATAGGATAACGCGTTGGTCGCTGTGCGCAAGGTATTTTTGTCATATGTCAGAAAATGACGGCTTATGTTAGGGCTGTGGGGTCGAGTGCGCCTGGGCTACAATAAATCTCGCTTATAGGCGACTGACAGGAGGGTCAATGAGCAAAGCTGATCAACAGTTTGTAGCCATGTGCCGCGATATCTTGGACCATGGCACCACGACCGAGGGCCAAAAGGTCCGTCCGGTGTGGGAGGACGGCACCCCTGCCTATACCATTAAAAACTTTGGTGTCACGGCGCGCTATGACCTGCGCGAGGAGTTCCCCGCGCTCACCCTGCGTCGTACGGCGCTTAAGTCTGCCATGGACGAGATTCTGTGGATCTATCAAAAGAAGTCTAATAACGTACATGACCTCAACAGCCATATCTGGGATGAGTGGGCCGATGAGACCGGTTCCATTGGCAAGGCCTACGGCTACCAGATTGGCCAGAAGAGCCATTACGCCGAGGGCGACTTCGATCAGATGGACCGTGTGCTGTACGACCTTAAGCACACGCCGTACAGCCGTCGCATTATGACGAACACCTACGTGTTTAGCGATCTGTCCGAGATGCACTTGTATCCGTGCGCCTACAGCGTTACGTATAACGTGACGCAGCGCCCGCAGGACGACAAGCCGACGCTCAACATGATTCTCAACCAGCGCAGCCAGGATATCTTGGCCGCGAACAACTGGAACGTGTGCCAGTACGCCATTTTGCTCATGATGGTTGCGCAGTCAGTCGATATGATTCCCGGCGAGCTGCTGCATGTGATTGCCGACGCCCATATTTACGACCGTCATGTCGATATCGTCCGCGAGCTTATCGAGCGCCCGCAGTTTGCCGCGCCCAAGGTCTCGCTCAACCTCGATGTGCATGATTTCTATGCGTTTACGACCGATGATCTGATCGTCGAGGGCTACGAGCACGGCCCGCAGGTCAAGAACATCCCTATCGCGGTGTAGGTGATTTGGTTGGCTTGTAAGCTTTCCGCCATCGTCGCCGTGTGTGATGACTGGGGCATCGGCTGCGAAGGTGACATGGTGGTGTCCAACCGCGCCGATATGCGCCATTTTGTGGCATGCACCAAGGGTTGCCCGGTCATTATGGGACGCAAGACGCTGTTGAGTTTTCCCGGCGGGCGCCCGCTTAAGAATCGTCGCAACATTGTGCTTACGCGCGACGGGGGCTTTGCGCCCGAGGGCGTCGACGTGGTGCACAGCGTTGAGGAGGCGCTTGCCGCGGTTGCCGATGAGCCGGTCGCATGGGTGATCGGTGGCGGCGAGGTGTATCGGCAGTTTATGCCGTATTGCGTCGAGGCCGAGGTCACGCACAATCACTGCGTGCATGCGGTAGATACGTACTTTCCCGATCTGGATGCCGATCCCGCGTGGAAGATTGCGCATGCCGGTGAGGTCGCGACGATTGCCGCTGGCGAGGGCGACGAGGGCCTCAGGTATGAGTTCGTCACATATCGTCGCGTCGAGGCGTAAAACCGATTATCCCTTCGGTATGATCGGGTTGGAATGAGTGACGGGGCGGCGCATGGCGTTGCCCCGATTATTGTATGTGTGCTGTCAAGAAGGGTACGGGCTGGCTGCTATGACTGATGCCGTTGAGGTGCTGCGAATCGATTCGCTCGAGGACGAGCGGCTCGATGCCTACGTGCGACTGACCGAGCGCGAGCTGCGTTGCGTGCTGGAGCCGCAGAAGGGCATCTTTATCGCCGAGAGCGCCAAGGTCATCGAGCGCGCGGTTCGTGCCGGATACGAGCCGGTGAGTTTTCTTTTGGGCGAGCGCTGGCTCGACCAGATGATGCCGCTGTTTGAGCAGCTTTCTGTGCGCGAGGGCGCTGGTCCGGTGCCCGTCTTCGTGGCTTCTATGAAGCTTATGGAGCAGTTGACGGGCTTTAACGTGACGCGCGGCGCGCTTGCTGCGTTCCGTCGTCCGCGTCAGATTCCGGTTGCGGAGTTCTTGGACGGCGTTGTCGAGGCAGCGGGGGAGCGCCCGGTGCGTGTGTGCGTGCTCGAGGGCATTGTCGACCATACCAATGTCGGTGCGATTTTCCGCTCTGCTGCCGCGCTGAATGCTGATGGCATCCTTGTGAGCCCCACCTGTTGCGACCCGCTGTACCGTCGCTCGGCTCGCGTGAGCATGGGCACGGTATTCCAGGTGCCGTGGACGCGCATTGGCAGCGAGGCGCGCGTGTGGCCTCACGACGGGCTGGCAGCGCTGCACGATGCCGGCTTTTCGTGCGCTGCCATGGCGTTGACTGACGATTCGGTGTCGCTCGACGATCCCGCGCTGCAGGAGATTGACCGCCTGGCAATCTTTATGGGTACCGAGGGCGCTGGCTTGGGTGCCAAGACCATCGCGGGCTGCGATCGTGCCGTGCGCATTCCGATGGCGCACGGGGTCGACTCGCTCAACGTGGCTGCGGCGAGTGCCGTTGCCTTTTGGCAGCTGTGCCCGCATGTGAGCAACGAGTATCACTACCAGCC
>CAKUEU010000038.1 GCA_934646865.1 uncultured Collinsella sp. | reverse complement strand
CCGATAAACGACCCCGCATCAAAGGTAGCGCCTTGGCAAATCTCAATAACGAAGGAATGAGGCACGATGTAAAGCTCCAGTCCGCCAATGGTGAGATTGACCAATCCATAGGCACCAACAAGCGAAACCGCGGCGTTAACAGCAAAGGCAAGCGCGAGAACACGGATAAGCCGCACATGCGTCTTGGTAAAGGGCGAGACGCCTCGCGAGATGTTACGGCTGATCCCGCACAAAACGACAAGCGAAATACCCACGACGAGTGCCAGGCACAGTCCGCTTGGGATAACGATGCACCCGCCATTGAGAAGCGTCACGACACCGAAAGAATCGACAGAAGCAACGTTTGCAACCGCATACCAGATCACGTAAACAACCAACGCGGCAAAAGCAACGAGCATCCCTGCAAAAACGGCTGCCATGCAAAAACCAAGCTTCCTGATATTTTCGCCCGCCTTGGCCATACGCTGAACGCTGTTGGACATACACTCACCCTCATCGGCTCTATCGTTATTCGAACAGTTTATCGAACAACGATATGGATTGCATGCGGAAAGCCCCGCCAGTGTGCATAGGCCATTCACTAATCAGAAGAGGTGAGCGTGGATTTTTGGACACGTATCGAACGAGCGTGGATAATCTCCCACTTTGAGGCCGCCACCGGGCCTAAAATGGGAGATTATCCACGCTCATAGTCATCAAGGCTCACAGCCTCTTACTCGGCCACCTCGCGCAGGGCCGACATCGTAGCCGCATATTGCTGCTGCAACGCATGCATTCCCTCGCGAGCGCCGTCAACGGCATCGGCGCCGCGCAGCGCTTCGGTCACCACGACCGCCGGCTCGTACAGATTATCGAATCCCAGGTTCTGGCTCACGCCCTTGAGCGTGTGCGCTGCCATAAACGCACCTTCGGCGTCTCCTGCCGCCATGGCGGCCTCCAGCTTGTCCATGCTCTCGTCATCCAAAAACTTGAGGGCAAAGCGGGCAAGCATTTCCTCGCCCATCAGCCGAGCGCACGCATCGTCATAATTAGCGCCGATCTTCTTATACGCCTCACGCATGGAAATCATGGATTAAAAACTCCTTTGGTCAAACTAAATCGTGGGAAACGCGACGACGTCGGCGGGGCGTGCCAACGTCTCGGCAATTTGGTCTTGCACCTCGAGCAGGCAATCGAGCAGCAGCGGGTTAAAGGTGCCGCACTTACCGTCCAGGATCATCTTGATCGCTTCCTCGTGCGGGATGGCATCCTTGTACACGCGCACGCTCGTCAGCGCATCGTACACGTCGGCCACCGAAACCACCTGTGCGGCAATGGGAATTTCGTCGCCCTTAAGGCCATCGGGATAACCCTTGCCGTCCCAGCGCTCGTGGTGCCAACGCGCAATCTGGTACGCATATTCCATAAGCGCATTGCCGGCGTGATGGCTACCCAGCTCAAGCAGCATGTCGGCGCCGATCGTGGTATGCGTCTTCATAATCTCGAACTCCTCGGACGTAAGGCGTCCGGGCTTGTTGAGAATCGCATCGTCAATCGACATCTTGCCGATATCGTGCAGCGCCGAAGCCAGGGCGATCGTAGAGCGTTCCTCATTGTCGAGGGAGACCGTGCCGCTACGCTGGACCAGACAGCCAAGCAGCAGCTCGGTCAGCTTCTCGATGTTCGTAACGTGCCTGCCGCTCTCGCCGTTGCGAAGCTCCATGACGCCGGCCATGATGTCGATGAGCATGCGACTGTTCTTGACGCGCTCGTTGTACTGCTGGGACAGCAGGCTCGTCAGGCGGCGCTGTTTGGCGTACAGGCGGATGGTGTTGCTTACGCGGCGGCGCACGATACGGGAGTCAAACGGGCGGTTGATATAGTCCGAGGCGCCCAGCTCGTACGCGCGCAGAACCATATCATCGGAATCTTCGCTCGAAATCATGATGACAGGCAGATTGTCGATACCCGTTCGGCGCGACAGATCGGCTAGCACCTCAAAGCCGCTTATGCCCGGCATGACAATGTCCAGCATCACGAGCGACAACTCATCGCCATAGCGGTCGACCATGTCGAGCGCTGTACGACCGTTGTCGGCCTCGAGGATGCAATACTCGTCCTTGAGCATCTCGTTGAGAATGGCTCGGTTCATCTCGGAGTCATCGACAATAAGCACCAAAGGCTTTTCGCTTTGGAAGGCCTCGATGGAATCGGCATCGGTCACGACCGTACCGGCTTTTGCCTTAGCGCGGCTCAATAATTGGACAGCACGGCCAACGCCCTCATCGACCGTCTCACCATGAATGCGAACGCCACCAACACATGCCGTCAAGCTCACGTACTCATGGCCCGGAACAATCGTGGAACGAACGGCATCGGATACCTGATGTAGGCGACGGGTGAAGTCATCGGAGGGAATATTGGGCATGACGACCACAAACTTGTCGCAGCCATAGCGCACAAGCTCGTCAGTCGAACGAATTCCGCTGCGTATGGCTGTCGCCACAGCACCGAGCGCAAGGTCGCCGGCATGACGACCACACGTATCATTGAAGACCCTAAAATCATCAAGGTCGATCACCGCCACGCCGGCCTTCATGCGGGCGCTACGGAGCTTTTCCTCGTAATATCGGCGGTTGCGCACGCTCGTCAGCACGTCGGTGTAGACAAGGTCCTCTTCTGCAGCCTCTTGCTCATCGATCGGACGCACCATCAGCAGGACGTGAGGCTCGCCCTCGACCTTCAGAGGGCGTAGACGGGCGCGGTACTCAGTGCCATCATTGAGCAGTTGCTCCGACACCTCATCGGAGTCTGCCAAAGCCTCAAGACTCGACTGGCGCAAACAAGGACACCGATCGCCGGCGAGCAGGCAGTTAGGCTCGCTCTTAATCTGATCGGCCGACAGCAAACGCACCACGGGGTAGGTCTTCGCGACGCGGGCGACCTCGGCGGCAGCCTCCTCGTCGGTTAGATTGACCTCGTGATTATTGAGCATATGGGGCCCTTTCGATAGTTTCGCATGGTAGCGGTGGGTTCCAAATGCTACAAGGGTAACACCTTGTCGATGCAGGTAAGTACGTGAATGCTGTTACATTTTTATGAGTTGGCAGGCGGCGCGATTGAAGTCGCAGACGTGAGGTTTTGAGCACATTTGTTAACACGGCCGAAACGTTTGCGGGTGAAGCCTGCTTTAGCCATTGCGGGTGTTAGAGCCCCAGGATGCCACGGACAGCCCGGGCAGCCGCTGCCGGGCGATCGCGCAGACCGTTATGCGCGCCCGGGATCGTCACGAGAAGACAATCGAGATATTCGGCAGCCGCTCGCGTACCAGCCTCGCGGGGCGTGCCAATCGAGAGCTCGCCCAGGAGCACGGCGGCCACCGTTTTTGACGCGCGAACGCTATCCCAATCGGGAACGCAGGTCATAGTAATCCCGTATTCGTTTGCCATGAAGCTGCGGCCGTTGCGCAGGGCATGTTTGGCTTCCGCCTCGGTTAACTTGGGGGCCTCAGGGTCCGAATCGCCGATGGCGCCCAGGAAGGCCCGTAATGCCCTGGAGACCTTTCCCGCGGCGATCATCTCGAGCAAAACCGGGGCCGCGCCCAGGCCGGCACCCTCATCCGTCACGGCGGGTTCATGCAGAATCGCACGCGAGATTATGGCGGGGTTTGCACGGAGAAGCTCCAGGGTCACCAGCGTACCGGCACTGTGCGCGAGCACGTTTGCCGGAGCGCCAATATGCTCGATAACGGCCTGCAGGTCGGCGGCCTGGACGGCAAGGTCGTAGCGTCCGTCTGCAGCGTCGCCGCTCTCGCCGCAACCGCGGCGGTCGTAGGCAATGACGCGGTAGTCACAGGCGAGCTCGCGGGCGATGGCGTCAAAAAAGACGCCGTCGACGCAGGCGCCGTGCACGCACACCAAGGCAGGAGCATCAGGCGACACATCCGGGTCGGCATATTCGCGACAGGCAATCGTGGTGCCCGCATTCTCGACCGTAAAATCCATATTGTGCCCCCATCATCAATGCTCATCCAGCTGCACGTCAGCACGGTTGGATGGACCCGCATTGCCTTACGCCTTGTTAACAGATTAACTTTACCCGACCCGAGGCTTTTCATGGCACGGCATCATGAGCGACGTGAAAAAACGAAACTTGTAAAGCAAGAGCCCGCACCTTGCTTTGGAGCCGATGCTATGCTTAGGCACAATTGTCTTGAGGAGCATATGCCTATGTCTACGTTTTTGAATGCCAGCCCCATCTTTGGGCCCGTTCGCAGCCGTCGCCTTGGTCTCTCGCTCGGCGTCAACATGATGCCGGCCAGCGGCAAAATCTGCACGTTCGACTGCATTTACTGCGAAAACGGCCTCAACGCCGAGCGCCCCTGCCATGAGCCGTACAACACAGCTGCCGTGGTGCTCGACGCGCTCGAGGCAAAGCTGCGCGAGATGGCAGCCGAGGGCGAGCTCCCCGATGTGATCACCTTCGCAGGCAACGGCGAGCCCACCGCCGCACCGGAGTTTCCACAGGCCATCGCCGGCGCCGTCGCGCTGCGCGACGAGCTTGCCCCAAACTCCAAGATCGCCGTGCTCTCCAACGGCACGCGCGCCGACCGCCCCGAGGTGCACGACGCGCTCATGATGGTCGACGACAACATTCTTAAGCTCGATACGGTCGACCCGGCGTTTATCCAGCTGCTCGACCAGCCCGTTGGCCCCTACGACGTCGAGCACCAGATCGAGACGTTCGCAAGCTTTGACGGTCACGTTATTATCCAGACGATCTTTTTGACCGGCGAGTATCAGGGCAAGCCCATCGACAACACCGGCGAGGAGTACGTCGGCCCTTGGCTCGCGGCGCTCGAGCGCATTCGCCCGCAGGAGGCGACCATTTACACGGTGGCGCGCGAGACACCGGTCGCCGGCCTTGCCAAAGCAGCGCCCGAGGTGCTCGACGCCATCGCCGCGCGCGTGCGCGCCCTCGGCATCCCCTGCCAGGTGAGCTACTAGCAAAACCACGCAGCAGCTAGTGCCGCCATCCCGCCCCATCAGTTGCGGTGATATAGTTCCTATTTGTGCTGTTAAACCGCTTAAATCGGAACTATATCACCGCAACTTTTATGGACGCGTGGGTGGGCTATACTAGCTGCGAATGAAAGGAAGTTAGCCATGTATGACAAAGGACCCGTGCCCGGCCGCAACGACGCTTGCTGGTGCGGCAGCGGCAAGAAATACAAGAAATGCCATAGCGCCTTTGATGAGCGCCTCGAACGCTTGTGGGAAGAGGGCTGGGAGGTTCTGCCTCGCACGCTCTACAAGACGCCCGCCGATATCGAGGGCATCAAGCGCTCGGCAGCCATCAACGTGGGCGTGCTCGATTATGTGGGCGAGCATATCGCCGCAGGCATGACCACCAACCAGATCGACCAGATGATCTACGACTACACCGTCGAGCACGGTGGCACGCCGGCCGACCTTAACTACGAGGGCTATCCCAAGAGCGTGTGCACCTCGATCAACGACGTCGTCTGCCACGGTATCCCCTGCGATGCGGATGTGCTGCACGAGGGCGACATCATCAACGTAGACTGCTCCACGATCTTGGACGGTTACTTTAGTGATTCGAGCCGCATGTTCTGCATCGGCGAGGTCTCGGCCGAGCGCCAGCGCCTGGTCGACGTCACCCGCGCCAGCGTGGAGGCGGGCCTTGCCGCCGTCAAGCCATGGCTACCGCTGTCCGTGATGGCCGAGGCCGTGCAAAAGACGGTCGAGGACGCCGGCTTTAGCGTGGTGCGCGAGTACGGTGGACACGGCATCGGTAAGGAGTTCCACGAGGACCCGTTTGTGGGCTTTACCACCGAGGCGCCCGATGTGGACACCATCATGGCCCCGGGTATGGTCTTTACCATCGAGCCCATGGTCAACGCCGGAGCGCCCGACATCAAGATTAGCAAGGGCGACGGCTGGTGCGTGCGCACCAAGGACGGCAGCGATTCGGCCCAGTGCGAGGTGCAGCTCGTGGTGACCGAGGACGGCTACGAACTGCTCAGCTGGTAGCTGTAGATACGCCGGATGCTGACGGGCACGCTCGTCTTGCATCCGGCGTTTTATTTGAACGTTTTGCCTGATAAAACCTGCCAAAATTAACCTGCCCCTCTTGGTAGGTCGAGCGGAGAGGACTGCTTGTGAACATCCTGGTTTTGTTGCCCGTCAACGACCGTCATCGCGCAATTCTTGAGTCGAGCGCTCCGGGCGAGGACTTTATCTACACGAGCGCCGACGCCGCCACGCACGAGCAGGTCGCCGATGCCGACGTGATCCTGGGCAACATCGACCCTGACATGCTCACGGTATGCAAGCATCTCCAGCTGTTGCAATTGCAGACCGCCGGCTATGACGACTACCTTGCTGCTGGCACCGTGCCGGCCGACGCCAAGCTGTCTTGCTCGATCGGCGCCTACGGACAGGCCGTAAGCGAGCACATGTTTGCCATGGTGCTGTCAATGATGAAGCGCCTGCCCGGCTACCAGGACCTGCAGCGCGAGCATCGCTGGGAGGACTTGGGCCCGGTCACCTCGCTCAAAAATGCCAACGTGCTGGTGCTGGGCGCGGGCGATATCGGCGGCCACTTTGCCACGCTCTGCCGCAGCATGGGCGCGCACGTCCGCGGCATCAAGCGCCATCCGCTCGTCTACCCCATTGTATTTGAGGACATGGACGGCATGGATGCCCTGTCTGAGCGCCTGGCCGAGGCAGACGTCGTCGCATCCTTTATGCCCAGCACACCCGAGACCCGCGGCCTGGCGAACGCCGAGTTCTTCGCCGCGATGAAGCCGGGCGCCTTCTTTGCCAACGGCGGCCGCGGTGACCTCGTTGTTGCCGACGATCTGGTTGCCGCTCTTGAGTCCGGGCACCTTGCCGGCGCTGCGGTCGACGTCACCGACCCCGAGCCGCTGCCTGAGACAGGCCCCCTGTGGGATGCGCCCAACATGCTCATCACGCCGCATGTCTCGGGCTGGTTCCACTTGGAGGCTACGCTCAACAATGTGGTCGACATTGCCGCGGAGAATCTGCGTCACCTGCAGGCCGGCGAAACCCTGCGCTGCTGGATTGAGCATTAGGGTTCCGCCGTTCTAACGAACGGCGGACCGGTCGATGCTGCGAGCTCGCCGTTTGGCCAATCTGCCGTTCAATTTCAAAGGCGCGACCAGAAGGTCAGCGCCTTTTCATTTCACGGCACCTTGGCTCAAACGGCGAGCTCTCGCTGTCTTTTGTTCAACCTGCGGGATCTTCAAATTGCTAGAGCGTTGCCAAGTACTTTCTTGCGTTTTCGACGTTCATTGCTGCGACGGGTGCATGCGAACAGAGCTTGACATCGTTGGTGACCAGTAAATCTGCTTGAGCGCGTATCGCTGCCGCAATGATTAAATCGTCTTCGTAATCGCTATGGAGCTCACGCTGCCTGCTCGCCATCCATATGTCACTCAGGTCGCAGGGTACCGGCGTGGCAAGTTGCGACAACACGTCGAGGCAATCCCATGCAAGCGAAGTCGCTGCCATAGCGGCATCCTGGGAAAGCGAACCGTGCTCTCGCCGATACCATGCCTTATGTTCGCTTGAAATCAAATAGAACAGGTCTTTGGACGATGTCGCCGCATACAGCAAATCCACCTGCGCCGTGCATGCATCGCGTAAAAACTCAATCGCCACCGAACGACCACGTCGTGAGGGAATGAAATAATCGAGCCACACGTTGGTGTCAACCAAGATGCGCTTTGGAGCCTCACTCATAGAGCCAGCTCATCTCCTCGCCATAGCGATCCGCATAGGCATTCCGTTTGAGCTCTTCGTCGTCCGATGGCTGGGCCTTGACCATATCGATTCCCGACTCACGGCAAGCGGTAGCGAACAGCTTCGACCCCTGATCTATGAGCTCGAGCTTACGTTTGGCGGCCTTTTCGTGCTCGCGCTGTTCCGCCCGGGCACGACTGGGCAGCAGGATATCCTCGAGCGCACCGGGGCGATCGGCCAGCGACGCCGCAAGCTGCCAGAGCGCTCGCACCGCTTGGCTCGGCGTCATACCGGCCCTGGAGAGAGCGGCGTCCCCGCTCCTTTTAAGATCGGCATCGAGACGTACGTTGATCTGAGCGGCTGTTGTGGTCATGACCCCTCCTTAGTATTTCAAAACTATCATAAAATACTATGGTAGATACGTAAAGCATGTAAAGCACTTATAAGCATTAGCCGTACTCTGTACACAAAAAGCCACCGAGGCACATTGCACCTCGGCGGCTACGCATCACCGATCCAGTTCGGTTCCACCCTTCGCATTCGCCCAGATAAAACCTGCCAAAATTAACATCCCTTTTTAGTAGGTTTTAGAGTTCTACGCTTTCGGCGCCGTTGATGGTTAGGTTTCGCTCGTAGAAGGCGGTGAGGGCACGGATGGCGTACATCACGTCGCGCACGCCGCCGGTCTCGTAGCTCGAGTGCATGGCAAGCTGCGGCAGACCCACGTCCACGGCATGCATGCTCGCCTGCATATTGGACAGATTGCCCAGGGTAGAACCGCCGGCCATATCGCTCTTGTTGGCGAAGGCCTGCGTGGGCACGTCGGCGTCATCGCAGATGGCCTGGAACACCGCGCGGCTAAAGGCATCGGTGCAGTAGTGCTGGTTGGCGGCTTCCTTGATGACGATGCCGCCGTTGAGCACCACCTGGTTGCGGGCATCACACTTCTCGGCATGGTTGGGGTGCACGGCATGCGCGTTGTCGCAGCTCACGAGCATCGATGCCGCAAGTGCACGATGGTACGACTCGTCGTCAAAGCCCAGCGACCCGTTGATGCGGCGCAGCGCGTCGGCCAAGAACGTCGACATGGCGCCCTGCTTGGTCTCGGAGCCAACCTCCTCATTATCAAAGCAGCAGAAGACCGAAACGTCGTGCGCGTTCTCGGCACCCAAAAATGCCTGAAGCGAGGTGTAGGCGCAGGCCAGGTCGTCGAGCTTGGGCGTCGAGATAAACTCGTCGGCCCAGCCCCAAATGCGCGCATCCTGACGATTGACCAGGAACAGGTCGCGGCCCAAGATCTGCTCGGGCTCAACGTCCAGCTCTTCGGCGATTAGGGCATCAAAGTCGCCCTGCTTAAGCTCGCCGGCGCTGATGAGCGGGCATAGGTCGACAGCTCGGTTGGGAGCAAAGCCCTCGTTGACGCCACGGTTCATATGGATGGCAAGGCTCGGGATGATGGCGACTTCGCGCTCGGTAGCGAGCAAGCGACTCTCAATACGGTCGCCCTCGCGTACCAGCACGCGGCCCGCGAGCGCCAGCGGGCGATCGAACCAAGTGTAGTCGATCATACCGCCGTAGGCCTCGGTGTTCAGGCGCAGCGTCTCGCCCGCGCCGTCAAGCTCGGGCACGGCCTTGACCTTAAACGTCGGCGAATCGCTGTGCGACGCCGTGAGCTGAAAATGATAGTCGCCGGCAACGCCGTCCTCGCCCCACGTCGCGGCCAGGTCCTCGCCCACCTTAAAGGCAACAACGCTCGAGGTGTTACGCTGCGTGTAATAGCGACCGCCCGGTTCGATGTCCCACGCCGCATTCTCGGGCAGGTAGGTAAAGCCCGCCTCGTCGAGCTCGGCCATAATGGTCGCCGCCGTATGGAACATGCTGGGGCATGCCTCGATAAAGTCGATAAGGTCGTTGGCAGCCTCGATATCGTCGGCCGTCACGTGCACGCGCTCGGGCGTTTCCTGATCCGTCATACTCTCCCCTTTCACTGGGTTGATGGTCCCCTCCAGCATACCCCGCCACGCCAGCGCCGCACTCTTCATTCCGTGCTTAATTCCGCGCCGCTCACCAAGTTGAGCCATCATGCCCGCGCGCCTTTTGCGACAATTACGCTAACAGGACGAGAGGAGCCGTCATGAAGCCACGTAACGTTGCTATCGCCTGCGGTGTCGCGGGAATCGCCGTCGGCCTTGCCGCTGCCATCGGTATCGTTTATCACAAGCAAATCAAGTCTGTCGCGTCGCTCAAACGCTTGACCGACCATGCGGATGGATACGACCTGTACGCGATCGATATCGCCTACGACTACGACCTTGACCGCATCATCGCCGCTGGCGTGCGCGACGACCAGGCCTACATCGATGCCGTGGTGGCGCAGGTGCTCCCCGGCGTGCCGGCACATGTCCAGGCGCCCCAGTTTGCCTGCAGCGCTTTTGTCGCCGTAGATGCCAAAGGCCGCGTGCGCACCGGTCGCAATTACGACTTTAAGGACGACACCTCGGCGCTGCTGGTGCGCAATCACCCGCGCGACGGCTATGCCTCCATCGGCTTTGCGGCCCTCAATAACCTGGGCGCCAACACTCCACTTGACTCCGTCGCCGGACGCGCCGCGGCGTTGATGGGCCCGTTTGCCCAGCTCGACGGTGTCAACGAATGCGGCGTGTCCATTGCCGTGCTCACCCTGGATTCCAAGCCCTGTGACCAGGACACACAGCGCCCCGTCATCAACACTTCGCTCGCCATTCGCCTGGTGCTCGACCGCGCGGCCACCACGCAGGAGGCCGTCGACCTGCTTTCTGCCTACGACATGCACGCCATGGCCGGACGCGACTATCACTTCTTTATCAACGACGCCGCCGGTGACGCGCGGGTGGTGGAGTGGGATCCGCGCGATCCCGACCGTGCATGCAAGGCGACGCCCGTACGCCAAGTCACGAACTTCTACGCCTGCTATGGTGACGAGGTGCTCCCCAACCAAAAGAACGGCGAGCTGGGCCATGGTAAAGAGCGCGCCGTCGCAATCGCCGATGTCCTTGACGCCCATGCCGGCGCCCAAGGCGAGACAGTCGCTTGGAAGGCCCTACGCGCTGCGGCGCAAGAGCCCAATCCGGAAGACATCACCAGCAACACGCAGTGGTCGGTCGTCTTCGACAACACCGAGCCCGCTGCCGCCATCACGCTGCGCCGCCACTGGGGCGACGTCGACGCCTTCGCGCTGTAAGGAGCCAGGCCCGTCGACCTTACGCTCGCCTGACGTTGCTTACATTTCTATACGCTTGAGCTAACACGTTTTACCTCCGCATCAACAGTGTGCGGGGGTAAACTTATGCGCATGTTATAACTTGCCCGGAAGGATTCATCATGCTCAGGATCGGTCTTCTTACCAGTGGCGGCGACTGCCAGGCGCTCAACGCCACCATGCGCGGCATTGTCAAAACGCTTATGACCAATAGCGAAGAACCTATCGAGATCTATGGTTTTGAGGACGGCTACCAGGGCCTTATCTACAGCAGGTTCCGCGTCATGACGCCCGCCGATTTTAGCGGTATCCTCACCCGCGGCGGCACCATTCTGGGCACGAGCCGCACGCCCTTCAAGCGTCTGGATATTCCCGAGGCCGATGGCGTCGAGAAGGTGCCGGCGATGGTCCACACCTATCACAAGCTGCAGCTCGACTGCCTGTTTATGCTGGGCGGCAACGGCTCCACCAAGACCGCCAATCGTCTGCGCGAGGAGGGCCTCAACGTTATCGCCCTGCCCAAGACCATCGATAACGACACCTGGGGCACCGAGATGACGTTTGGCTTTACGAGCGCCATCGACGTCGCCACCAAGTGCATCGACGACATTCACACCACCGCCTCGAGTCACGGCCGCGTGTTCGTTATCGAGATCATGGGCCACAAGGTTGGCTGGATTCCGCTGTACGCCGGCGTCGCGGGCGGCGCGGATGTCATCTTGATTCCCGAGATCCCCTACGACATGGATAACGTCATCAAGACCATCGAGCATCGCATGGAAACCGGCAGCCGCTTTACCATCGTGGCCGTCGCCGAGGGCGCCATCTCCAAGGAGGATGCGGCACTGTCCAAGAAGGAGTACAAGAAGAAGCTCGCCGAACGTACGAGCCCCTCGATTGTCTACGACATTGCCAAGGAGATCGAGGCCAAGACCGGTCGCGAGACCCGCGTCGCCATCCCCGGCCACACGCAACGCGGCGGTCAGCCCGATGCCCAGGACCGCATCTTTGCGACCCAGTGCGGCGTCGAGGCAGCGCTCGGTTGCCTACGCGGCGAGTTTGGCTACATGATTGCCCTACGCGACGGCAAGATGTGCCACATGCCGCTCGAGGAGGTCGCCGGCAAGCTCAAGTACGTCGATCCCCAAAGCGACCTGGTGCGCGAGGCCAAAGCGCTGGGCATCAGCTTCGGCGACGAATAGCCTCGGCTAGGACTGCTTCCATCGGAGGCCCCAGGGCCTACCTCCCAAATCGTCCTCGGACATGTCAGGACCCCGCTGCGCGCTTCGCGCGGCGGGGCCCTTCCGTCCTGCGGAAAGATTTGAGAGGTAGGCCCTGGGGCCTCCTGCGGTAACTGGGGAGGTCGAGGCTATTCGTCTTCTTGCTGCGGGTGCCTGGGGTGGGGTGCGGCGTGCATTTTTGGGAATATTCAGCATTCGGGGGCGCTTGCATGCTGGATTTTGGGCGAAAGGCGGGCGTCAAGGGGCGCATTCCGTAGAAAACGAGCGGTTCTCGAGGCACCGGGGGCTCAGGATCGGAGTCTTCGGCGCGGTTTTGCGCACCGATACCCGCTCCCGTGGACTCCGGGATGCTGAATATTCCGGAATTTGCACGGTGCCGACTGGGGTACCTGCAGGCAAAAGGCGACCGCCCCGCCAAAGTATTCATTCGGCGGGGCGGTTTATGCAAAACAGCGACTGTAGGTACGCTAGCAGCTCGCTAGAACCTGAATCCCGGAACAGGCTACTCGGCGCTCTTGAGGGCGCCGACCATGTCGATCTTATTGAGGGTGCGATTGGTAGCGAGGTTGACGATAAACGTAAAGCCAAATGCCAGCAGAACGGACAGCACGTAGCTCAGTGGCTCGACCTCAACGTCAAAGTACAATGACGGCATCTGCAAGATGTACGTAAAGCTCTCGGCCAGCGCACCGCCCAGCGGTACGCCCAGCGCGGCTCCGATCGCCGTAAGAATCAACGTCTCCTTGTTAACGTAATGGTGCACCTCGCCGCGGCGGAAGCCCAGCACCTTGATGGTCGCCAGCTCGCGCTCGCGCTCCGAGATATTCGTATTGGACAGCGTAAACACCACCACAAACGACAGGCACGCCGCCATAAATGTCACGAGCACCACAACCGAGTTGATGATGGTGAAGTTGGCCTCATAGTTCTCCCAATGCTCGGCAGTACTCGAAAGCGTCAGCCAGCCGTCGTTTTTGAGTTGCTTGCTAAACGCAATCTGATCGGCAGATGAGCCCTTGAGCAGCGCAAAGATGCCGTTGAGACGGGTGCTTCGGCCAAACGCACGCTCATAGGTGCTCTGCGTCATATAGAGCGTGTTGCCCAGGTAGTTGAGTGAGATATCGCTGACTTTGACCTTTGCGACGTTGAGCGACGAATCTTGAACCTGCGCCGTATCACCCGGCTGAATCCCCAGTACCAATTGCGAGCTCTTGCTCAGATACACATCCCCGTCGCGCAAAGCGAGTGGCGCCTTGGACTCGTCCTCCAGGCACACGTAGTCGTCCAAGTCGCCCGTGCGGTCATCGGGTACCACGACCAGCTGCACGGTCTCGCTCTTGCCGCCATACGTAAAGGTGACGTTGTCGGTCATGATCGGCAACGTCGAGGTCACGGTCACGTTGGAGTCCTTGGCCGCGCTGCGCTCGTCCAGCGCCGCGCACGTCTGCGTAAAGTCATCGGGGTTGGCGACCGCCAGCAGGTCATAGCGCGTAATGTGCCCGTACTGCTTGGGCGAAAGCGCCACCGATGTGTCGCGAATGCCCATACCGCAGATCACGAGCGCCGTACAGCCCGCAATGCCGAAGATGGTCATAAAGGCACGTTTTTTGTACCGGAACAAATTGCGCGCGGCCACCTTGTTCAAAAAGCCCATGCGGCGCCAAATAAAGCCGATGCGCTCGAGGAAAATGCGCGAGCCGGCGCGCGGGGCCTTGGGGCGCATGAGCGAGGCCGGAGTCTCGGCCATCTCGTGGCGGCAGGCGATAATCGTGGCGCCCACTACGCCCACGGCAAACAGCGCTACCGACACGAGTGATGACACGATGTCGTACGAAAGTAGCATCTGGGGCAGCGAGTACATGTCGTCGAACACCGTAAACAGGAACAGCGGCAGACCCACAAATCCAATGATATTGCCGAGCACGCCACCGATCAGACACGCCCACAGCGAGTAGTCCACATATTTGGACAGGATACGCCCGCGTGAATAACCGAGCGCCTTGTACAGGCCAATAAGCGTGCGCTCCTCCTCGACCATGCGGGCGGCGGTGGTGAGGCTGATAAGCACGGCGACGATAAAGAAGATGAACGGGAACACCGTGGCGATGGCCTCGATCGAAGAACTATCGCTCTCGACGCTCGAGTAACTTGCGATATTGCCGCGGTCCTGGATGTACCAGGTGCATTCGCCCAGGTCAGAGAGCTCGGCGCGGGCATCGGCAAACTGCTGGTCGGCGGCGGCGCGGCGCTGGTCCAGGTCGGCTTGCGCCTGCGCACGCTCGTCGCTGCCCTCGGCCATGCGATTGATGTTGTCCTGCTCGATCCCAAAGACCATATTCGCCTGGCGCTCGGCCGCATCCAAGCTCGCCGGTGTGTCGACCGTCAGCTCCTGAGCGCGCGCCTTCTCACGTTCCTCGCGGATCTTCTCGATATTGCCCTTGACCTCATTGATCTTTGCCGAGTAGGCATCCGAATAGGAGTTGAGGCTCTTGGCTCCCTCGACGACCACGTGGACAGCGGAGTAGGAAGAAGATGTCGCGGCATCCTCGCTCACGTAGAACTTGTAGTCCGCAGTCGAAGCAGCGCGAAAGGCGTTGACCGTCGAGTCGGAGCTCACATCAGTGGGATCGAGGACCTCAGCCGTAATGGTGTAATCGCCCGCGGCAAATTGATCCTTGGCACTTTGGTTGGACGAGCTCGCGTCATTGGCGGCAAAGCTCACCGTATCGCCGATTTTCTTGCCCGAAGCCTTCAAAAAACGTGAGGTCACTGCCACTTCGCCCGAAGTCTCGGGCAGCTCGCCGCGTACTAGCACCGGTTGGTCAATATTCTCTTTGGAGAGGCTCTGTACGACGACACGCTCGCGCGTCGTACTCACGGCGGTATAGGCGGTCTCGGTATAGATGCCCTCGGCCGTCTCGACGCCATCGACCTCTTGAATCGCAGCAAGATCGTCATCGGTCAGACCATAGGTCGACTGCACGTTGATGTCATAGACATTCTGCTGGTCAAAGTAAGCGTCAACCGAATCGCACAGGTCCTCGCAGCCCGCCTTAAGGCCGCACATCACGCTCACGCCAAGCGCGGTGATGACCACGATGGATAAGAAGCGCTTAAGACTGCCTCGGATTGTGCGGTAGATGCCACGGCGAAACACCGTCGGCACCATATCGTTTGAGCTTTGGGCGGTGCGGTAGGTCGTAAAATCCT
Source organism: uncultured Collinsella sp. (assembly GCA_934646865.1). GTDB lineage: Bacteria > Actinomycetota > Coriobacteriia > Coriobacteriales > Coriobacteriaceae > Collinsella. The sequence continues at coordinate 402 of CAKUEU010000038.1, read as the reverse complement.
GCTCGCGCTCCGTGTTCTGCGCATCGCGGCGCTGGCTGTTTTGGCGGTCCTGGTCCATGGGCGCTACCACTCGATCGTCTCGATCGGCACGGGATTTTGCTGGACTGTCTCGCTCTCCACGCGGCCGCTCTTAAAGCGGATCAGGCGATCGGCCATGGGCGCCAGCGCAGAGTTGTGGGTGATGATAATGACCGTAATGCCTTGCTTGCGGCAAGTGTCCTGTAGCAGCTGCAAGATCTGCTTGCCAGTTTTGTAGTCGAGCGCGCCCGTGGGCTCGTCGCACAAAAGCAGCTTGGGGTTCTTGGCCAGCGCGCGGGCGATGGATACGCGCTGCTGCTCGCCGCCCGAAAGCTGCGCCGGAAAGTTGCCCAGGCGCTCGCCCAGGCCAACCTGACGAAGCGT
>CAKUEU010000037.1 GCA_934646865.1 uncultured Collinsella sp. | reverse complement strand
GTCGCAGCCCCGACCCGCGGTCACGAGCGGGGGCTCCTGTCGTTTCCGTGCCCTCGGATTGGGTCATAGTGTCTGTCCGTCCTCTACCTGCGATGTTTATGTTGTTGGTGCAATGGGGTCAGGTTTGTCTGCACCAGGTTGGTGCAAAGTAGCCTGACCCCTTTTCCACCAAAAGGGGGGTTGCGGTGGAATAGTTCCTGTTTGGCTGCCCTGAGGGCTAAGCAGGAACTATTTCACCGCAACTTATTCGAGCACGTGTTTGGTTGGTGCCTGTTGGTTGCCTGGGTGTTGGTGGGGGCTGGCTCCGTTATAATCGCGTAGGAACTTTATTTACGAAACGGGACGGGAGCCATATATGCGCCAGGGTTTCGACAACGCGAAATATATCGAGCTGCAGGCTGCTCACATTAAGGAGCGCATCTCGCAGTTTGGTGGCAAGCTCTATTTGGAGTTTGGTGGCAAGCTGTTCGATGACTATCATGCGAGCCGCGTGCTGCCGGGTTTTGAGCCGGACAGCAAGTTCCGCATGCTCAAGAGCATCGCCGACGATGTCGAGGTTATCATCGCGATCAACGCGAACCACATCGAGAAAAACAAGGCTCGTGGTGACCTTGGCATTACCTATGACGAGGATGTGCTGCGCTTGGTTGACCTGTTCCGCGGCAACGGCTTTGCCGTCGCGGCTGTGGTCATCACCCAGTATGCCGGCCAGCCCGCTGCCGATGTGTTCCGCAACCGCCTGAACGCGCTCGGTATTCCCGCCAAGCTGCACTATCCCATCGAGGGGTATCCGCACGATGTCGATCTGATCGTTTCTGACGAAGGCTACGGCAAGAACGAGTTTGTCGAGACCACGCGTCCGCTCGTTGTCGTGACGGCACCCGGCCCCGGCTCGGGCAAGCTCGCCACTTGCCTCTCGCAGCTCTATCACGAGCACAAGCATGGCACGGCCGCCGGCTATGCCAAATTCGAGACCTTCCCGGTTTGGAATCTGCCCCTTACGCATCCGGTCAATATTGCCTACGAGGCCGCCACGGCAGACCTCGATGACGCCAACATCATCGACTCCTTCCACCTGGAGGCCTACAACAAGACCACGGTCAACTACAACCGCGACGTCGAGGCCTTCCCGGTAGTCCGTGCCCTGATGGAAAAGATCCTGGGCAAGAGCCCCTACCAGAGCCCTACGGACATGGGCGTCAATATGGTCGGCTTTGCCATCACCGATGACGATGCCTGCCGCGACGCTTCCAAGATGGAGATCGTTCGCCGCTACTTTACCGCGGTCGAAAATGTGCGCCGTACCGGCGTGGGCGATGAGCAAGTCGACCGTCTCAAGATTATTATGAAGAAAGCCGGCATCGATAAGAACTACTCACCGGCGCGCTCGGCGGCCCTCACCAGGGAGCAGCTGACGGGTGGTCCCGTGGGTGCCATGGTCATGCCCGATGGCTCCGTGGTGACCGGTAAGACCTCCACGCGCCTGGGCGCCGCAAGTTCGCTCATTATGAACGCCCTCAAGCATGTCTCGGGCGTCGACCTTGAGCTCGAGGTCATTAGCGATGAGGCGATCGAGCCCATCAGCAAGCTCAAGACGCATTTCCTGGGCAGTAAAAACCCGCGCCTCCACACCGACGAGACGCTTATGGCGCTGTCGATCACCTCGGCCACGAGTGAGACGGCCGCTCGCGTCCTTTCGGGCCTGGAGCAGCTGCGCGGTTGCGACGCCTTCTTTAGCGTGATTATCTCGCCGACGGACGAGACGGTACTGCGCAAACTGGGCATCAACGTGTGCTGCGAGCCCAAGTTTGAGCGCCGCGGTTTCTTCCATCGCTAAGTTTGAAGCACCACGGTAATTGCATTGCATTTTGGCCGTATCGGGTTAGCGCCCGGTACGGCTTTTTGATCAATAAAGCGTCTATTTCGGCGAAAAATAGCTGTTTACCTGCCTAGAAACAATTTGAGCGGTATACAATAACCGTAACTGTTTCATCCTTAGCGGGATGCCGCATGATGGATATTACCTGCCATCGTGAGGTGTGTCGGTCGCGCACGGCGCGTTAGATGCTCGTGCTCGGTTTGAGGAGGCTGCTATGGCGGGCAAGGGTCGTGCGAGTGTCAACGATATGAAGCGTGTCGAGGTGCTGGTGTTGATGGAGATCGACCAGCAAACCGAAGACAATGGCGGGCCGTATGGTTTCTCGCGCAAAACGCTTGCCGAGCGCGTGGGGGTTTCGCCGTATCGTGCCCGTGCGGCAATCGATCGCCTGGATTCCGAAGGCATGATTGATGTCGTCTCGCGTTATAGCGACGATGGCGGTCAGCTTGCAAATGGCATTTGCCTCACCGAACGTGGTGAGTGGTATCTTGAGGGCGTCCGTACTGGCATGCTCGTTCAAGAAATGCTTGAGGACGAGGTTGCTGATCGATAGCAGCATGTAACCCTTGCCATAGCGACGCCGCCTGGGAAACCGGGCGGCGTTTTGTTTCAAGATTGAGAAATGCAATCGCACGCGAGAAAAATTGCGGACGGTCCGCGGCGCGAGTATTACAATGAAGACCCGTAAGATGTGGATAAACAACTTCTACGGGAAGCGCAGGTAACTCAATATGACCAAGCATGTGTTCGTAACCGGTGGCGTGGTTTCGTCCCTGGGCAAGGGTATCACCGCGGCCTCGCTGGGCCGTCTGCTCAAGTCGCGTGGCTACAAAGTAACGATGCAGAAGGCCGACCCGTATCTGAACGTCGACCCCGGTACCATGAGCCCGTTCCAGCATGGTGAGGTCTTTGTAACCGAGGATGGTTACGAGTCCGACCTGGACCTGGGCCACTACGAGCGCTTTATCGACGAGAACCTGACCCGCGATTCCAACTTTACGACCGGTGCCATCTACAAAAGCCTCATCGCCCGCGAGCGTCGCGGCGACTTTTTGGGCGGTACCGTGCAGGTGATTCCTCACGTCACCAATGCCATTAAGGATAAGTTCCGCCGCATCGAGGAGCAGACCGGCTCCGATGTAGTCATCACCGAGCTGGGCGGCACGATCGGCGACATCGAGTCCCAACCGTTTGTCGAGGCCATTCGTCAGTACCGCAAGGAGGCCGGCCCCGAGAACGTTTGCTACATCCACGTGTCGCTCGTTCCCTATATCGCCGCCGCCCACGAGGTCAAGACCAAGCCCACGCAGCATTCCGTCAAGGAGCTCCGCAGCTTTGGCATCCAGCCCGATATTATCGTGTTGCGCTCCGACCACCATATCGATGACGCTATCCGCGGAAAGATCGCAAGCTTCTGCGACGTCGACACCGATTGCGTCTTCACCAATGAGGACTGCGCGAGCATTTACGATGTTCCGCAACTGCTTGCCGAGCAGGACTTTGACCTGCGCATTTGCGAGCGCCTGGGTCTGGACCCGCGTGAGCGCGACATGAGCGAGTGGAACGAGTTCCTGCGCAAACAGAATCACGCCAACCATCACGCCGACAAGGTGAAGATCGCCGTCGTTGGCAAGTACACGCAGCTGCCCGATGCGTACCTGTCGGTTATCGAGGCCCTGCACCATGCGGGCGTCTTCTACGATCGCCATGTGGACGTCCAGCTGGTCGACGGCGAGAGCCTCGACGAGCAGAATGTCTCCGAAGTTCTGGGCGACGCTTCGGGCATCCTGGTCCCCGGCGGCTTTGGCAAGCGCGCCCTGGAGGGCAAGATCCTCGCGGCCGAGTTTGCCCGCGAGCACAAGATTCCGTATCTGGGCATTTGCCTGGGTATGCAGGTGGCCGTGTGCGAGTTCGCCCGCAACGTCGTCGGCCTTGCCGGTGCCAGCTCCTCCGAGTTCGACCCGGACGGTCCGTTTAGCGTCATCGATCTGATGAGCTCGCAGGAGGATGTGACCGAGAAGGGCGGCACCATGCGTCTGGGCGCCTATCCGTGCAAGCTCGCCGCCGATACCCTCGCTCGCGAGGCATATGGCGAGGATCTCGTCTACGAGCGTCACCGTCACCGCTTTGAGTTTAACAACGCCTTCCGCGACCAGCTCGAGGACGCCGGCTTGGTTATCTCTGGCCTCTCGCCCGACGAGCGCCTAGTCGAGATGGTCGAGCTGCCGCGCGACGTGCATCCGTGGTATGTGGCAACCCAGGCTCACCCCGAGTTCAAGAGCCGTCCGACCAACCCGCAGCCGCTGTTCCGAGAGTTCGTGCGTGCCTCGATCGGTCAGCACGAGGGTGTCGATCGCCTGCAGGTGACGCCCATGAACCTCGCTACGGACTAAGGGTGCCGGCGAACAAAGAACATACCGAAGCTACTCCCTTGTCGCTTGCCGTGGCGGCGGGGGAGTATCTCGATTACCTCGCGGTCGAGCGGGGTTTGGCGCGCAACACGATTGCGGCCTATCGTCGTGACCTGACGACGTACTGCGCCTATCTGGAGCGGGCGGGCATCATGTCTTTTGATGAGGTGACTCGTCAGGTCGTGGAGGGCTTTGTCGCCGACCGTCGCGATGGGGGCTATTCCGATGCCTCGGTGGAGCGTGCGCTTGCGGCCGTGAAGGGCCTGCATGCCTTTTTGGTGCGCGATGGGGCTGTGGCCCAAAATCCAACGGCGGCGTTGCGCCTGCCTAAAAAGGCTGAGCGTTTGCCGGAGTATCTATCGGTGGAGGATGTCTCGGCGCTGCTCGATCAAGACTTCCCCGAGGGCGAGATGGGCTTGCGCGACCATGCCATCTTGGAAGTGCTCTACGGATGCGGTTTGCGTGTGAGCGAATTGGTGGGGCTCGATGTGGGCGATATCCATATCGACGATGGTTTTGTACTCGTTCGCGGTAAGGGCTCAAAGGAACGCCTGTCCCCGTTGGTGGGAAGCGCGGCGCGAGCTCTGACGCGCTATATAACTGAGGGGCGTTCTCGCTTGGCGGCCCATGCCCGCGGAACCGAGGCCTCGGCGGTCTTTTTAAATAAGAACGGCCGCCGTCTGTCGCGCCAGGGCATCCATGCCATCTGTGAGCGCTACGGGCGCCAGGTAGGGCTGGTGGGACTCCATCCCCATACGCTGCGCCACTCCTTTGCCACCCATATGCTTGCGGGCGGCGCAGACCTCCGTGTGCTACAGGAGATCTTGGGACATGCCGATATATCGACCACGCAGGTCTACACGCATGTCGATCGTACGCAACTGACCGAGGTCTATCTGGCGGCGCACCCGCTGGCACATCGTTAACACATCGCTGGCCTGCATATCTATAGGTATTTGGGGACGGGCCCCAGATTGCCGCTGCGTGCTTTTGCGCTCGCATGGGCAATCTGGGGCCCGTTCCATTTTTCGCCACTTGTCGTCGCGGTGGTGGGCCGCACGTGTCTTGGGTGGGGGAGTTTGGGGGCGATGTGAACGCCATGTAAAGGGACGCAAAAATCGCCTCAAGGTCAACTTGAAGGTTGAGGTTGAAAGGCGGGGTGCCACAGGTGGCATCCCGCCGTTGCTGTAAACACAACATATTGTGTTTTCGAACATATGATTGGGGGTGTTTTGCAATATATGGTGGGTGGAGTGGTGGGGCGGAGTGGGGGAAGGGGTGGGGAAAGATGTTGAAAAATGGGGCGGTTCCCCATATTATTAATGACGTCGACAGGCGGGGTGGTTCCCCGCGTACGTGCCATCTGAGTAACCGAGGGGAGGGCGCACATGGGAATGACTGGTGCATACGAGCGCAATCTCGATGCAAAAGGTCGTCTGTCCCTGCCTGCACCCCTTCGCGAGGAGCTTGGAGAGCACGTTCGCGTGTTCAAAGCCCTGGATGTCGATGCTCTGTACGTGTTCTCTGCCGAGGCCTTCGATAAGTGGGTCGAAGGACTCTTCGCGGGTCGTGAGGGCCACGAGGGTTTTAACCCGCGTGACATTAACGACCAGAAGCTCATGAGGGCGATCAACAAGCGCACTACGTCGATGGACGTGGACAGCGCCGGTCGTATCGGTCTTTCCGAGTCTCTCCGCAAGCAGGCGAACCTCGACCGCGAGGTCACGGTTGTGGGCAACTACGACCACCTTGAGGTTTGGGATCGCGCCGCGGCCGATGAGGACGATGACGACGAGGCCCTGCTGGACCTCTTCTTCTCGTAAGGGCAAGGCACGAGTAACGGATGGAGCGTGGGATCTTGACACAAGAATATCGGCATGAACCTGTCATGCTCGGCGAAGTGCTTGAGTCGCTGCAGCTAAAGAGCGGCTCCGTTGTCTGCGATTGCACCCTTGGCGGTGCCGGCCATTCGGTAAAGATGGCCGCGCAGGTGGGGGAGACGGGCCTTTTGCTCGGCGTCGATCAGGATGACATGGCCCTCGAGGCCGCTGGCGCCCGTCTGGACCGCGAGGTTCCCGGCGTTCCGCACCAGCTGCTGAAGGGCAACTTCGGCGACTTGGACGAGCTGCTTTGCTCGGCCGAGGTGCCCGGGGTCGATGGCTTCCTGTTCGATTTGGGCGTTTCGTCACCGCAACTCGATATCCCTGGCAGGGGCTTTTCGTATAACGAGGACGCCCCATTGGACATGCGGATGGATCCGGGTAACAACACCTTAAACGCAGCTGAGGTCATCAACACCTATAACGAACACGACCTCGCCCGGATTCTACGCGTCTACGGCGAAGAGAAGTTCGCCTCGCAGATCGCGCGCGAGATCGTGCGCCGCCGCGAGCAAGAACCGATCGAAACTACCGGCCAATTTGTCGAGATCATCAAGGCGGGTATCCCGGCTGCCGCTCGTCGGCATGGCGGACACCCGGCCAAGAAAAGTTTCCAGGCCATTCGCATCGAGGTCAATCACGAGCTCGATGTGCTCGAACGAGGGCTTGATGCCGCCACCAGGTGGCTCAATCCGGGCGGACGTATCTGCGTCATCTCGTATCACTCGCTTGAGGACCGTATCGTAAAGAATCACTTTAAGGAGATGAGCCAGGGGTGCACGTGTCCGCCGGAGATTCCGGTGTGCGTGTGCGGCAACGTGCCGATACTCAAGGTCATCACTCGCAAACCCTTGGTTGCCCAGCCTGATGAGGTTGAGCGCAACCCTCGGGCGAGATCAGCCAAAATCCGCGTGGCGCAGCGTCTGTAGGCGCGACCGCGCGATATTGGACCTCCCGCTCGCACCATAAACGAAGCTTAAACACACTACCAACGTACTCGGGATGGGAGGCGGCATATCATGGGCTACAACACTTCAAGCGCAGCACTCGCCTATGATATGAACGCCATGCCCGCCTATCGTGAGACGCCGCAGGCCCCCGTTGCTCCCCGTGAGCAGCGCACGCCGCGCTTTGATGTCTACACGGGCGCGGGCCGTCAGGCAAACCAGGCGGTAAGCCCGGTTTTCATGAGCGTTCTTAAAACGTTTTGCATCATTGCGGCTATCTTCATGACGATCGGCGTCGCCCGCGTGGCGCTCGCCGGCGTTACGGCCCAGGTGCTCAACAGCAACGCCGAGCTTACCAACACGCTCGAAAAGGCGACCGATGAGAGCTCCGATCTGGAGGTCATGCATTCGGTCTATGGCGCCGACACGCGCATTCGCGACCTTGCGGGCGCTTATGGCATGGTGGAGCCCAGCGAGAGCGTTACACTTGACTTTTCGCAGGATGCAGCCGCGGGCGCCAACGCGACCGCGACCGCTCAGTAGCAAGACGGTAGCTGAGTATGACAAATGACTATCGCCGCGGTTCCGATGGGGGCCGCGGTTCTGGACGTCCCTCGTCGCGGGGACGTTCTGGTTATCAAGGAACGGGTCGGCAATCTTACAACGCCGGGCAGTCCCGTGGCAACGACCCGGCGTCGCGACTTCGCGGCTCGGGCGGCCCTCAAGTGCATAACACCAGGTCGCGCAAGAGTTCGTCGACCGAATGGCTCACAGGCACGCCTCTGCCTCGCCGCAAGGCCGTCATGGGCTTCATTGGGCTTGGCTTGGGCTTGGGCGTCTTTCGCCTTGCCGACTATCAAATTGTCGAAGCCGATAAACTGCGCGAGCGTGCCGATGCGCGCCGCCTGCTTGCGCAGACTCTCTATGCCAAACGTGGCACCGTCTACGACCGCAACGGTAACGTGCTGGCGTCGTCGGTCGAATGTCGCAACATCGCCGTGAACCCCCAGCTTGTCGAGGATGTTGACAAGACGGTGTCGGCGCTGGTCAAGGCAACTGGAATCGATAAAAAGACCTGCCGCAAGCTCGTTGAGTCCGATGGAACCTGGGTGTATATCAAGCGCCAGGTGGACGAAGACGACGCTGCGGCGCTGGAGAAGAAGAACCTGCCCGGCGTGCTTTTTGAGCAGGCCATGAAGCGCGTATATCCATACGGCAATCTGGCATCGCAGGTGCTGGGTGTAGTGAATGTAGACAACGACGGCTTGACGGGTCTCGAAAAGCAATACAACAAGCTTCTGACCGGCACGAACGGTTCCCTCGTACGCGAGCGCGCGAGGGACGGCAGCTATATCGCGGGTGGTGCCTATAAAAAGGTGGCTGCGGTCGACGGCGTTGATATCGTGACGACGCTCGACGTCAATATCCAGCGTGCGGCCGAGGATGCCCTGGCAGAGGCTGTCGAGAAGACAAAGGCCAAGAACGGCTCGGCGCTGGTCACCGATCCTACGACAGGCGAGATCTTGGCAGCCTGCTCGTATCCGACCTACGACCAGACCAATTTGGAAAACGCCAAGACCGAGGATATGAACCTGCGCCTGGTCACCGACGCCTACGAGCCCGGCTCGGTCTTTAAGACGCTCGTGGCGGGCGCCGGCTTCGACTTGGGTGTCGTGCGGTCGAGTACGTCGTTTGAGGTGCCGGCGAGCATCAAGGTGGGCGACGATACCGTCACCGATGCCGACAAGCGCGACTACGCCATGACCATGGATGTGCGCGAGATGATGCGCCGTTCGTCCAACGTGGGATTTGTCCTGGTGGGGCGCAAGATCGGTGCCGACGACTTTGCCGCCTATGTGGACAAGTGGGGCATCGGTCACAGCTCTGGTGTCGATTTTCCGGGCGAGAGCCTGGGCATCGTCAAGGAGCGTGACCAGTATGACGGCGCCACGCTGGGCTCGATGAGCTTTGGACAGGCGCTGTCTGTCTCGCCTATTGAGATCGCACGTGCCGTGGGCGGCATCGCCAACGGCGGCGTGATGATGACCCCGCACTTCTATAAGTCCAGCAAAGGCGACGAGAAGGACTGGGGCGAAGGCGAGCGCGCGATTTCGGAGGACGCCGCATCCCAGGTGACATCGTGCATGCAGACGGTCGTGTCGGAGGGAACGGGCGTTGGCGGCGCGGTTGACGGCTATGACGTGGCGGGTAAGACCGGTACGGCCGAACGTGCCGACGAGAACGGCGGCTACCTCAAGGAGAACTACATGTCGTCCTTTATGGGCTTTGCACCGGCACAATCGCCCAAGGTGTTGTGCTATATCACGCTCGACGGAACGCCGAGCGGCTCAGATGCCGCTGCGGTGCCGTTCCAGTCCATTATGGCCAACGCGCTCGACGTGCTGGGTATCCCGCACACGAAGTAGGGGGTTACAATCTTTGGGGCGTGGTTTGTTGTCCCATATGAGGGGTGTTCACATGCCCTGCACCACGCATGCGCGGCGCTGGGATACAATACGCCGATAGCATTATTTAGGTTTACAGGGGAGCTGCAATGATAGAGATCGCCGTCAACAACCTCGCGGCCGCAACAGGGGCCCGAACCGTGACGGGAGAAGTCGATCGGGTATGCCGCGGGTGCGTTATCGACTCGCGCCGGGTCGAGGAAGGGACGATTTTCGTCGCCTTTCCCGGTGAAAACGTCGACGGCAATGATTTTGCTTCCCGTGCCGTCCAGTCGGGTGCCGGCGCCGTCGTGATGACGCGTGAGCCCGAGGCCGAGCTGGTCTCGCTGGCGCAGGACAAGGGCTGTGCCATCTTGCTGACCGATGATCCCGAGGAGTTTCTGCTGCGTTTGGCGCACGCGTATCGCCTGGAGCTTGGCTGCCTGGTCGTTGGCATTACCGGTTCCATCGGCAAGACGACGACCAAGGACGTGCTCGCCGCTGTGCTCGCCAAGCGCTATCGTGTCTGGGCCACCAAGGGCAATTTCAATAACCTGATCGGCATGCCGCTCACGGTGCTTTCCGCTCCGGCCGATACCGAGGTCCTGGTGCTCGAGATGGGCATGAACCATTTCCACGAGATCGAGCGCCTGTCCCAGTCCGCCAATCCCAACCTTGCCATCGTGAGCAAGATCGGCACCTCTCATATCGGCATTTTGGGCAGCCGCGAGAACATCGCCCGCGCTAAGGCCGAGATTGTACAGGGCATGTGCGCCGCCGGCGACTATTTGCCGCTGCTGGTTTTGGGCGGCGAGGACGATTTTACGCCGTTCATTCGCGATGCGTTCGCCCAGCCTGCTGGTATCGACGTGATGCTGGCCGGCGTCTCGGACGATGATGAGGTCCGTGCCCGCGACATTCGTGTTGATGACGAGGGCCGTCCGGTCTTTACGCTTGATTTTGGCCAGGGTGAGACGATCGATACCATGCTTGCCATCCCCGGCGTGCAGTCCGTTCCTAATGCCGTTAAGGCCGCCGCGGTTGCCTATCGTCTGGGCGTGACGCCCGAGCAGATCGATGCTGCCTTTAGGGGCCTCACGATCACCGGTCACCGCCAGGAGATCAAGCGCGCCAAGAGCGGTGCCCGTGTCATCGACGATTCCTATAACGCCAGTGCCGAATCTATGGCTGCTGGCCTCGATCTGCTGTGCTCGCTTTCGTGTACGGGGTCTCGCATGGCGATCCTGGGCGAGATGGGCGAGATGGGCGATGAGGCTCCTCGCATGCATGAGCTCGTGGGCGCCTATGCCGCCGCCAAGAAGCTCGACATGCTGGCGTGCGTGGGTGGTGAGCTGGCCCAGCTTATGGCCGATGCCGCACGCATGATGGGCATGGACGAGGACCGCATCCAGGTGTTCTCCGATTATCAGCAGGTGCTCGACCGCATGGGCGGTGCGCTTGAAAAACATGATGTTGTACTGGTCAAGGGTTCCCGCTTTGTTGAGCTCGACCGCTTTGTGGAAGGTGTGTGCTAGCCCATGTTCGGCAATCCCTCGTATCCAACGTATCAGGCTTTTTTGGGGCTTGGCATCGCCGCAGCCATTGCGCTGCTGCTCATGCCGTGGTGGATCAAGCTGCTCAAGGTCGAGGGTATCGGCCAGCAGGTTCGTGCCGACGGCCCCAAGCGTCATTTGGTTAAGCAGGGAACGCCCACCATGGGTGGCGTTGTCATCCTCGTCGCGATCTCGCTGACCTGCCTGCTGATGGGCAAGCTCACCACCGAGCTCGTACTCGTGCTGCTCGCCACGCTGGCGACCGGCGTGCTGGGCCTGATCGACGACCTGACCTCCGTTACGCATGGGCGCTCGCTCGGTCTGACGCCCCATGCCAAGATGATCGGCCTAACCATTATCTGTGTCACCTTTACGGTACTTGCCGTCAACTGGTGCGGCGTCGCCCCCGAGATTCGTTTTCCCGGTGGGTTGACGATCGACCTTGGCGTGCTTTCGACCACCATCTGCGGCTATTCGTTCCCGTGGCTCTATATTGTCTTTTGCTGGCTGATGATTGCCGGTCTTTCTAATGCCGTGAACCTGACCGATGGCCTTGACGGTCTTGCTGGCGGCACCTCCATGATCGCCATGCTCGCCATGGCTGCCATGGCGTTTTTGCACGGAGACGTGAACCTGTCCATCTTCTGCACCGCGTGTGCCGGTGCCTGCTTGGGCTTTCTGTGGTTCAACTGCTATCCGGCGAGCATCTTTATGGGCGACACCGGTTCGCTTGCCCTGGGTGCCGCGTTTGCCTGCACGTCCATCATGACCAACACCGAGGTCGTCTCCCTCATCATCGGCGGCCTGTTTATCGTTGAGACTCTGTCGGTCATGATTCAGGTTGTCTACTTCCACTTTACGCACAAGCGCGTCTTCCTTATGGCGCCCATCCATCATCATTTCGAAAAGAAGGGTTGGGCCGAGACCAAGGTCGTCATCCGTTTTTGGATTATCGCTGCGGCATTTGGTGCCGTTGGCCTTGCTCTGTTCTTCCAGTTGGGATAGTGGTCTTTCATGCCTCTTGCTGATGTCTTTAGCCTGCTCGTTTTGGGTCAGGGCAAATCCGGTCTCGATGTCGCCCGCTGGGCGCTGGCACATCCCGAGCGCGTAAGCGCCGTTACCGTGTATGGCGGCGGCACCTCTGAGCCCAATGACGCCACGCGTGCGCTCGAGGCTGCTGGTGCGTCGTTTGTCTATGGGACCGAACAGGTCGAGGGCGCCTATGACGTATGCGTGACGTGCCCGGGCATCTCGGAGTTCTCGGGCTTCTTTAAGGCCGGGCGCGAACATGCCGCTCAGATTATGGGTGAGCCAGAGTTTGCCTATCGTCTGTCGCCCGATAACTGGATTGCCATCACGGGCACCAACGGCAAGACGACCACCACGTCGCTGACTGATTATCTGCTCAAGGCTGCCGGCGAGGCCAGCGTAGCTGTCGGCAACATCGGCGAGCCGCCGGTCAACGAGATTGACGGCCGAGCCCACAACGAGTGGTTTGTGGCTGAGCTCTCGAGCTATCAGATTGCTACGACCACCGAGCTCCACCCTCGTGTGGCGGTGCTGCTCAACATCACTCCCGACCACTTGGGGTGGCATAAGAGCCATAAGAACTATGCGCTTGCCAAGATCAAACTGTTTGACAATATGGTCGATGACGATCTGGTGGTTGTCGACGTCGAAGACGCCGGCATTCACGAGTTCGATGAGTGCATCTACACGCCGGGTCGTCGCATCTGCAAGGTTGCCTTTGACGAGCCAAAGGGTGAGGATGTCGCCTTTGTGCGCGATGGCAAGATGATCGTGCGCCTGAAGGGCGTCGAGACCCCGCTCATCGCTACATCCGAACTCAAGATCTCGGGCCATCATAATGTTATCAATGCCCTGTGTGCTGCCACGGCTGCCTTGGCAGTCGGTGCCGATGTCGATGGTGTCTGCCGCGGTCTGGCCTCGTTCCAGCCGCTCGAGCACCGCGTGGAGCCGTGCGGCGAGATTGACGGAGTGCGCTACGTCAACGATTCCAAGGCGACCAACACCGACGCGGTCGAGAAGGCACTGACGGCATTTCCCGATGACGACGTGATCTTGCTGCTCGGCGGCCACGATAAGGGCACGCCGCTCACGGACTTCGCGCGCGTTGTTATGGATAACGTGCGCTCGGTCGTCTGCTTTGGCGATGCGCGCGAGCGCTTCACCGCCGCTATGGACGAGGCCGATGTCGATGGCGATGTGGATATCGCCCAGGCGGATGACCTACGCGATGCCGTGGACGTTGCCCGTTCGCTGTCGAGCCGTGGCGACGTGATCTTACTTTCTCCTGCGTGCTCTTCGTTCGATGAGTTCTCGGGCTATGAGGAGCGCGGCCGCGTGTTTAAGGACTATGTGGCCCAGCTTGCCGCTGCAGCGAAATCGCAAATGGAATAGGGGTTGCCGGTGAGAGAGGAGAGCCCCCGACAAGGTATGAGGAGGCCCGACTCGGACCGTGCTTCCTCGCGGCGTAGCACACCGCGTTCCGGTCGCGGCGGGCAGTCGTTTAGCGAACGCTATATTGCCGGCGTTCCCGCCCGCATCATGCGCCCCCGTTTGATATTTATGGCCTGCCTGTTTACTTTGGTGTGCTTTGGTCTGCTGATGGTGTACTCGGCGTCTTCGGTCGAGGCGCTGCACGAGAATGGCTCGGCGACGTTTTTCCTGGGTCGACAGGCCGCGTTTGCCGTGGTTGGTGTTCTGGCGCTGATTGCCATCGTGCGCGTTTTGCCGGACAGCTGGTTTGGGGAGGATGTGCTTAGAATCTTCCTTATCGGCATGATGTTCTTGCTTCTGCTGGTGTTCTTGGTGGGCAGCGGCAGCCGTGGCGCCACGCGCTGGCTCAACATCGCCGGCATTCAGTTCCAGCCTTCCGAGTTTTTAAAGCCATTTGCCATTGCGTATTCGGCCATCATGCTCGACCGCTTCTTTTCGCCCGGTGGAAACATCAACGAATTCCTTCGCAAGATGGGCATCTACCTGGGCATTTCGCTCTTTCTGATCTTTATCCAGCCCGATTTCGGTACCGTCCTGATCATCCTGTTGACCCTCATGTGCATGGCGTTGTTTGCGGGTCTCGACCCCAAATTTATCATCGGCGTGATAATCTTCGGCATTCTCGTGATCGTGATTGCGCTTGTTGCAGAGCCGTACCGTATGGTGCGCATTCAGGTTGCCTTGAACCCTTGGGCCGACGAGTATGGTGACGGCTATCAGGCCACGCTTGCCATCATGGCCTTTGCCTCGGGCGGTCTGTTCGGCCGTGGCATCGGCAACTCAACCATGAAGTACTCGTATCTGCCCGAGGCGCACAATGACTACATCCTGGCCATCATTGGCGAGGAAGTCGGTTTTGTCGGAACCGTGCTGTTCTTCTTGGTGTTTGCGATGCTGATCTACTCGGCGTTTCGCATTGCCGAGCAAGCGACCGATCGTCGGGGCGCGCTCATGGCGTCTGGCTCCGCGGTCATTCTTGCGGTGCAGTTTTTGATCAATGCGCTGGGCATCCTCAACGTGTTTCCCATGACGGGTAAACCGTTGCCGTTTATTAGCTACGGCGGTTCGTCGATTATTGTGTCGCTCATGCTTGCCGGGTTGATCCTGCGCGTTTCGTACGAGAGCGCCCGCCGCGATGAGTACGACCGTCGCCGCGAGAGCTTTGCCGTTATGGATGAGAGTACCGCCGGCGTAGCCCATGTGCGCGGTGAACGACCTTCGCGTAGCGGCTTTACCGTTCTGGATGGTTCTGCATCCGAGCCGGCAGCTCGTCCACGTCCGCGGACGGCTCCGCAAGGTCGTCCTCAGCGCCCCAGCCCTCGCAGCGCGGGCGGCGGATATAATCGAATCGATTTGAACTCGGACCCGTCGGCGCGTCTACGCACCGACGACCAGGGACCGCGTGTACGAAGGGACTACCATGACCGATAAGATGACCGTTGCTATTGCAGCCGGCGGCACGGCGGGACACATCAACCCCGCGCTTGCCTTGGCCGAAGAGCTGCGTGACCGTGGCCACCACGTTGTGTTCGTGGGTCAGTCGCGCAAGCTCGAGGGTCGTCTGGTCCCCGAGGCTGGGTTTGATTTTGTGCCCATTACGGTTACGGGCTTCGACCGCTCCCGTCCTTGGACGGCGCTGACCTCCCTGTGGCGTGTCAACAAGGCCAAGCGTGCGCTCGCCAGTCATTTCTCAAAGGTCGGCAAGCCCGATGCCGCCATCGGTTTTGGTGCCTATGTCGAGGTTCCGCTGCTGGGGTGGTGCAAGGGCGCGGGCGTTCCGTATCTGCTGCATGAGCAGAACTCTGTTCCGGGCCTGGCCAACAAGATGATGAACTCCCATGCCGCCCGCGTGTGCATCTCGGTGCCTGCAGCGCGCTCGGTCTTTGAGCGCGAAGGTGACCCTGACCACGTGCTCATGACCGGCAACCCCGTACGTCGCTCGGTGATCGAGGGCGATCGCGCTCGCGGCCGCAAGGCACTTGGCGTTCCCGAGGACGCTACGCTGCTGCTCGTCTTTGGCGGTTCGCTTGGCGCCCAGCACCTCAACGAGCGCGTGGTTTCGCTCAAAAACGAGCTGCTTTCGCGCAAGAACCTCTATGTGTTGCATTCGACGGGTGCCGACGGCTTTGAGGAGACTGAGCGCGCTTTGGCACTGACGCCCGAGGAGGCGAAGCGTTACCGCGTCCAGCCTTACATCGACAACATGGGCGATATGCTGGCTGCTGCCGATTTGGTGCTCTCGCGTTCGGGCGCATCGAGCGTGGCCGAGATCGCTGCGCTCGCCGTGCCCTCGGTGCTCGTGCCGTATCCGCATGCGACGGCCGACCATCAAACCACCAATGCCCGTTATCTGGTCGACGCCGGGGCCGGCGTGCTCTGCGCCGATGCCGATATCGACGGTTCTGCCTTTGCCGATGAGCTGCTGCACCTGGTCGATGACGTGGCGGAGCGCGACGCCATGCGTCAGGCGGCGCGTGGTCTGGCTCAGGATCGGGCCGCCGCTCTTCTGGCCGATGCGGTAGAGGGTTTGCGTTAGTTAGACGGGATATCGTCGGTCGCCCTCGCGCTGATGCGGTAGGTGCGGTACAGTTAACGGGTTACAGGCAGTGTTTACGCAAGGAGTACACGAGCACATGGCTGATTCCCAGAC
>CAKUEU010000036.1 GCA_934646865.1 uncultured Collinsella sp. | reverse complement strand
GCCTCGCGCGCAACTACGAGCTGGTCACCAAGCACAACCTCAAGTACCGCCGCTACTACCACCAGTTCGACTACTAAGAGCTGGTCGCAGGTTCGGATATCTTGGCTGGTTGATATCTCGACCCCACACAAGGGCGTCCGCATTCGCGCGGGCGCCCTTTTTGCGTTGAGGCATGGGACCGCGGCCGCTCCCGCGGGCTGGTCGGGAAAGCGTGTCTCGGAATGGCCGCTCGAAATGGGATGCGCTTCCCCCTATGTTTCCAAATGAATACGCTGTGAGCCGTGGGAGACGATTCTCCCCGCAAGCACTCTAGTATGCTAAAGTACCCAGAAGACCGGCGGAGCTATGCCGGTCTTCTGTTCTATATGAAGTACAACATGAGGAGGCTCACCAGATGACGGCCACACCGTGGGGATTCCGGGACATATTGCCCGAGGAGGCTCAGGCGCGCGAGGAGATTGCGCTGACGGTGAAGGGCTGCTTTAGGGAGCATCATTACCTGCCGGTCGAAACGCCGCTGCTCGAGGACAAGGGTTCGCTCGAGGAGGGCGGCCGCATCGCGGATACGCCGTTTAAGCTTTTCGATGACGACGGCCGTCTGCTGGTGGTCCGTCCCGATAACACGCTGCCGATCGTGCGCCTGGTCTCGACCCGTATGCGCGCGGACGATCTGCCCCTGCGCCTGCGCTACGAGGCGCCGGTGGTTCGCGAGTGCCAGCGCAATGCCGGCGGTTCGCGTCAGTTTACGCAGCTGGGCTTTGAGCTTATCGGCGCGGGCGATACCGCGGGCGATGTCGAGATTGTTTCGCTGGTCGCCGAGGCCGTACGTAAGCTCGCGCTGCCCGATGCGCGCATTATCGCAGGTAGCGTGCGCCCGTTTAAGGAGCTGCTCGCGGCATGCGAGGATCGCGAGCTGGCTGCCGAGGCGCTGCGTTGCGTGCACGCCAACGACTTTGTGGGCCTCGATGCCCGCGTGGCGGAAAGCGCCGAGTCCGAGGCCGTCAAGGCTGCCATTAGCGAGCTGCCGCGCCTGCATGGCGGCGCCGAGGTGCTCGATCGCGTTGACGCACTGTTGGCGGCGGCCGGTATCGTCGTGCCGTTGACGCGCGAGCTACGTGCTCTGGTTGAGGGCCTGACTCCCGAGGACGCTCAGGTACTGTCCTTCGACTTCTCCATCATGAATTCCTTCGATTACTACACCGGCCTGGTCTTTAAGGCCTATGCCGGTGGTCTGCCCGATCCGGTCGGCTCGGGCGGTCGCTACGACTCCATCTTTACCGGCGCATTTGGTGATGGTATCGAGGTGCCGGCGGCGGGCTTCGCCTTTTCGCTCGAGCGCCTGGAGGCCGCGCGCACTTCGGCCGAGGACGCTGCCTCCGATGGTGACCACGCCGTGGGCCGTGGCGCCGAGGGCCCGCTGCGCATCGCCGTGCCCAAGGGATCGCTCAAGGCCGACACGCTTGACGTGCTCGAGGCTGCGGGCCTGGACGTCTCCGAGCTGCGCGACCCCGGCCGTCACCTGATTGTGCGCGGTCGCGACACGCGTGCCGGCGAGGGTGCGGTTGGCGATATTGAGTTTGTCATCGTGCGTCCCAGCGACGCGCCGGCCTTTGTGGGTTGCGGCGGTGCCGACTGCGGCATCTGCGGCTGGGACTCGCTCATCGAGGCCGACCTCAACCTGCTGCAGCTCGTCGATCTGGGCTATGGCCTGTGCACCTTCATTGAGGCGGAGCCCGCGTGGCGCGCCGGCCAGGCCGAGCGCAACTATGCCCGTCGCGGTTCCCTGCGCGTGGCCACCAAGTACCCGCGCATCGCGAGCGCCTGGTATGCCGAGCGCGGCGTGAATGCCGACATCGTCTCCCTGCACGGCAATATTGAGCTGGGCCCCATCGTCGGCATGACCGATCGTATCGTGGACATTACCGCCACGGGTGCGACCCTGCGCGACAACGACCTGGTCATCACCGGCCGCATCATGGACTGCACGGCGCGCTTCTTCGTTAACCCGGGTGCTGCACGTCTGGACCCGCGTGTGCGTAACCTGGCCGATCGCCTGGCGGCTGCCGTGAAGGACAAGCATTTTGAGCCCGTCGCGGGCTCGGCACAATAGCGCGAGCGCGCACGGGCGCCCCCATGTCCGGGCTGCGGGCCGATTGGCACTGCTGCCCGGTCTCACGTTTCTCAAACGCAACCTCAACCGATAGGGGATACCGATATGAAGACCATCAAACTTGCTCCCGGCGAGCGCCTCGTCACTAATCAGCTCAACCGCAAGGGCGTGCTGCCGCAAAACATCGTCGACGCCGCCCGCGATATCGTGGCCAACGTGCGCGCCAACGGCGATGCCGCGGTGCGCGATTACTGCCAGCGTTTTGACGGTGTTGAGCTGCAGAGCTTCCGCCTTCCGCAGGAGCAGATCGATGCCGCGCTCGAAGGCCTCGACCCGGCCTTTGTCGCCGCGCTCGAGAAGGCCGCGCGCCAGATTCGCGAGTTCCACCAGCGCGAGGTCGAGCAAAGCTGGTTTACCACGCGCCCGGACGGCACGATGCTCGGCGTCAAGGTGACCCCGCTCGCCGCAGCCGGTATCTATGTGCCGGGCGGCCGCGCACAGTATCCTTCCACCGTGCTCATGAATGCGATTCCGGCCAAGGTGGCCGGCGTTAAGCGCGTGGTCATGGTGACTCCGCCGCAAAAAGATGGTCTGATCAGCCCCTATACGCTCGCGGCTGCCAAGCTCGGCGGCGTGGACGAGATCTATATGGTGGGCGGCGCCCAGGCCGTGGCCGCGCTGGCGTACGGCACCGAGACCATTCCGCGCGTCGACAAGATCACCGGCCCGGGCAACGCCTTTGTCGCCGCGGCCAAGCAGATCGTGTCGGGCGATGTGGGCATCGACATGGTCGCTGGCCCGTCCGAGGTCTGCGTACTGGCTGACGCTACGGCCAAGCCCATGGTGGTCGCAGCCGACCTGATGGCTCAGGCCGAGCACGATCCGCTGGCCGCCTGCTATCTGGTGACCTGCGATGAGCAGTTTGCGCGCGAGGTCGAGGCCGGCATCGACATCCTGGTCGCGCAGTCGCCACGTGCCGAGATTACCCGTGCCTCGCTCGACAACGAGGGCACGATCGTGGTGGCCGCCGACATGGCCGCCGCCGTCGAGGCCGTGAACACCGTGGCGCCCGAGCACCTGGAGCTGCACTGCAAGGACGCGATGGGCCTGCTCGGCGGCATTCGCAACGCCGGCGCCATCTTTGTGGGCGCCTGGAGCTCCGAGCCGCTCGGCGATTACGTCGCCGGCCCCAACCACACGCTGCCGACCGGCGGCACGGCCATGTTCTCCAACCCGCTTTCGGTGGAGGAATTCGTCAAGCGCTCGAGTGTTATCTGCTATACGCCCGAGGGTCTGCTTTCCGACGCTCCCGCTACGCAGCGTCTGGCCGAGGCAGAGGGCCTGTGGGCGCACGCGCTTTCGGCCGCGCTGCGCCGTCGCGTGCTGGAGCAGGGCGAGGACTCCGTGAGTGCTGAGTCGCTGGCGGCAGCCGACCTGACCAAGGTTGCCTGGCCGGGCGACGCCGTGGTGACGGTTGCCGAGGGCGTGGACCTGGCGGCTGCGACCGGCGAGGAGGCATAACATGGCCGAGCTGACGCCCCGCATGAAGGAGCTCGTCCAGCCCTACCTTGCTGGCATTGAGCCCTATGATCCCAACTTTACGCCCACGCGCATCAACCTTTCGGCCAACGAAAATACCTATCCCGTGCCGGCTGGCGTGCGCGAAGCGGTCGATGCGGCACTCGCTGCCACGCCGCTCAACCGCTACCCCGATCCCATGTCAAACGATCTGCGCGACGAGCTGGCCGCCTGGCATGGTGTGGCGCGCGAGAACATCTGCGTGGGCAACGGCGGCGATGAGCTGCTCTATAACTACCTGCTGGCGTTTGGCGGTGTGGGGAGGACCCTGCTCAACTGTCCGCCGTGCTTTAGCGAGTACGCGTTTTTTGCGTCGCTGTGCCAGACCGAGGTGCGCGACGTGTGGCGCGACCCGGAGACCTTTGAGCTCGACCAGGCGGCCGTGCTTGCGGCCGCGCCCGAGTGCAACCTGGCGATCGTCACCTCGCCCAACAATCCCACGGGCGACGTGGCCTCGCTCGACTTTGTCGCGGCCCTGTGCGATGCATGCCCCGGCATGGTGATGGTCGACGAGGCCTATGTCGAGTTTGCCGACGATTCGTTTGGCGCGGACACCACGGCGCAGGCGCTCATTGCCGAGCATCCCAACCTGGTGATTCTGCATACGCTGTCCAAGGCGTTCGGCGCCGCCGGCACGCGCCTTGGCTATGTGATTGCGGCGACCGAGGTCATCGACGTGTTCGCGGCGATTCGCCAGATCTACTCGGTCAATGTGCTGAGCCAGGCCGCGGCGCTTGCCTGCGTGCGTGCCCGCGATGCGTATGCGCCCGTGGTGGAGCTGGTCGCGGCCGAGCGCGATCGCGAGCTGGCTTCCCTGCTCGCGTTAGGTGCTGCTGGTCTGCCGGTGGAGGCATGGCCGAGCTCGGCGAACTTTTTGCTCGTGCGCACCCCGCACGCCACGCGCGTGCGCGAGCGCCTGCGCGACGAGTATTCCATTCTGGTGCGCGACTTTAGCTATGCTCCGGGCCTTGCGGACTGCCTGCGCATTACCGTGGGCACGCCGCAAGAAAACGAAGAGGTGCTGGACGCGTTTGCCGCGCTGGTGAAGGAGGAGATGTAGATGGATCGCTATGCCGAGGTGGCCCGCAAGACGGGCGAGACTGACATTGTCGTCAAGCTCGACCTGGATGGAAGCGGCGTGTGCGATATCTCGACCGGCGTGCCGTTTTTCGACCACATGCTCAACGCCTTTGGTCGCCATGGCCTGTTCGATCTGACGGTGCATGCGGTGGGCGATGTGGAGGTCGACGCGCACCACACCGTCGAGGATACGGGCATTGTGCTGGGCGAGGCGTTTTGCCAGGCGTTGGGCGACAAGGCGGGCATTACGCGCTTTGCCGACGCGGCGATTGCCATGGACGAGACGCTCGTGATGGCCGCTGTCGATATTTCGGGCCGCGGACAGGCCTATTGCGAGCTGCCCGTGCCGACTGAGCGCGTGGGCAGCTTCGATACCGAGCTGGCCGTCGAGTTCTTCTACGCCTTTGCGCGCGATGCCAAGCTCACGCTGCACGTGCGCGAGCTGGCGGGTGGCAATTCGCACCACATTATCGAGGCCGCCTTTAAGGCCGTGGGCCGCACGATGCGCCACGCCTGCGAGCTGGACCCCCGCGTGCAAGGCATCCCCAGCACCAAGGGCTCACTGTAACCGCAACAAAGACAAAAACCACCACAAAGGGGACAGGCACCTTCGTGGTGGTTTTGGATGATGGGAAAAAAGGAGGGTCGCGTGGGCGAACCGAAGATCGTGGTGGTCGACTACCACAAGGGCAACTTGTCGAGCGTCGTGCGCGGGCTTGCGCGCGCCGGTGCCGTCGCCTGCACGTCGGACGATCCGGACCAGATCCGCCGTGCCGACGGCTTGGTCATCCCGGGCGTGGGCGCGTTCTACGACGCGATCGCCTTTATGCGCCAGAGCGGCGAGGAGGCAGCCGTACTCGATGCCGTTGCCGCCGGAACTCCGCTCCTCGGCATTTGCCTGGGTCTTCAGCTGTTTTTTGAGCGCGGCAACGAGGGCGTGCCTGCGGACGTGGGCGCGGTCGTGGACGGCGATGCCTCCGAGCAAGCCGGTGGCCCTTGGATTGATGGCCTGGGCATTATGCGCGGTTCGTGCACACGCCTGGAGTCGAGTCGCCTGAAAGTGCCGCACGTGGGCTGGGACCAGGTGCACATGACGCCCGCCGGCGCGGCCGATCCGCTGCTCGCCGGTTTTGCCGAGGGCGCCAACATGTACTTCACCCACAGCTACGCGGTGGCCGACGACGCCGATGCCGCCGACGTTCTGGCACGTACGCACTACACGCGGAGCTTCCCGTGCATCGTGCGCCACGGCAACGTGTGGGGCTGTCAGTTCCATCCCGAGAAATCCTCCGCGCTGGGCCAGCGCATCCTGAAGAACTTCGTGAACATCGTCGAGGAGGCCGGCCGATGATCCTGTTTCCCGCAATCGATTTGATCGGCGGCAAGGTCGTGCGCCTGGAGCGCGGCGACCGCAGCCGCTGCAAGGTATATTCCGACGACCCCGTCGCCGTGGCCCGTTCGTTTGCCGAGCAGGGCGCGAGCTGGGTGCACGTTGTCGACCTGTCCGCCGCCTTTGGCGAGGACGAGGACGCGTGCGCGGCCAACTCGGCGGCGATCAAGGCCATCTGCGACGTCGACGGTCTGTCCGTGGACGTGGGCGGCGGCGTTCGCTCGCTCGCCCGCATCGACGAGCTTGCCGGCTACGGCGCGCGTCGCATTGCGCTGGGCACCGTGCTCGTGACCGAGCCGGGCTTTGCCGAGGTGGCGGCCCGCGGCTTTGGCGAGCTGCTCGTGGCAGACATTGCCGCGCGTGACGGCCAGGTCAAGGTAAACGGCTGGCGCGACGGCGCGGGCGTGGCGCTCGATGATGCCGTGGCGCAGCTTACCGAGCTGGGCTTTAAGCATCTGGTGTACACCGACATCGCGCGCGACGGCATGCAGACGGGCATCGACGTGGCGGCGTATCGCCATGTGGCCGAGGTCGCGGGCTTTCCCGTCGTGGCGTCGGGCGGCATCTCGACGCTCGATGATATCCGCGCGCTTGCTGCGGTGGGCGAGGATTCGATCGAAGGCGCCATCACAGGTCGTGCGCTCTACGAGGGCAACTTTACGCTGGCCCAGGCGCTGGTCGCCGCCCGAGGGGAGGAGTAAACCATGCTTACCAAACGCGTGATTCCCTGCCTGGACGTCAAGGACGGCCGTGTGGTCAAGGGTGTCAACTTTGTGAGCCTGCGCGACGCGGGCGATCCGGTGGAGCTGGCGCGCGCCTACGACCGCGAGGGTGCGGACGAGGTCGTGTTCCTGGACATCACCGCGACGAGCGACAACCGCGCGACGACCATCGAGATGGCGGCGCACGCGGCTGAGGAGCTCGCTATTCCCTATACCGTGGGCGGCGGCTTCCGCGACCTGGCGGGCATGCGGACCATGGTTGCCGCCGGCGCCGATAAGGTGTCGCTCAACTCTGCCGCCGTGCGTGACCCGTCGCTGATCAGCCAGGCGGCCGCGGCGTTTGGCAGCCAGGCCGTGGTCGTGGCGATCGATGCCAAGCGTGTGGGGCTGCCGGGCGAGCCGGGTGCCGACAAGTGGGAGGTCTTCACGGCGGGCGGCCGCAACGCCACGGGCATCGATGCGGTGGCATGGGCCGAGGAGGCGGCTCGTCGCGGCGCCGGCGAGATCTTGCTTACGAGTATGGATCGCGACGGCACCAAGGCTGGCTTTGACCTGGCGCTCACCCGCGCCGTGGCGCGCGCCGTGCCGATTCCCGTCATCGCGAGCGGCGGCGTGGGCACGCTCGAGCATTTTGCCGAAGGCGTGATCGAGGGGGAGGCCGACGCCGTGCTGGCGGCCAGCGTCTTTCACTTTGGAACCTTCAGCATTCGCCAAGTGAAGGAATATATGGCCAGCCAAGGAATCCCTGTCCGGCTGGACTTTTAGCGCTGCGGCTTGCCCAGGCACCGCATCTTGCCGCTCAAACCGTCGCTCGCGTACCAAAGTACGCGTCGCTCCTCTTTCGCGGCAACCTGCGGCACCTGGACAACCCTCGCCGACCTGCGATGTTTAAATTGGGGAATTGAAATGAGAGAAATTACTACTCCAGCTGATCTTAAGTATGACGCCAAGGGGCTGATTCCTTGTGTGGTTCAGCAATATGACACTGGCGAGGTGCTTATGGTTGCTTGGATGAACGAGGAGTCGGTGGGGCTGACGCTCAAGACCGGGACCACGTGGTTTTGGAGCCGTAGCCGTCAGGAGCTCTGGAACAAGGGCGCGACGAGCGGCAACATGCAACAGGTCAAGGAGCTCTGGGCCGATTGCGATAGCGATACGCTGCTGGTCAAGGTGGACTCTCCGGGCCCGGCTTGCCACACCGGCAACCGTACCTGCTTCTTTAAGAAACTCGCCTAGGGCAAGCGCTCTACTAGGCGCTCGGCAAAACGGAAAGGATTGGGCTATGGGTGTACGCACCGCAGGTGTTCAGGATGGAAATATCGGCGAGACGCTGACGGGTCTGGCCGAGGTGATTCACGGTCGTCGCGACGCATCGCCGCAGGAGAGCTACACCGCTCGTCTGCTGACCGATGTTGAGGACGAGCTGCTCAAGAAGCTGGCCGAGGAGGCGAGCGAGGTCATCATGGCCTGCAAGGACAACGACCACGACCACATTCGCTACGAGGCCGGCGACCTGATCTACCACCTGCTCGTAACGCTCGAGCGTTACGGCATCACCCTCGACGAACTAGCCGGCGAACTCAACGCCCGCCGCCACTAAACTACCCTGACCCCACATAAGTTGCGGTGAAATAGGGACTGTTTAAGCGTTTCATCGGGCCAAACAGTCCCTATTTCACCGCAACTGATGAAGGGGATGGGTTAAGCGAGGGGAGCGGATTCCCATTCGCCGGTGGGGTGGGGGATGTCGAGGGTTCGGTAGCCGCAGTCGTAGGCGTGGGCCTGGGCTTCGCGGATGTTCCAGCAGATGTCGCAGGCGCGGTGCGCGTCCGAGCCAAAGGTGATCGGCACCTCGGCGTGAGCGAAACAGCGCAAAAGGCCGGTCGCGGGATAGTAGTCGCCGAGGCCCTTGCGCGGTGCGGCGGACGAGACCTCAACGCGGCGACCCGTATCGTGGGCGCACTCGGCCATCTGCTCCCAGAACGGCGCGGGGTCGAAGTCGGGCGCGAAGCCCTCCTTCGAAAAACGCATGACCAGGTCGGGATGGGCCATCACGTCAAAGTTGAGCGAGCTTTCGCAGGCGCGGCACCAGTCGTCGACATAGCGCTCCCACACGCCGCGCACGCCCAGGTTCTCCCAAACATGCAGGTTGGTGTCGTCGTCGATCCAACCGCAGAGCGAATCGGGCGTATCGGGGCGAACGACATTCTCCGTCCCCGCCGTGCCCGCTGCGCCTGCTATGATATCGCCGGGGTCGCCAATCCAATGCACGCTACCCAGGCGCACCATGGCGCCTTCGGACCAGCGCTCAACCAAAGGCTCGCAGCCCTCGTACCAATCGCATTCAAAACCATAGATAAAGGTGAGCTCCGGCGCGATTTGCGTGGCGAGCTTGCGAGCGTCCTCAAATGCCAGGCGATGTGCCGGCAAGTCGCCCTCGACAACCTGTACCTCGCAGTTGGCATCCATGCTGGCGGGCAGGGTGAGGTGGTCGGTCGAGACCATGACCTGACATCCGGCGGCGGCAGCGGCGCGGACGTTCTCCTCAAACGAGGCATGCCCGTCCGAAAACGAGGTATGGGTATGGCAATCGACCAGCGGGCATGCGGACATGGCGGCTCCTTTGCATTTGGCGAATCCGCTCCATTGTAACGGCGCGGCCCTCAATGCGCCGGGTACGCTGTGAGTCGAAATCGAGCGGAAAGGGCGGACGGTGTGCGGTGGCGCCTCGCTTGCGCTCTCAAAACGTGTACGTCAGCCTCCAAAACCGACAAATAATGACATGTTTGGAGGCTGACGTACACGTTTGGACGGGGCGGGGACGGCGACGGACGAAAGTCGCGCCCATCCGAGGATGCCGCTCCCGCGTCGCCCGCGATGTGCTAGCGTTTGGGTGAACAAAACGAGCCCGTGCGGAAAGGATCCGGACCGTATGCAACGTGGAAGTACATCTCCGCTGTCGCGCGAGACCGATGCGCCCGAAACCATCGTCAAGCTGGAGTGCGACATCGATGACGCATCGCCCGAGGTGCTCGCCTACGCCGCCGACCGTCTGCGCGAGGCCGGTGCACGCGAGGTGCACTGGCTGCCCCTCTACTGCAAAAAAGGCCGCCCCGGCTGGCAGCTGCAGGTGATCTGCTCCCACGAGGATATCGAGCGTCTGCAGACGATTATCTTCTTGGAAACCACGACCAACGGCATTCGCCGCCAGGTCATGGAGCGCGTCTGCCTGCCGCGTCGCTTTGAGCAGGTGGCGACGCCGTGGGGCGAGGTGGCCGTAAAGGTGGCGACTCTGCCCGACGGCAGCGAACGTGCGGCACCCGAGTACGAGGACTGCGCCCGCATCGCCCACGAGCGCGACGTGCCGCTCCAGCGCGTGATGCAGGCAGCGCAAGCCGCAGCGCTCCAATTTGAGTAACGCGGCCGGCGACATGCCGCGCCCAGCCCCACCAACCCCACCCGAAAGGACCCCCCATGAAATACCTCGTCGCCTCCGACATCCACGGCTCGGCATACTGGACCGAGCGCCTCGTCGCCGCCATCGAGAGCGAGAACCCCGACCGCATCGTGTTGCTGGGCGACCTGCTCTACCACGGCCCGCGCAACGACCTGCCGCACGATTACGCCCCCAAGCGCGTGATTCCGCTGCTCAACGCCCTGGCCGACCGCATCATCGCGGTGCGCGGCAACTGCGACGCCGAGGTCGACCAGATGGTGCTCGACTTCCCCGTCATGGCCGACTACGCCACCCTGTTCGACGAGACCGGCCGCGAGCTGTTCCTGACGCACGGCCACGTCTTTGGCGCCGGCATGCACAACAGCGTCGACCACGCGCCCACGCTGCCCGAGGGCTCCGCGCTCGTCTACGGCCACACGCACATCAAGGTCAACGAGGCGAGCGAGGCGCACCCGGGCCTGTGGCTCTTCAACCCCGGCAGCGTGAGCATCCCCAAGGACGGCACGCACAGCTACGGCATCTACGAGGGCGGCGCGTTCCGCCACGTGATCCTGGAGGAGGAATAACCATGGCGCAGCACATGGCTCAGCAGAATGCCGAGGGCTCGCGCGATCTGTCGACACTGGTCGACGCATCGGCCGAGCTGCAGCATCTGGTGCAGACTATCTGGCGCCTGCGTCAGCCCGATGGCTGCCCGTGGGATCGCGAGCAGACGCATCGGAGCATCGGCAAGAACATGATTGAGGAAGCCTACGAGGCGCTCGATTGCATTGAGGCCGATGACGCGGCGCACCTGCGTGAGGAGCTGGGCGACGTGCTTATGCAGGTGGTGCTGCATGCGCAGATTGCGGCGGACGCCGGCGAGTTTACGCTGGCCGACGTGGCACGCGATATCGACGCCAAGCTCATCCGCCGTCACCCGCACGTGTTTGGCGATGCGGACGCCGAGAGCTCCGACGAGGTCCTCAAGATCTGGGACGAGGTCAAGCTGGCCGAGAAGGCTGCCAAGGACAAGGCCGTGGCAGCAGGCGAGGCCGCACCCGAGGGCCTGCTCGACGGCGTGCCCACGCATCTGCCGGCGCTGATGCAGGCGCAGAAGGTGTCGCGCAAGGCCGCGGCCGTGGGCTTTGAGTGGGAGACGGTCCAGGACGTGTGGGACGAGGTCGCCGAGGAGCGTGCCGAGTTTGAGGCCGAGGAGCCCGGCTCGCCCGAGCGCGAGATGGAGTTTGGCGACCTGCTCTTTGCCCTGGTCAACGTCGCGCGCAAGGAGGGGATCGACGCCGAGAGCGCCCTGCGCGCCAGCACGGCAAAGTTCCGCCGCCGCTGGGCTGCCATGGAGCAGATGGCTGCCGACGCCCATGTTGAACTGGCCGAGCTTTCGACCCACGGCCTCAACGACCTCTGGGATGCCGCGAAGGCGGAGGAGTAAGACTGCGGGGACGACGGGGCTGACATGCCTTATCGTTCCCGCTAAATTTTTCGAAAAACAATTGTATCCCTCGGCTAACTTAGGGCATAATGCAAAAAGTGCGACATGGCTAACTTACGGAGGCGCACCGATGGTGCACGGTCGGCCGGTCGCTTGCATCCACTACGTTTCCAAGTGAGAGGGAGACAGCATGAGTGACATTTTGGACGTCTACGGTCGCGAGGTGCTCGACAGCCGCGGCAACCCCACCGTCGAGGTCGAGGTCGTGCTCGAGGACGGCAGCTTCGGTCGCGCGATGGTGCCTTCGGGCGCTTCGACCGGCGCCTTTGAGGCATGCGAGCTGCGCGATGGCGACAAGGGCCGCTACCTGGGCAAGGGCGTCTCGCAGGCCGTCGAGCACGTCAACAACGAGTGCGCCGATGCCGTCGTGGGCCTCGATGCCTTCGATCAGCGCGCCGTCGATGCCGCGCTGATCGCCGCGGACGGTACCCCCAACAAGACCAAGCTCGGCGCCAACGCCATCCTGGGCGTGTCGCTGGCCGTCGCCCGCGCCGCGGCTGAGTCGGCGGGCCTGTCGCTGTACCAGTACCTGGGCGGTGTCAACGCCCATCTGCTGCCCACGCCCATGATGAACATCCTCAACGGCGGCGTGCATGCCGACAACAACGTGGACTTCCAGGAGTTCATGATCATGCCGGTGGGCGCCCCGAGCTTTGCCGAGGGCCTGCGCTGGTGCGCCGAGGTCTACCACACCCTCAAGGGCGTGCTGCACGAGGCCGGCCTGGGTGGCGGCGTGGGCGACGAGGGCGGCTTCGCACCCAACCTCAAGACCAATGCCGAGCCGTTCGAGTACATCACCAAGGCAGTGGAGAAGGCCGGCTTTAAGCCCGGCGTCGACTTCATGTACGCCATGGACCCGGCGTCGACCGAGTTCTACAACGTCGAGACCGGCATGTACGAGCTCAAGGGCGAGGGCGTTGAGTACACGAGCGCCCAGATGGTCGATTACTGGGAGAAGCTTGTCGACACCTATCCCATCATCTCTATCGAGGATGGCATGGCCGAGGAGGACTGGGACGGCTGGGTCGAGCTTACCCGCCGCATTGGCAACAAGGTGCAGCTGGTGGGCGACGACCTGTTCGTCACCAACACCGAGCGCCTCAAGAAGGGCATCGAGCTGGGTGCCGCCAACGCGATCCTGGTCAAGGTCAACCAGATCGGCACGCTCACCGAGTCGCTCGAGGCCATCGAGACCGCCAAGGAGGCCGGCTACGCCTGCATCGTGAGCCACCGCTCCGGCGAGACCGAGGACTCCACGATCGCCGACCTGGTTGTGGGCGTCAACGCCGGCCAGATTAAGTCGGGCGCCCCGTGCCGCAGCGATCGTATCGCCAAGTACAACCAGCTCATCCGTATCGAGGACGAGCTCGAGGGCAGCGCGCGCTACGCCGGTAAGGCCGCGTTCTACAACATTCGCTAAGGCAAGTGGTGTTGCGGGGGCGGGGTTGACTCGGATTCGCTCCACTTCTGATGGCCGCCATTGGGCGCTGGGTCATATGGCTCAGCGCCTTTTTTATGTCGAGCAAAGGCTGCCGAAGGCGTTGCGCGCGCTCGTGCTATAACTAGAATACTTAGCGCAAACAAACCTCAACCGCACAAGGCGCACATGGATCAGATTTACGACAACAGGTACTATTCCGCCGGTTCGCGTGAGCCGTCGTCCCGTCGCGCACGTACGGTGCAGCTCGGCGGGTCCGCCTACGCCGGCGCCGATCGCTCGGCGCAGCGCCCGGCAAGTGCCTCGCGCCCCAGTGCTCAAATGAATACCTCGGCAGACGGTCCGGTGCGCCCGTCGCGCTCGGCGCATGCATCGCACTCCTCGGCTCAGACGCACGACAAGTCGAGCAGGGCCTCGAGCCGTCTTTCGGGCTCGGATTTTATGCACTACGCCAACGACAACGCGGTGGTCAAGGCGATCTACGACTTTACGCATGGCTCTCTGCGCCCGCTGTTTATCGGTATCGTCGTGGCACTGGCGCTCGTGAGCCTGTATTTCCCCGTGCGCGACCTGTACGTGGCCAAGCGTTCGAGCGACATCTTGGCCAAACAGGTCGAAATTCGCGAGCAATACAACGACGAGCTGCAAAAAAGCGTCGACAAGCTGCTCTCGGAGGAGGGCATTAAAGATGCGGCGACCGAGGACCTGGGCCTGGTGATGCCCGGCGAGACCAAGATTGACGTGCTGGGACTGGATGATGATTCGGACTCGTCGTCGAGCTCAAAGTCGTCGAACGCCAAGAAGGCCAGTGAAGTGGCCAAGGAAATCGAAGAGGTCGGCAAAGACGCGCCGTGGTACATTCAGGCGCTCGATATGCTGTTTGGATTTAACGGCGTCGAGGGCCAGACGGTCGCGTCCAGCGGCGAATAGGCGAGTAGCGCCCGGAGGGGAGCCCGCAATGGCAAATTGCAAACGATATAAGGTGGCGGCGATTGATCTGGGAACGGTGTCGTCGCGACTGGTGTTGGCGCAGGTCGAGGCTGGGGCGATTGTGGAATCGTCCAAGCACACCGAGATTACCGACCTGGGCGAGGGCGTCGACGCGACGGGTCGCTTTTGCGAGGCGGCTGTGGAGCGCGTGCTCGCCGCGTGCCGCATGTTCGTGGCCGAGGCGCGCGACTTTGGGGCTGCGTGCATCTGCACCACGTGCACGAGTGCCGCGCGCGATGCGTCCAATGCCGCGTTGCTGTTGGACGGCCTGCGCGAGCTGGGACTCGAGCCGCAGGTGATTCCGGGCGAGGTCGAGGCACGCCTGACGTTTTTTGGTGTGGCGCACGACTTTGCCGGCGAGCGCATCATCGTCGCCGATTCGGGCGGCGGCTCCACGGAGCTCGCGACGGGCGTGTATGCACCGGAGCGCGGGGCCTTCGCGCTGGAGGGCACGCGCTCGCTGGACATTGGCTGCCGTCGCGTGACGGAGCGCTTCTTCTCGGCCCTGCCGCCTGCGACGGGCGAGCTTGCTGCCGCCGCCGACTGGGCAGGCGAGCAGTTCACTGCCTATTTTGGGAGCCTGCCCAGCGACTTTGAGCGCGCCGAGCGCCTGGTCGCGGTGGGCGGCACCGTTACCACGCTCGTGGCGCTGGTCCACGAGCTGGAACCGTACGACTCGAGCTTTGTGCACTTGCGCGAGCTTTCGATGGAACAGATTTCGGCCGCTATTGAGCGCATGTCTGCGCTGGACGTGGAGGGCATCGCCGCGCTGCCGGGTGTGCAGCCCAAGCGCGCGGGCGTGATCCTTGCCGGCGCCGTGGTAATCCGCGAGCTCATGCGCGCCGGTGGCTACAAGACGCTCACCGTAAGCGAGAACAGCCTGCTCGCCGGCATGGCCGCCACCATCAACGAAGTCCTCGACGGCGAAGCCCCCACCATCACCTGGACTCCAAACCTCAGCACCCTCAAATAAGTTGCGGTGAAATAGTTCCTAAATGTGCTGGTAAACGGCAAAAATAGGAACTATTCCACCGCAACTCCCGAGGGGGGTTCGAGGTAGTCTTTTTTGCTCCGTCCCAAATTAGCTGTTTTGTGGCGGCGCGGGGCGGTGGGACGTCTGCGTATTTGCTGCGCAAATCCGCACCGGCTTCGGTCGCCTGCCGGCGCCCTCGCCGGCTCGCTACGGACGCTGCGCGTCCGCTTAACGCTCGCCCCCTCGCGGGTTCGAGTCCCACCGGCATCTAAAAGAAACGAGCCCGCATCCCTGGGGGATACGGGCTCGTAGGCGCTATATGGTAGGGGCGGTGGGACTCGAACCCACAATCCTTGCGGCGAGGGATTTTAAGTCCCCTGCGTATGCCAATTCCGCCACGCCCCCGTAAGACTAGAAGTCTAGCACAAGCCGTCCGTTACGCGTTGACGGCCATCGAGTGCTGGCTCGACTTTTCCAGGAACTCCTGGAACTTGGCCTCGTCGCCCTTGTTCTTGTACTGCAGGGCCAGCAGGTACTCCAGGCGGCAGCGCTTAACGGGGTCGTCGCCGGCCTCCTCGAGCATGCGCTCCAGCTCGGGAATGTCGTTGTGGCGCTTGAGGATCATCGTGTCGTACATCAGCTGGCACTCGTGTGCGACCGTCTCGGCCTGACCGCCCTCAAAGCCTTTGATCTCGTGCAGCAGCTCCTTGGACTTTTTGCGGTCCTCCTGGCCAACGTAATAGTTGAAGGCCTTGATCACCAGGTCGACGCGCTGCATCTTGGGCAGGTTGAGGCCCAGCAGCAGGTCGAACATCTCATCGGCGCGCTCGTGGTCCTCGCGCAGCAGATAGGAGTTCAGGCGCAGGTAATCGCGGTTGTAGCGCGGGTACAGCATGCTGGTGAGTTTGGCGTCGAGCAAGCGGTCGAACTCATCCCACTGCTTGGCGGCCATAAGTTGCTGCAGGCGCTTGAACGTGGTGCGTTTTTTGACGCTAAAGAACACCGACACGGCGATGCAGATGATAACGACGGCGGTCCAGAGGGTGCGGGAATCGGGCATTTCAGAGTCCTTAGTCGCTCGTAAGGCGAGCGGTATGACAACATGTACTAGATGTATTATACGCAGCGCACAAGCAAACTGGCATAAAAGTGCATCGAGGCCGAGCGCCATCGCTCGCTGCGGTACACTTAACTAAAGTAAACCTCGAAGGGAGACATTACCTATGAAGAAGATCGTTTTGGCTTGCGGTGCTGGCGCTGCTACTTCCACGCTCGTTGCCCAGAAGGTCGCCACCCTGCTCGACGCCAACGGTTACGCCGACAAGTACGAGATCGTGCAGTGCGCCATCTCCGAGGCCAAGGACGCTTGCGACGAGGGCGCCGACCTGCTGATCGCCACCACCGTTGCCCCCGAGGGCCTCACCTGCCCGTACGTGAGCGGCGTGCCCTTCATGACCGGCATGAACCGCGTCGCCGCCGAGAAGGCCGTCCTCGACGTCATGGCTCAGTAGGCGCTGCCTGTATGAGTGAGCAGAACGCCAACCCGGTCGAGCTCTTTGGCATGCGCGTCGCCCACGTGGGCATCAACGCCACCGATCCGGCCGATGCCCTGGAGATCGCGGAGCTGTTCTCGACGATGATGGGCATGCCCGTTATCGAGACCCCGGTTTCGTACTTCAACGATTCGCTGGTCGAGATCATGAAGCAGAACGGTCGTGGCACCAAGGGTCACATCGGCTTTGCCGTCAACGATATCGATGCGGCCGAGAAGTGGTTTGCCGAGCGCGGGCTCGAGGTCAACGAGGAGTCGCGCGCGCTGCTGCCCGATGGTGGTACCAAGCTCGTGTACTTTAAGCGCGAGTTCGCCGGCTTCGCCGTGCACCTGTGCCGCGAGTAGCGCGCAAGCTGTTACAGCTAACGAAAAATGGGGTAAGGCCACGTGGTCTTACCCCATTTTTTATGCCGCGCGGCCGTCTGGTGGACTGTTATAAATCGAAGGTGAATGGTTTTCCCGAGAAGTGAACGATCAAAAACGGACCCCTGAAGCATCGACACTTTGAGGGTGGAATTTCCTGCGGTTTCGTCGAGTTTTTCCTGCAGTTTTGGCGCCAAAAAGTGTGGATGCTTCAGGGGCCCAAAATAGGTCGTTCACTTCTCGGGAAAACCATTCACCTTCGTTTCGCGAGAAGCGCCCCTTACCGCGGTAGGCGAATCGTAAAGCGGCTGCCGACGCCTTCGACCGAGGTCACGCCGATGACGCCGCCGTGGCT
>CAKUEU010000035.1 GCA_934646865.1 uncultured Collinsella sp. | reverse complement strand
CTATACGAACGTGATTGCATAAGCGTCACATTAGTATCTGTCGGCTCCCGAGTGTTCCTAAACGTTGTGTGCTTGTCGCACCCTTCTGTAGGTCCTAGCAATCGGGGCCCCGTAGTTCGAAAGGGGTCCACCTTTGAGTGAGATTCAGAACTCGTCCATTTTCTCTCTTGACGATGTCAACGAGGAGGAGATGAACAACCTCATCGACGGTACGATTACCGACTTTGATGAGGGCGATCTCGTTAACGGCACTGTCGTTAAGATCGAGCATGACGAGGTGCTCGTTGACATCGGATTCAAGTCCGAGGGCGTTATCCCGGTCCGCGAGCTGTCCATCCGCAAGGACGCTAACCCTGCAGACATCGTTGCACTCGGTGATCCCATCGAGGCTCTGGTTCTCCAGAAGGAGGACAAGGACGGTCGTCTGGTCCTGTCCAAGAAGCGTGCCGAGTACGAGCGTGCTTGGAACCGCATCGAGGAGAAGTTCAACTCCGGCGAGAACGTCGAGGGCGAGGTTATCGAGGTTGTCAAGGGCGGCCTGATCCTCGACATCGGCCTGCGTGGCTTCCTGCCCGCTTCCCTCGTCGACCTCCGTCGTGTCAAGGACCTCACCTCCTACATGGGCACCCGCATCGAGGCCCGCGTCATCGAGATGGACCGCAACCGCAACAACGTCGTCCTCTCCCGTCGCGTCGTGCTCGAGGAGTCCCGTAAGGCCGAGCGCTCCGAGATCCTGTCCAAGCTCAAGTCTGGCATGCGTCTCCAGGGCACCGTTTCCTCCATCGTCGACTTCGGCGCCTTCGTCGACCTCGGCGGTATCGACGGCCTCATCCACATCTCCGAGCTCTCCTGGAACCACGTCAACCATCCTTCCGAGGTTGTCAAGGTCGGCCAGGAGGTCGAGGTCGAGGTTCTCGACGTCGATCTCAACCGCGAGCGCATCTCCCTGGGTCTCAAGCAGACCACCGAGGATCCGTGGCGCGCACTGGTCAAGAAGTACCCCGTCGGCGCTATCGTCGAGGGCACTGTGACCAAGCTTGTCCCGTTCGGCGCTTTCGTCGACCTGGGCCAGGGCATCGAGGGCCTGGTGCACATCTCCGAGATGGCCAACAAGCACGTCGATCAGCCTTCTCAGGTCACCCACGTGGGCGACAAGGTTCAGGTCAAGGTCATGGAGATCGACCTCGACCGTCGTCGCATCTCCCTGTCCATGAAGTCCGCTGCTGAGACTCTGGGCGTCGAGATCGAGGTTACCCCGCTGCCTTCCGAGAAGAAGGACGAGGAGACCGACGCCGAGTAAATCGGTTTGACGATCACTTGTTTGAAGGGATCCGCCTGAAAGGGCGGGTCCCTTTTTGTTTTGCGAGCGAAACGGCAGATTGCCGCCTAGGTCGTCCGTTAGCTATTGAGTTGTCGCGGCATGAAAAAACGCCGACATCCCGCCTCGGGGAGGAGGCGGGAACGCACCGAGTAGACGGAGGGGTGCGGAGCGCGGTCGCGTCTCGACTGACGACGTTGCCCATCGACGCGATTATTGTAACGCATGGGCGGTTCTTGGTTTATCGTGTCGAGCGCTTGTGTTGTGCCATTGCCTGCAGTGGCGGTGTGCTACACTCTTTCACTGCTGAGTGGGCCAGACGGTCGCGCGATGTACTGCTTGCAGTGCGCGTGAGGAAAGTCCGGGCTCCAGAGGGCGGGATGCCGGCTAACGGCCGGGCGGAGTGATCCGACGGAAAGCGCCGCAGAAAAGAAGACTCCCACCTGCGCCGCAAGGCGTAAAGGGAAAAGCTGAAACGGTGGTGTAAGAGACCACCAGCGTCGTGGCAACACGGCGGCTTGGCAAGCCCCATCCGGAGCAAGCGCGAATAGGAACGCTATGGGCCGGCCCGGTCCGCGTTCGGGTAGCGTGCGTGGAGCTGCACGGTAACGTGCAGACAAGATAAATGACCGTTCACGACAGAACCCGGCTTATAGGCCCACTCAGCTTTCTTGTTGACGCTGCGACGACGTCAGCTGGCCGATTTGGCGCTCATTCGTCGGTCGCCGCCATAAGGCGTGCTCCCTCCTCTTTCGGGCCAAATCGACTCAGCTGACGCCGTCTCGCTGTCTTTACCTGGTCATCGGCAGCCTCATTTTTGTTGCGATCTCGTCTTTCAAGGCACCTTGCTCGCGCTGGCGGGTTCTCGCTTTCGTTGACGGAATCATCGGCATTTCCGTTCTTGTTAGCGAGGGTACCAGTGCTGCCTTTGCCGTATTATTGAGGCTGTTTGTTGCTTTGCTTTTGTTTGAGGGGCTTTGTTGGACAGCTATTTTACTTTGCAATCGAATGTTGAGGCTATGGGCGAGTTTGTCGACCGCAAGAGTCGTTTTATTGCCCAGCTGGTCCATATTGAGTCCGAGGACGAGGCAAACGCCTTTATCGAGATGGTTCGCAAGCGCCATTACGATGCTCGTCATAATGTGCCCGCATGGATTTTGGTCGATGGGCGCGAGCGCCAGAGCGATGACGGTGAACCGAGCCGTACAAGCGGCATGCCGACGCTCGAGGTGCTTCGTGGTGCGGAACTCAAAAACGTATGCTGTGTGGTGACGCGCTATTTTGGCGGCACGTTGTTGGGGCCCGGAGGTCTGGTGCGCGCCTATACGGCGGCGACACAGGCGGCGGTGGCTGCGGCCCAGCAGGCCGGGCAGATCGTCGAGATGACAAGTGTCGTGCCCGTTGACGTACATGTGGCCTATCCGCAGTATGAGCAAGTACTTCGTTTGGCACAGGACTCGGGCGCCAAGGTTTCGGACACTGACTACGCGGACGCTGTGACACTTCATTTGGTGTTTAAGGCGGGGGAGCAGGAGCCGTTTTGCACTAAGATGCGCGAGCTTATGGCTGGCCGCGAGGAGATCGAGGTCGGCACTCCCGAGTTTGCCGAGTTTTAACGGCGACGGCCGGCGTGCCATGGGATATCCCAGGCGCGCCGGCCGTCGCATTTTTGTTGTTGTCGTTTATTCGGCGAGCTGCTTCAGCACGTCGCAGGCGATCTCGACGGCATCGTCGATGCAGCCGGGGCAGCTACGGAGCGGGCCCTGGTCCGAGCCAATGCCCTTGAGCGTGCCGCAGATGGTCGTCGTGTTCTTCTCGCCAAAGCGTTTGGCGATCTCACGCGACAGCTTGTAGGTCTGCCCCTTGGTCTTGGGGTTTTCCATGCCATCGCTCATCACAAAGCCCATGACGGCCACGGCGCCCGAGATGGCGCCGCAGGTCTCGGTCATCCCGCCCATTCCGGCACCGAAGCCCTCGGTGAGCGTAAAAGCGGTCTCGGGGTCGAGTCCGACAGCGGGTGCGAGCGTGCAGGCGACGGCCTGCGCGCAGTTAAAGCCGCGGGCGTGGTATTCGGCAGCCTGAGCCTGGCAGGCGGCGGTATCGAGCTGGGTGGTATCAATCTGTTTCATGAGCGTCTCCTTGGTCACGGTGTACCCGCCTATGGTACCCTTGCCGACGCTTTTGCTCATCGAGAGCCCAACGCATATCGCATTGTATTTCGCTATCGAACACTTTCTTAAGTTTTGGGACAAATAAACCCGATTACTTTGTCCCATTACCCACTTGGGGAATGGGTTGAGAGGGGTGCGAGGTAGCGGTATCGTGAACCGAATGAAAACAAAACCCGAGCAAGGGAGCTAGATATGAGCGAGCAGACTATCGGTACCACGTGTGTTCAGGGCGGTTATCGTCCGGGCGATGCGGAGCCGCGCCAGGTGCCTATTTATCAGTCCACCACGTGGAAGTACGACACGTCCGAACACATGGGCAAGCTGTTCGACCTGGAGGAGTCGGGCTACTTCTACAGTCGTCTGCAGAACCCCACGTGCGATTTGGTTGCCGCCAAGATCTGTGAGATGGAGGGAGGCACCGCCGCGATGCTCACGAGCTCGGGCATGGCCGCGAACTTCCTCGCAATCTTTAACGTGGCCGGTGCGGGCGATCACGTGGTCGCGAGCTCTGCCATCTACGGCGGTACCTACAACCTGCTCGCCCATACCATGGGTCGCATGGGCCTGACCTGCACGTTTGTTGCCCCGGATTGCACCGACGAGGAGCTCGAGGCCGCGTTCCAGCCCAACACCAAGCTCGTCTTTGGCGAGACCATTGCTAATCCCGCACTGGCCGTTCTCGACATTGAGCGTTTTGCCAAGGCCGCGCACGACCACGGCGTGCCGCTGATGGTTGACAACACCTTCCCGACGCCCGTGATGTGCCGTCCCTTTGAGTGGGGCGCCGACATCGTGACGCACTCCACCACCAAGTACATGGACGGCCACGCGGCCTATATCGGCGGCGTGATCGTAGACCACGGTCAGTTTGACTGGATGGCCCATGCCGACAAATTCCCGGGTCTCACCACGCCCGACGAGAGCTACCACGGCGTAACCTATGCCGAGAAGTTCGGCCGCGAGGGCGCCTTCATTACCAAGGCCACCGCACAGCTTATGCGCGACCTTGGCCCCATGCAGAACCCGCAGGCGGCGTTTTTCCTGAACAGCTCGCTTGAGAGCCTGCATGTACGCATGCCGCGTCACTGCGAGAACGGTCTGGCCGTTGCCAAGTTCCTGCAGAGCCATCCCAAGGTGCGCTTTGTGAGCTATCCGGGCCTTGAGGGCGACAAGTACTACGACATGGCTCAGAAGTACATGCCCAACGGTACGTGCGGCGTCGTGAGCTTTGGCTTTAACGGTGGTCGTGCGGCGGCCGAGACCTTTATGGCGAGCCTCAAACTCGCCCAGATTGCCACGCATGTAGCCGATGCGCGCACCTGCTGCCTGCACCCGGCAAACGCCACGCATCGCCAGATGAACGATGAGGAGCTCATTGCCTGCGGTATCTCCGCCGACATGGTGCGCCTGTCGTGCGGTTTGGAGGACACGGCCGATCTGATTGCCGACCTTGAGCAGGCGCTCGCGCAGTGCTAGGCTAGCGTGCGTGCGAGGCGTGGGACGGCTTTTCGGCTGACGACGTCCTCATAGTTCCGATTCCGTAGGCGGGACCCCGATCGTGACCGTTTGTAGGCGATTGAGGTCCCGTTTTTGCGTTGCACGATAGAAAGGATATATATGGAGAAAACTGCCGAGCAGCTGCGCCGCGAACACATTGCCCTGGAGGGCGACACCCACGGTAAGAATAAATGGGCGATTCTGTTCACCGTGCTCGTCATGACCTTTATGGCGTGTCTGGATGCGAGCATCGTGACGGTGGCGCTTCCGGTGATGCAAAAGGAGCTGGGTGTGGGTCTCGACCGCATTCAGCTCGTGAGCTCGGCGTATCTGCTCGCGACGTGCGTCGCCATGCTGCCGTTTGGCCGCTTGGGCGATGTACGCGGCAAGGTGAATGTGTTCCAGCTTGGTGTGATCGTCTTTACGGGTGGCTCGCTGCTTTGCGGGCTTTCGGCTTCGCTCGAGGTGCTTATCTTGGCGCGTATCGTGCAGGGCATTGGCTGTGCCGCCGCGATGGCCAACAATATGGGCATCATCACCGAGTCGTTTCCGGCGCGTGAGCGCGGTCGTGCCATGGGCATTCTGGCGACCTTTGTGGCTCTTGGCATGATGTGCGGCCCCGTGCTCGGCGGCGTACTCGTGGCAAGTTTTCCCTGGGAGAGCATCTTCCTCATCAACCTTCCCATTGGCGTCATCTCGTTTATCGTGGGACTCTACACGCTGCCGCATGTCAAGCCGGAGGCTGGCGAACGCCCTATGCCGTTGACAGAGGCGGCGCGTCGCTGCTTTGCGAGCTCGGCTTTCACGATTAACCTGGCTTGCATGCTTATCGTGTTCGTGGGTATCGGTGCCTCCGAGTTTGTGCTGCCGTTCTACTTTCAGGATGCCCACGGCTTTAGCTCCGATATCTCCGGCCTGTTGTTTTTGGCGATGCCGGTCGTGAATGCCTTTGTGGGCCCGCTTTCGGGCTCGGTGTCCGACCGTGTTGGTTGTGAAGCGCCCACGGCCGTTGGCCTGGGCGTGTACGTGTGCGGTCTCTTTGCGGTGAGCACGCTTGACGAGCACTCTTCCATCTTGATGATCGTGTGCTGCGTCGCGTTTATGTCGTGCGGCACGTCGATCTTCCAGAGTCCCAATAATTCGCTGTATATGGGTTCGGCTCCGCGTGAGGCGCTTGGCTTTGCGGGCAGCTTGGGCAGCTTGGCGCGCTATGCGGGCATAGCGCTGGGTATTACGGCGGCGTCGCGCATCCTGTATGGACAGACGAGCGCGGTAATGGGTAAGACGGTCACGAGCTATGTGGCGGGCCGTTCGGATGTGTTCCTCTTTGGTTTCCGTTCGGTGTTCTACGTGCTGATGGCCGTTGCTACCGTGGGCTTTGCGCTCACATTGGTACGTTTGGTGAGGACGCGCATCCGGCATTAGCGTGTTCGCGAGTCGCCTGCCAAGAATCACGCCCATCTACTACGTTTAACTGTGCACCTCAAACCATGACGCATTCGCTAAAAACAAAAGCGCAGGTAGAGAGCCTGCCGGTTTTTGAGAATCGGGGGTATGGACAGGGGTGTCAGGTTAAACGTAGTAAATGGGCCGATTTCGTGGCGAGCATCCTCCGCAAATCCGTGGGGAACGAAGGAAAAGGGCTCATAAAGGTAGTCAAAAGAGCCCCGTCCCAAATTGACTGGTCTTGCGGCTTTATAGTGCGATAGGGCTTGTGGGGCGGGTGGGGGTCGGTCCGTGGTAGACTATCGTGCAACGTTTGTTCATCGCGCGGAATCATTGCCGCGAGAAAGGGTTGCGCCATGCAGGAGCTTGAGGATCGTATTCGCCGTGACGGCATCGTAAAGGCCGGTAACGTCCTTAAGGTTGATGCCTTCCTCAACCACCAGTGCGACGTTGAGCTGTTCGACCACATGGGCGCCGAGTGGGCCCGTCTGTTCGAGGGCGTCGAGATCAACAAGATCCTGACGATTGAGGCTTCGGGCATTGGCATGGCCTGCATCGCGGCCCAGCATTTTGGTGGCGTGCCGGTTGTTTTTGCCAAGAAGGCCCAGTCCATCAACCTCGACGGCGAGCAGTATGCCACGACTATCTACTCCTTTACCAAGCAAAAGGAGTATCCGGTTATCGTGGGTAAGCGCTTCCTGTCCGAGGGCGACAAGGTCCTGATTATCGACGACTTCCTGGCTAACGGCTGCGCGCTCGAAGGCCTTATCAAGATCTGCGAGGCTGCGGGCGCAGAGGTTTCTGGCATTGGCATTGCCGTGGAGAAGGGCTTCCAGGGCGGCGGCGACAAGCTCCGCGAGCGCGGTTTCCGCGTTGAGAGCCTGGCCCGTATCGCCGATATGGACTGCGAGAACGGCGAGATCACCTTCGCCTAATCGCGCGGCATATAAGATTCGCATGCGATGTGACAAAGGGACGGTCCCTTTGTCACATTTTTTGTTTGAGGGGAGGTGTTGGAATGGACGAGAACAAGATGAGTTGGCGCGAGTGTGCGCGCTTTGCCGAGATGTCGGCCGAGGAGCTGGCGCGTGACTGCGAGGTGCAGGTGTTTCGCGCGACGGGTCCGGGCGGTCAGGGCGTGAATACGACGGACTCTGCCGTGCGCATGAAGCATGTGCCTACGGGGATCGTCGTGACGGCGCGCGAGAGCCGCAGCCAGTTTCAGAATCGTGCGAGTTGCCTGCGCAAGTTGAAGGCAGAGCTTGAACGTCGCGGCCGTCC
Source organism: uncultured Collinsella sp. (assembly GCA_934646865.1). Lineage (GTDB taxonomy): Bacteria > Actinomycetota > Coriobacteriia > Coriobacteriales > Coriobacteriaceae > Collinsella. The sequence goes on along the minus strand of CAKUEU010000035.1, from coordinate 9,897 downwards.
GCCGCGCCGTCGCGTCAAGACCAAAGTGCCCCAACGCTCGCGCCAGCGCAGACTCAACGACAAGCACTTCAACGCCATCAAAAAGGCAAACCGCCGCAAGCCGGACAGCGAAGATTGATCCCCTTCTAAGTTGCGGTGAAATAGGGACTGTTTGGCCTCCAAGCCGCAAACAGTCCCTATTTCACCGCAACTTATGGGGGCTAGCGGGTGGGGCGCCAGACTTGGAGGGCGCTGGCGAGGATGTCGACCTCGATGCGTGAGGCGACGATGGGCTCGCCGTCGGCCTGGATGGGGTAGTTGGGCTCCTCGAAGGTGAGTTCGGCATGGCGGCAGCGGCGCATGCGCACCGGCGGCAGCTTGGTGTGGTGGCCATCCTTGGCTGAAAGGAACATGGGCAGGGCGACTGCACGGGGCACGGGACCGCATGCGTAACAAACGTCGAGGATACCGTCGCAGGGGTCGGCGTCGGGGCAGATACGATAGCCCGAGCCATAGGTGGGGCCCAGCTGGATGGCCATGATAATCGCCCGCACGCGCTCGGCGGGCGCGCCGTCAAAGCTAACCGTCATGGGGTAGTTGCGATAGCGCAGCCCAAACTGCTCCAGGCCCGAAAGGGTATAGAGCGGAGCGCCGGTAAGTCCCGTCTTCTTGCGCAGCTCGGTGGTGCCCAGGCCGATGGCGGCGTCAATGCCGACGGAGAGCGTCTGGTCGTAATACTCGACGGCCGCCTCGCCGCTGCCGCTTGCGGGGTTCCATGAGCGAATGCGCCCGATGTCCTGACGCTGCAGCTCGCAGGTGAGCAGGGCACCAAAGTCCTTACCGGAGAAATCGTCGATGCCGAGCGTCTGGGCAAAATCGTTGCCGGAGCCTACAGGCAGGACGGCAAGCGCCGGTCGGGCTGCCTCTTCTTGCGTCATCAAGCCATTGACGACCTCGTGGATCACGCCGTCGCCTCCGAGTGCGATAACCGTGCGGTAGCCCTGGGCCTGCGCGGCAAGTTCTTTGGCGTGTCCCATGCGCTCGGTCAGCACCAGGTCAAACTGGGATGAGCGCGCGGTCATGTCCAAAAAGCGCTGCAGGCGCTCGGCCACTTCGCGCGCCGCGCCCGACTGGGCGGCGGGATTGGCGATGATCAGCGTGCGACCAAAATCTGTTGCGTGCATGGGGCGACTCCCGGCGTATGGCGTGACGATGCGGTCGCGTTCGGGTTATGTTGCCCCGATTGTGACCGTGCGGCGTTTACTGCATCTACTCTATCAGGTCGTTGTGACGCTCGATAGCCTCTGCCACCGTGCCGCCCTCGTCCACAATGAGCGAACGGCGTTTGGGCGAGATAATGCGCTGCGCGGGATAAACGCCGCGGTGGCCGCCGGCAAGATAGCTGATAAACGCAACGATGACAAAGAACCCGGCTGCTGTGCCGTGGAACAGGTCGATGGCCATCATGCAGGTAGTGATGGGCACGTTGAGGCCGGCGCAGAACACGCCGAGCATGCCGAGGGCCGCCAGAAAGCTGGGGTCGATGCCGGTGAGGCAGCCGATCCAGCCGCCAAGCGCAGCTCCGATGCCAAACAACGGTGTGACCTCGCCGCCCTGGAAGCCGGCACCCAGAGTGAGCGCCGTCACGACCAGCTTGATGGCGGCGTCGGCGAGGGTCGTATTGCCGGCGAAACCGGCGCCCGAGAGCCAGGTGGCAAGGCCGGCGTACTTCCAAGCATCGAGCACCGCGTAAGCTGCGAGCACCACGAGTGCGCCCACGAGGGCGCGAACAAGATAGTTGGTAATAAAGCGGCCGTAGAGGCTCTTGACGGTTCGAACCGACCAGGCGAAGAGGCGTGCGGTTAGACCGAACACGATGGCGCTGACGACGACGATGGCGACCGTTCGGGGTGTCATATCGGGGACGCTGGCGATGATGTTCGCCTCGTACTCGGTGCCCAGGGCAAGCGACGTAAAGTAGCCGGTAAACGAGGCGACCAGGCAGTAGATGCCGGCGGTGTAGTCGATCTTGCCGATAAAGCACATCTCCATGCCAAAGAAGGCGCCGGCGAGGGGTGAGCCGAACACGGCACCGAAGGCAGACGAGATGCCGGCGAGCATGAGGTCGTGATGGTCGTGCTTTTTAAGATGGGCGAGGTTTGAGATGTTGCTGGCGATGGTGCCGCCAATCTGCACGGCAGCGCCCTCGCGTCCGGCCGAGCCGCCTGTCAGGTGCGTAAGCGTGGAGCAGACAAAGGTGAGGACGGCCATGCGGGCATGGATGAGGCGGGTTCCCAGGGCGGAATCGATGACCAGGTTGTTGCCACGTTTGGCGGCAAGGCCGTGGTTCTTATACACCCATGCGGTGGCGACACCCACGACGGGGAGCAGGGCGTAGACCCACGCATGGTGCTCGCGATAGTCGGTCGCGATGTTCAGCGAGGCTAAAAATGCCCAGGCGGCAACACCCATGGCGAGCGAGACGATCACGACGAGCACGAGCAGCTTGGCGCTCGCGAGCAGATTGCGGGCGTTCCGGCGCGTGTCGGCGGCCAAGAGATGCTCAGAGCGGGTGAGCTGATGCCTGCCGGCCATGATGACGTCATTCAGGGAGAAGAAGCCTCCCTCATCGAGCGGCAGGGAATTGTCTTGCTCTTCGCTTTCGCTGTCTGATGTGTCGGTAAAAGCCATGGTGTCCTCTTCTTTGGTTACAACGCAAGCATTATAGAGCGTGACAAACGCGTCAAGCCGGTGGGTTGGTTTCGGTTCTGTTTCGTGCCCTGTAACCGACAGGTGTATTCGCGAGTGCAGGCCGTCTCACGGTTGAGCGGCGGGGGATTATACTGAATAAAACATAAAGAATCGGCGCCCTTCTTACGCGCCGCGATCTGTAAGAGGTGCATATGGCAGAGAAGCTCATTCCGTTGGAGGACGCGCAGGCAATTGTCTTGTCACATGTGAGTCCGACCAGGGTTGTCGAGATTCCCGTATGGCAGGCGGCGGGTCTTCCTTTGGCTGAGGATGCTGTGGCCGATATCGACATCTCGCCATTTGCCAACAGCGCCATGGACGGTTATGCCGTGCGCGCCGTCGACCTTGGTGCGGCCACCGGCGATACTCCGGTGACGCTTTCCGTTGTCGGGCACGAGGCAGCGGGTCATGTGTTTGAGGGCACGATCGGCGCGGGCGAGACGGTCCGTATCATGACGGGCGCGCCGGTGCCAGAGGGCGCCGATGCCGTGGTGAAGTACGAGATCGTCGACGTGCTCGACGGCGATGGCAACGAGGGCTCGCACGTCCGCTTCTCGGCGCCGGCTAAGGTGGGGGAGAACGTTCGCTCTGCTGCCGAAGAAGCCCATGCCGGCGACGTCGTGATGCGTGCCGGTGAGGTTGTGGCGCCGGCTGGTGCGGGCCTGCTGGCAAGCGCCGGGTACGCGAGCGTGAAGGTGCACGCCGCACCGCGCGTGGGCATCATCTCGCTGGGCACGGAGCTGGTTGCTCCAAGTGAGCTTCCGGCGCGTGGCCAGATTCGCGATTCCAACTCCTCGGCGTTGATGGCCGAGGCACTCGATGCCGGTGCCGAGCCTGTCTTCTATGGCATTGCGCCCGACGACGAGCAGGCGATATCCGAACTCGTGCATCGTGCCGTACGGGAGTGCGATTTTGTCATTACGAGCGGCGGGGCCTCGGCGGGCGACTACGACTACGTGACGGCGCTGGTCCAGCGCGAGGGCGAGGTCCTGTTCGATCGCATCTCGATGCGTCCTGGTAAGGCCATCACGTTTGGCCTGCTCGGCGGCAAGCCGTACCTGGGGCTTTCGGGCAATCCGGCGGCGGCCTACGTGGGCTTTGAGGTGCTCGCGCGCCCGGCGATTCGTAAGATGCGCGGCTTTGCCGAGGGGGCGCGTCCTGTGCAACAGGCAATGCTGACACACGGAGTGAAGAAGCGCCAGGACCGTCGATTCTATGACCGCGCCACGGTTGCGCGCGATGCCCAGACCGGCGAGCTTATGGTGACTGAGGCCAAGAGCCAGAATTCGGCGCTGCTTGGCACGATGCAGCGCGCGAATTGTCTGCTGCGCATTAACGAGGGCCCGTGCGAGCTCGAGCCGGGCGATGTCGTGGATGTCGTCCGCGTCGACTTGCCCGAGGGCACCGTGCTTTAGGAGGAGCGCTATGGAGTTGAAGATTTCGATCGTGACGTGTTCGGATACGCGCGATCTTGCCCAGGATGAGGCCGGAGCCGCGCTCGAGGAACTCATTGCGGCTCAGGGCTGGACGGTAGCCTCGCACGTGGTTGTGCGCGACGACGTCGACGAGATCGGCGCCGCTATCGTGGACGCTGCCGACGAGCGCCATGCCCATGTTGTGCTTACCTGCGGCGGCACGGGACTTTCGATGCGCGACGTGACGCCCGAGGCGACGCGTGCCGTCTGCGACCGCGATGTGCCGGGCATTGCCGAGGCGATTCGCGCGTACTCGATGACCAAGACGCGCCGCGCGATGCTGTCGCGCGCCGTGTGCATGCAACGCGGTCATACACTTGTCGTAAACTTTCCCGGATCCACCAAGGCAGCCCGCGAAAGCTGGGAGGCGATTGCCGACCAGCTGGAGCACGCGGCACAGATGACGGCGGGCGGCGGACACGCCAAATAAGTGTTTCACCTGCGGCGGAGTGACCCGAACGGTTGCTCCGCCTTTTTGCTTGATGCCGAGGTGAAGTCGATGCGTGTCGTAATCTGAAAATTTATTCTCATGCGAGAATAATTTCTCGCTGTCATTATTCGCGCTGAAGTATAATCTGATTACAGAATAAAGCCTGCGGTGGGGTGCCCGGGCACAAGGTCCGAAAGGGTTCAATATGTTCGATATGGTTTCTCGCCGCGGTTTCGTTTCGCTTTCTGCCGCTGCTGCCGCCGGCCTTGGCCTTGCTGGCTGCTCGGGTAACAAGGAGTCCGACTCTGCTGGTTCCGACGCCGGTTCTGTCAAGTCCTCCTCTAAGAAGAAGGCCGTCGAGCTGCAGATTTTCGCCGCCAACTCGCTCGAGAAGGCCCTTCCCGAGGTCCAGGAACTCTACACCGACCAGACCGGCACAACCTTTGCCGACACGCAGTTTAAGGCCTCTGGCGACCTGGTCGAGCAGATGAAGGCCGGCGCTGCTGTCGACGTGCTCATCACCGCTTCCAAGGGCACCATGGATGACGCTGAGACCGCCGAGCTCGTCGACACCGACACCCGTGAGGACATGTTCGTCAACGACCTCGTGATCATTCGCGCCGAGGGCTCCGACACCAAGGTCGAGGCCATCGCCGACGTCGCGAACCTGGACGGCAAGATCGCCATCGGCGACGCCAAGACCGTTCCGGCCGGCAAGTACGCCAACCAGGCGCTGGCCTCCGTCGACCTCTACACCGGCACCGAGGGCGACGACGGCGAGTACGCGCCCGAGATTGCCGACAAGGTCGCGCTGGCCGATAAGGTCGGCACCGCTGCCGCCTACGTGTCCACGGGCGACTGCGTGGCAGGTTTTGTCTACAGCTCCGACATCTACCGCTACGACGGCATCGAGGAGGCCTTCGTGTGCCCCGAGGATTCGCACAAGCCCATTGTGTACCCGGGTGCCGTGGCCGAGAGCTCCGAGCATGCCGACGAGGCCAAGGCGTTCATCGACTTCTGCCTGTCTAACAAGAAGGCGCAGAAGATTTGGGCTAAGTACGGCTTTGAGCTTTCCGAGTAGTGCAGAAGAGCGCTGCATAACGATATGCTTGAGGGCGGGCGTTCTTGCGATCGCCCGCCCTTTTTAGATTGAAGCGGCGTGCCTGCGCGTCGTTACCCTTTGTTTGAGGAGTCGCCCGTGTCAAGGAAAACGATTCGCCTGCTCGCTGCGCTGGCGGCGGTTCTCTTTGCGTTTACCTCACTGCCCGGAGTTGCTTGTGCCGAGGCGCTTTTTGCCACTGCCGACGGACGCCAAGCGACAGAGGACTCTGCGCTTATCGATGGTGTCGATTTTGGCCTCAACGCCTTTGAGCGCAACGCCAAGGGCACGGCCCGCTCGTTTGCCGATCAGCCCGAGGGTTATCGTTTTCCCATCTACAGAAAGACGTCGCTCGTAACGGTGACCACGCCTACGAGCATCGTGGCGTGGGTCGATGCGCATGCCGCCAAGGAAGCGGGCCTCGATATCGCAAATGCCTCCGACCAAAAGGCGCTCAAGAAGATGCTCGCGGGGCTCGATAAGTCTCACTCCATGGGAGGCGCGCTGCTGGAGGACTCCAAGCTCGAGTGGGTGTTTACCTCGGACAATGAGCTGGTACAGGGCGATTACCGTTATCTGTTTAAGGTGAAGGGCGATGACGGCGACTACTACACCGTCGTGAATGCCGCGGACGCCGCAAACCCCGGGCTCAATCTGGGTGACGGAGCCCTGTGGAGCGATAACGCCGCCTTGGTGCCGTATGCGAGTGTCTCGACGACGGAGCCGCCCTCGCTAGCGGAGCGCGCCGCGACCTTCTTTGGCAGTATTGACTACCGCCCGTTTTGGGTGTCCATCAAGACGAGCGGTCTCGCCTTGGTGATCGCGTTTGCGCTGGGCCTGTTTGCCGCGTGGAAGACCATGGGCACCACGAGCCGCGTGAAGGGCCTGCTCGATTCGGTCTTTACCATCCCTATGGTGCTGCCGCCCACGGTCTGCGGCTTTTTGCTGCTTATGCTGTTCGGCCGCTCGACCGGGGTGGGCCAGTGGCTGATCGCGCACGGCATCTCGATTGTCTTTACGTGGCCCGCGGCGGTGATCTCTGCCGTGGTGGTGTCGTTCCCGCTCGTCTATCGTACGGCACTCGGCGCCTTCGAGAGCCTCGACACACAGATGCTCGATGCAGCGCGCACGCTGGGCTGGTCCGAGCGACGCATCTTTACCAAGCTCATGATGCCTCTCGGCTGGCCCTCTATTGCCGCCGGCACGGTGCTCGCCTTTGCCCGCGCCATGGGCGAGTTTGGCTGCACGCTGTTCTTCGCGGGCAACTATGCCGGCATTACGCAGACCATTCCCATCGCCATCTACTTTGAGTGGATGGGCGGCAATACGTCGGTGGCGCTCTTTTGGGTCGTCGTCGTGATCGTCTTCAGCTTCTTGGTCATCCTATTCATCAACATGTACACGGCGCATTCGCAAAAGTACCGCGAGCGGGGTCTCTCCCGCGCGGAGCGCAAACAGGCCAAGGAGCTTGTCGGTCAGGGCGATTCGCTCGACCCCGTCGGTGGCGATGCCCTGCGTATCGATCGCGAAGCGTTGGCCGAGCTTATGCGTGACGATGCGGTCGCGAAGGGAGGTCGATAGGCCATGTCGCTCGTTCTGGATATCAAAAAGCGCTATCCCGGCTTTACCCTCGACATTCAGCTGGAAGCCGGCGAGGAGCGGGTGGCGCTGCTTGGCGCCTCCGGATGCGGTAAGAGCTGTACCTTGCGCTGCATCGCCGGCGTGGAGACGCCCGATGAGGGCAAGATCGTCGTCAATGGCGTGACCTTCTTCGACTCTGCCGCGGGCATCAACTTGTCGCCCCAGGAACGCAAGTGCGCCCTGCTGTTCCAAAACTATCAGCTGTTTCCCAATATGACGGTGGCCGATAACGTTTGTGCCGGCGTTGAGGATGCCGGCGACGCCGCAGCGCGCAAAAAGCTTGCCGAACGCTATCTGGGTATCTTTGGCCTGGCCGACTTTGCCGACCGCTATCCCGCGCGACTTTCGGGCGGCCAGCAGCAGCGTGTGGCGCTTGCCCGCATGGTGGCGGCGCACCCGGGCATCTTCATGTTCGACGAGCCCATGAGCGCACTCGATGCGTATCTCAAGAGCGCGCTTGAGCAAAACATGCTCGACCTGTTCGATGTCTGCAACCGCACCGTGCTGTACGTGAGCCACGATATCGATGAGGCATGTCGCCTGTGCGAGCGCATCTGTGTGATGCACAACGGGCATGTGGAGGAGATCGGTTCCGTCGAGGACGTGGTCCGCCGGCCGCAAACCTTGGCTGCGCTGCGCCTGACGGGCTGCAAGAACACGAGCCGCGCGCGCAAGATCGGGCCTCAGGAAGTTGAAGCCCTGGACTGGGGCATGACCTTCAATGTGGGCCGCGAGGTGCCCGATGACGTGGCATATCTGGGCATCCGCGCGAGCTACTTCCATGTGGACAACCGTGCCGAGCGTGGTCGCAACAGCTACGACCTGCACGTGGCCCGCGTGAGCGATTCGCGTTTTGAGCGCTTGGTGCTGCTGGATGTGCCACGTGCCGACGCACCGACGCGCCTGCAGTGGAAGGTCAACAAGGTGAGTGTGCCTGTCGAGGAGTTGCCGCAGGCGGGGGAGACCCTGCGCATGCATTTCGACGCGAGCAGGATTCATCTGGTTTGCCGGTAGCGCGGCGTGCGGTACGGTCGGGGGATTGGTTCCTTGGCCGCCCGGGTCCTTAACGGGCTGCCATTCGCCGAATCGGGGATGACAAAACCTTATTAATCTGATAATTATTTATCAGTCAGCGAGATACTCGCATCCCGATGCTGTCGTACGCGTGTCGGCGGTATTCGTCTGGACGACGACCGTTGATATAGTTACCTTCGACGAGAAAAGGAGGGCGGGCCGATGCCGCAGAAGACATATTCGCGTCGCGTTGCCGCGCGCGCCCTCTATATGGCTCGGAGTCGCATATGAGCAGGTATGTTCACGGCTCCGGGAGAGACGACGCACAACTAAATCATCAACCGCAAAGCAGGTTCCCCAAAATTCCGGGTTTACGCGCGGCTGGGTTTTCGCCACCCACCGTGCAGCAATACCGTAGCTATTCATTTTTGGTTCGAGAGGGGAACCGCCATGGCTGAAGAATTTGATTTCCATCCGATGTGGGAGAGCCTCGGCATGAATCTTGCCGACCACGACATGCTGCTGGGCGCCGTGGGCCAGATGTACGGGGATATGTTCCTGACGCAGAACAATCGCCCCAAGTCCACGTCCTACCTGGACTTTGTCGCCACCAATATCCACAGCGGCCGTATTAAGGAGATGCTCGACAAGAAGGAGGCCGGCGAGGCCACCAAGATCGTCGGCTCGTTCTGCGTCTATGTGCCTGAGGAAATTGTGCTTGCGTGCGATGGTATTCCCGTGGGCCTGTGCTCTGGTGCCGGCTGGGCAACGGACAAGGTCGAGGAGCATCTGCCGCGCAACACCTGTCCGCTCATCAAGAGCTTTGCTGGCTTTAAGCTGGGCGAGGTCTGTCCCTACATCGAGTCGAGCGACCTGGTAGTCGGCGAGAACACTTGCGACGGCAAGAAGAAGGCCTATGAGTTCTTTGCCACGCAAAAGAACATGTACGTCATGGATATCCCCAACGTGCACGACGAGTCGACGCTCGTGACCTGGAAGGCCGAGGTCAAAAAGCTCGCTGCCAAGATCGAGGAAGAGTGCGGCGTCAAGATCACGCCCGAGCGCCTGAAGGCTGCCATCCACGTCGTTAACGAGAAGCGCCGCGCCCTGCAGCGTCTGGCTGCGACCCGTGCCGCCGACCCGGCGCCCATCAGCGGCCTCGATAGCCTGCTGACCGTGCAGGCTGCCTTTATGGACGACACGCCGCGCCTGACCGGCGCCATCAACGACATGGCTGCCGAGTGCGAGGAGCGCGCCGCCAATGGTGAGGGCGTGGCGCCCAAGGGCACCAAGCGCATCCTGTACACCGGCACGCCCATGGCTGTGCCCAACTGGAAGCTGTTCAACCTGATCGAGAAGGCTGGCGGCATCGTGGTGGGCGAGGAGTCCTGCACGGGTTCGCGCTACTACAAGGACCTGGTCGACGAGTCCGGCGAGACGGTCGACGAGATGCTCGACGCCATCGCCGAGCGCTACTTTAAGATCAACTGCGCCGTCTTTACCCCCAA